>CAZFEV010000036.1:0-28788 GCA_964517835.1 uncultured Flavobacteriaceae bacterium | reverse complement strand
ATATGATTGAAACTATTGCTCGTGCTGGTGTTGTAAATAATGTAGATGGCTTATTCATTGAAACACATTTTGATCCAGCAAATGCAAAAAGTGATGGTGCAAATATGCTTCATCTTGACAATCTGGAAGGCTTACTTAGCAATTTAGTAGCTATTAGAAAAACTATTTCTTCGTTTTAGAAAATCTTGGCTTCGCGATTAATTTGAAAGGATTAACGTCTATTTCGAGTTGTTTTCGTAATACATAGACTAACACTTCGTCTTTAATATCGTCAACAGATTTATATCTTAAAGATGTTACTGTTTTTCTGTTAGTAGTCACAAAATATTCGGTGTATTCTGTGAGTTTGTCTCTATGCCAAAAACCAACATCTACATAATCTTTAGACTGATTTAAAAAACATAATGGCTTATCATTCGCATAGTAAAACGGAATTCGCCATTTATATAACATTTCAGCATCAGGCACAACTGCTTCTATAATTGCTTGTAGTTGCAACATTATAGATTTAAAGGGTTCTTCTTGTTTTAGAATGTATGCTTCTGCTGGATTCAATTTTTGGAATAATTTTTGTCTAATTTAGTAATTATGAAAAGATTCTTACTTGCATTCGGCCTTTTATTGTTAGTGTATACTATTAATGCTCAAGACTACAAACGTGTAGATTCTATAGTTGACAACTATCCTAAAAGTTTCAAATCTATTGAGAGTTTTTCAGACAGAATCAGTCTTGATTTTAAAACAGATCTTGACAAAACTCGCGCAGCTTACTATTGGGTTTCAAATAATATTAGTTATGATTTTGAGAGCTTTTATAGTGTGAGAAACTCAGGTTATAGTTATGAAACAGAGGCAGAATTACTTCAAATACAGATGACATACGCTGAAGACGTTTTAAAAAATAAGTCTGCAGTATGTGAAGGCTATTCACAGTTATTAAAGTTTACCCTTAGAAACCTTAATATTAATTGTGAAGTTGTTGATGGCTATGCCAAAACAGAAATTAAAGAAATTGGTAGGGTTAACCACCAAGATAATCATGCATGGAATGCAGTATACTTAGACAACAAATGGCAACTCATGGATGCCACTTGGTCTACAGGAAATGAATATGGAAATCCTGGACATTTTGAATTTGATGATGCCTACTTTTTAACCAATCCTGAAGATATGATATGGAGTCATTTTCCGAGTGATAAGAAATGGCAACTCATTGACGAACCTGTTTCTAAACTGGCATTCTTTTATGCACCAATCATACATCATGGCTACTATGATTCTGGATTAGTATTATCTGAAATGAAAGGCAGTAAAAAATCTGGCAAATTCATAGAGATTTCCTTTGAGAGTATAGATGAAGCGAAAACATACGACTACATCTTTCCTGAAAAAAGCAACTTTATTGAACCTATTCAATTTGAAAGAAAAGGAAAATTCTTTGTTGCTAAAATCCCTTATAGCTCAGGAAACGGCAGAGAACTCATCATTTTTGATGATCGTAAAGCATGTCTGTCTTTTAAGATACGTTAAAAGAGCGCCAAGACACCTAATACCAAAAGTGCAATACCAATAATTGCTTTAAATGGCATCAGTGCTGCAGACAGTTTTCTCAAACTGGTTTCCAATGCAGGCACTTTACCAAAAACATGGGTTAATAATAGTATACCTCCTAGAATACTCACAATAACGATTAATTTAAAATTTAGTATTCCAAGAATGACTAATGCAAGTCCTATAGCTGTTTGAAAAGGTGCTAAAACACCAGCAATTTTATTAAAAAAGTTGCTATCTCCGTCCCACTTATCTAATGTTGCTAAACCAAGTAAAATGCCACCACTGATGTTAGCTATTGCAAAAAGTAATCCCATAACATGATTTTTAATGATATGACCTAAAATTAGTTAATATCTTCTAAAATAGTTTTGCTCGAACGAAATAAATTTATTTACTTTGTATTTCAAAGTACTTTTTATATGAGCAACGAAGATTATTTAAAAGACATTAGCGAGATTAAAAATTTAATGAATAAATCTTCGCGCTTTATTTCACTAAGTGGTTTATCCGGAATTTTGGCAGGTATTTATGCTTTAGTTGGTGCTGGTATCGCTTTTTGGTTAGTTGATACCTACAGTGATGGTAAATTATACATTTTTCATGGTTGGGTATTTTGGACTTGCATGCTTGTTCTAGGATTAATTGCTCTATTAAGTGCAATAACAGGAATAATTCTCACCACTCGAAAAGCGAAAAAGAACAATGAAAAAATATGGGATAGTTCTTCCAGAAGATTACTTTTTAACTTTTTAGTACCATTAATCGTCGGTGGAATTTATTGCTTTATCATATTAGACCAAGGACGATATGGGCAAACCGGTGGATTAATGCTGATTTTTTATGGTTTAGCTTTAGTTAGTGCTTCTAAATATAGCATTGGTGATATTAAGTATTTAGGTTATATTGAAATTGTTCTTGGACTGATTGCGAGTTATTATCCAGGATCTGGTTTTTGGCTTTGGGTCATTGGCTTTGGTGTTATGCACATTGTATACGGCACTTGGATGCATTTTAAGTATGATAAGTAAGAAGCTGGAAGTTTGAAGCGTGAAGTTAGAAGACAGAAGCTGGAAGACGGAAGCTCGAAGACAGAAGCTGGAAGACGGAAGTTGGAAGACAACTTGATTGACGAATTACGATTTACGATTTACGATAAACGAACAAGGACTAACCAGAGACGAAAACCTAAATACTGAATACTGAATACTAAGATTTGAGTATAATAAACAACATAAATAAGCTATTTGATCATAGAATACGATTAGGTATTATGTCTGTTCTTATGGTAAACGAATATGCCGATTTTAAAACCTTAAAAGAGTTGCTTGGTGCTACTGATGGTAATCTCGCAAGTCATACAAAAGCTTTAGAAAAAGCTGAATATATCGTAGTTGAAAAACAGTTTATTGGTCGAAAACCTAACACAAGATATAGTGCAACCAAACTCGGTAAGGCAGAATTTAAAAAGCATATTAACGCTTTAGAGAAATTGATCAAAAAGACATAAATTTTTTTAATATTTTACTTTGTATTTCAAAGTACTTTAAACAACTAAAAACATGAAAAAAGCAACTTTATTAATTGGCGCCATCCTATTTAGCACCTTGTTTTATGGCAAAACTCTTGGTCTTAATTTGTTATTGTTCAGTATTACAACTGTGGCCATTCTATTTCTGAGCAATAAACATAACTTCAAAAATCGAAGTACTATCAGTTTTGCATGTCTTTACATAGCGACAGGTCTATCGGTCTTTTTTCATGACTCCTTACTTTCAATTATAGCCAACCTTGTTACTTTTTTCACATTAATTGGTTCAATTTCTGAACATAAATCATCAATTTATATCAACTGGCTCAATGGAATTTATTCTTCAGTTGCAGGATTCTTTCATCGCAATTATTCAGGAGACCCAAACACTCAAAAAGACACACCAAAAAAGGACATCGATTATATGCACATCACAAAAATTATTGTGATTCCTGGAGCCATAGTTTTCATATTTATTTTGTTGTATCAAAATGGAAATCCACTATTTGAAGAACTCATTGACAAGATAGACTTAGGATTTATCAATGTACAATGGGTGCTTTTCGCTGTTCTAGGTTACTATTTATACTCAAATATCTATAAGCCTGTTGAAGTAGAACCAGCAACAGAAATTGATTTAAAAACTGAAAATAACCTAAGTAAATCCGAAAAATTCTCAGATCCTATTCTCAAAAAAGAAAATCAATTAGGCATTACTCTTATTTCTCTTTTAAATGTGCTTATTGTTATCTTTTTAATTACCGATGTCACATTTATTCTAACGAATCTAGATATTAGAGCGTCAGTTTTTTCAGCTCAAGTGCATAGTGGTATTAATGCGTTAATTGCTTCCATAATCATCGCCATTATCATTTTACTTTATGTGTTTAGAGGTGATCTTAATTTCTATAAAGACAATCAAATCATAAAGCGATTGGCCTTTTCATGGATTTTATTGAATGCTTTTCTCATTCTTAGTATCGCTGTTAAAAATGGTCAATACATCTATTACTTCGGATTAACATACAAACGTATTGGTGTCATTATTTATCTCATTTTAACACTAACTGGTCTAGCCACAACTTTGATTAAAATAGATAAAATAAGAAACATCTGGTATTTGTTTAGACTTAATACCAAGGCCGCATTTATTGTTTTAGTGATGTCAAGCATGGTTAATTGGGATTATCACATTACCAATTACAACTTTAATTATGCCCAATCTATGGACTTTCAATATCTCATAGAACTATCAAACAACAATACCTTTTTCTTAAAAGAACAAATTGACACTAATGTGACGCACCCAGATTCTATAAGACAGATTGAATATAAGTACAATGAATATGTAAAACAGCTAAGTATACAGTCTTGGCAAGAATTACAGTATGATAACCTAAAACTAAATAAAGAATAAATGATAATCATTTTTCTCATAGCAATACTCATAGTTTTACTCATAACATATGCCGTAGTTAGGTTAAGCATCTCATGTGTAATTTGGTCATTTAACATGTCAACAGACATAAGAGACATCTATAAAATCTGCTTCCCATATTACATTATTGTACTTACAGGTATTGGTATTGCCTTCATAATAGCTACAAATGCACTAGCCGTTTCAATTTACTATTTCGCTGTTATCTACTTGATGGCATTATTGACATGGCGTAAGGAATTAAAAAAAGGAATAGAGAAACAAAGAATATTAAACATTGCCGCCTGCCAGCCGGATAGGCAGGTTGAACCAAATCAATCCCAACTACCATGAACAATCTATTTAAAACATTACAATCTTTAAGAAAGCAACTGATCGTTTGGTTATTTGAACATTCACAGCACCTATATACTTCATTATTTAAATCGAATACATCATGGCATATTACCAAATCAGATTTATTAGAGCTTCCAAAGGATTCGTTTGGGAAACATCTTGGTAATTTTTTAAATGACAACAATTTTGAACTTATACCAAAGGTTGAACGCCACGATTGCTACCATGTGCTTTGCGGATATGGTACTGATGTTGAAGACGAAATAGCACTACAATGTCTATGCTATGGCAACGGAAAACGCAGTCCTTATTTATATGGTGCAATGATTCTTGGTGTCGCCATTTTACCAGATTACTACGATTACTATTACAAATCTTATAAAATTGGAAAACAAGCGCATCCTTTTCATCATTTCGACTATAAAACGCTTTTGAACGTATCTATAGACGATTTAAGGCAAGTCATATTTTCAAAATCTCAGTTGTTTCAACTTAATCTTATGAGCTCATGAAGAAACTAAAAATCATGTTTTTAATAGGTATTACTATTTTAATTGGTGTATTTATGACCTATCATTGGATAAGCTTTAAAACCAAAGATCTTGTTTTTGATAGTGTTGAACAGATTCCTAACAATAAAGTAGGCCTAGTTCTAGGCACAGGAAAATTTGCCCAAAGTGGTAATATAAATCTCTTTTACAAATACCGAATAGATGCGGCTGTAACCCTTTATAACGCTGCTAAAATAGAATTCATCCTGGTAAGTGGTGACAATAGCAGAAAAGACTATGACGAGCCATCAGATTTTAAGACTGATTTAATGGCAAGAGGTATTCCTGAAGAGAAGATATTTCTAGATTATGCAGGATTTAGAACATTAGATTCTGTGGTAAGAGCTAAAGAAATATTTGGTCAGACGTCTATCACCTTCATCTCTCAAAAATTTCATAACCAACGTGCCATATACATTGCAGAGCATTATAATATAAAAGCTATTGGTTTTAATGCAACAGATGTGTACAACTCTCATTTTAGGGAATATTTAGCAAGAACAAAGGCAAGATTAGATTTAGTCTTTAACGTACAGCCTAAATTCTTAGGGCAGAAAATCATAATACAATAACACAATGAAATTACAATTTAACAGACATTATTTGGTTTTGGCTCATACGCTATTTTTAGCAGAATTAGCCATCGCTTTTATTATAAAAACAGGATTTATACGTTACACCTTTGGCGATTATCTTGTTGTTATTTTACTATATGCAATATTAAGAGGATGCACTAATCTGAATGTGAGGGCTTCAGCTTTTGCAGTCCTCGGTATTGCCTATGGTATTGAGTTCCTTCAACTCACCAAATTCTTAGCCTACTTTAATTTGCAAGACAGCCAAACCGCAACCTTAATTTTTGGCTCAACCTTTCAATTTGGGGATCTAATTGCCTACACTTTAGGTATTATCACAGTATTAATTTTTGAATATTATAATGGAAACAATAAAAACACTCATACAGTCAAAGTTTAAGACCTTATCCTTAGTATCAACAGCACTAGCCTTTAGTGTCATCATACTTATGGTAAGGATAAAGTTGAACAAATCGTTCTTCTATCTATTTCTTGTTTGGAATGTCTTCCTAGCGGTAATTCCGTATGCCATCACTATGTACCTAAACTCCAAAAAAGATATTCATGCATTAAAACTAGCGTTCTGGTTTTTAGCCTGGTTAGCATTTTTGCCAAATGCACCATACATGGTAACAGACCTTATTCATTTAAAAACTGGTAATAATCCTTACATCTGGCTAGATATTATTGTAGTCTTATCTTTTGCACTTAGCGGTTTACTACTCTTCTATCTTTCTATATTAGATATGCAAAAAATATTCATATCAAGATTTAGCAAATTACCAATGCGCTCAATAACTTTAGTTATACTTTTGTTATGCGGATTTGGTGTGTATTTAGGTAGAGTATTACGCTATAATTCTTGGGAAATTATAAGTAATCCACAAATGCTATTTTTAGATATCATTGATATTATAATATCACCTATACAGCATAGTGACGCTTGGTTATTTACAATTAGTTTTGGATGTTTTTTGGTTGTAGGTTACCGATGTTTTAAAACACTTATTCCTTACCATCCACATAATCCTGAAGATAACTATAACGCTCAGTAAGAAGACCATCTGAGGTTGTCATTTTTGCGCGCTCAAGAACTCCATGGCTGTCATTATCAAAGAATGCTGGTATCACATGTTCTACAAATGTCTCACCAAAACCTTCACTTGCATCTTTTGGTAATTCGCAAGGCAGATTGTCTACAGCCATAACGGTAATAGCATCAGCAGCATCAAAAGCGACTTCTTGCTCGGTTTGTGGATCATAGCCGTAAAATGGTTCGGCAATTGTAGAAGGTCTTATGGTACTGGCTACGGGTCCATCAATGTCACAAGAGACATCTGCAACAAGATTAATTTTAAAATCCGAAGATTTTGCGTCTTCTCGTGTAAACAAAAATGGTGCATTATTGCCATAGAAATGACCTGCAATAAAATAATCAGTTTCTTTTGCATAAGGCATAAAATTACTAACGTAACCTGAAGGATCATTATAGAACGCATACTTATCACCTACTTTACCATCTGCACGTTTGTTATATTCCATAACATCTGCCATAACATAGACAGGTTCCGTAAAGTCAGCTGTTAAATACAAGGCATCACTCACTTGTTTTATACCTAAATGGTCTAAGATTTCCTTTGCACCATAAGCCACTTTTCCGGTACCTGTAAGTAAGATTTTTATATTAGGAACGGTAATTTTATCGAGTTCAGCTTTTACTTCATTGAGATCAGCAAGTGTTTCAACTTTAGGTAAATTGAATAATCCATCTCTGATTCCTAAAGCTCTAAATCCGTTATATGCACCAACTAAACCAGCATAACGTCCAAAACCAATTAAACGTGCTCCATTGTCTTTTACAATAGTCTCATGATCGTACATTTCAATATTGTGCTCTAGCATTGCTTTAAGCAACTTACGATTGTACGGCTGCTTTTTTATAGTATGCGAAAAATAGAAATACTTCTTATTAGGAATAAGGTTTTCAACAGGTACTTCTTTTACACCTATCATTACATCAGCATGAGACACATCATCCATGACTTCAAATCCTAGAGCCTCATAAGCGCTGTCAGGAAATATTCTGATATCGGAAGACTCCACAATAAAATTAGCCTCAGGAAATCGATTTCTTGCTTCAGCTAAGGTTTCTGGAGAAAATACAACACGTCTATCTGGTGGATTTTTACGTTCTTTTATAATGGCGAATGTTATACTCATGTTGATTCATTTGATTGTTTATTCGTTTTTAAGTGACCGAAAACTGACACTGAAAACTGAATACTGAAAATGGAATAATTTTTGCACGAAAATAATCGGATTTAAGAGGTTGCACAACTTTTTTTGTAACTTCGCCGTCCTTTCATTTAAAATTTTGGGGTCGACTGGTTTTGACAGCGAGATTAATTAAATGGTAAGCACGTCGTGTAATGGTATTGACACACGTTAAAGGCTAAACCAAATTTTAAACGGCGAAAATAATTACGCTTTAGCTGCTTAATAACTGAATCATAGTAAGTTCAAGCCTCGGCACACAAGGTGTGCAAGCTAAATGTCTCCGGAAAGCCTTAGTTAATGGCGTTCTTTTTAGAGGCATCGTAAAAATTGACTAAGATTGGGTAAGGCTTTGATGCCCTTTCGAGATTAAAAAGCTAAGCTATAAGTGGGCTGTTTTTTGTCAGCTTGTAGTCTAAAACCAATAAAAAACTAAGCGTGTAGAAAGCTCTTTAGTTACTTGTTTGGACGAGAGTTCGATTCTCTCCGACTCCACCAAAAACCCTTGTATTTATTTATTCTACAAGGGTTTTATTTTTTAGTTGACAATTACGTTGACATTTTATCATTTTTCATATTTGTTTGAATGACAGATTAATGATATTTTAGAAAAAACATTACTAATCATGAAAAACAATAAGCAAAGCTCAAAACTTAATTCATCGAGCAAAAAATTAGATCAGTTAAATGAATTAAATGAGCAGGAGTTTTTGGATAAGCATCTGGAAATTTTTGACGAGATACTAAGAAACAGCAAAAAGGACTTAGAGAAAGCTAATATAGATTTACAAAAAACTAGGATAAATAGATTAATCCTTGAACATAAAATTGAGCTAACAGAAACTCATGGGTTTCATAGCAATTTAGATGCAGCTATGGACTACCACCTTAACATTGCTAATGCAATAATTTCAGGAAATATTTCATAAACCCAACTAAATTCTTTTCATATACCTCGTTAAAATGCTATGTATTTTTCACTCGATGATAATAGCTAAATTTTTAGCTGTATTAAATTTACCATGCAACTTAGAGGATAGTCCAAATTTGGACCAACCTAATAACTATATCCAAATTGGTTGAGATTGTGGTTGCTTAGTTACTTGGTTTTTGTAATTTTAAAAACTGATTGCAATTTATCTTCTCCGACTAAAGGCTCTTTATTTAAACCTTTGGAAGATAGATCGATTTCTTTATTGAAAATAGCAACCATTTAAATATAATTGTGGTTGTGGTTGTGGTTGTGGTTGTGGTTGTGGTTGTGGTTGTGGTTGTGGTTGTAAGGTTTATTTAAAAATTAGGAAGCAAATGCCCGTAACACCTATTTTATTTAGAATTTCTACACCGAAGACAAAGAAGCAACCGGTTGGGATTGTGTTTGATTAATTGGTTGCTGGTTGCCGGTAGTTATAATAAAACCAATCTTAACTTTATTTTACGCTTGGATTTTCTAATTCTACAACTTGAATGCTATTTATTTTCTCCGACAGAAGGCTCTTTTTTTAAATCCTTTAGAAGATAGATCGATTTCTTTATTATAACTGTCAACCATTTTCTATATGGTTGTGGTTGTGGTTGTGGTTGCGGTTGAAGGTTTTTTTAAAAATCAGTAAGCAAATGCCAGTGACACCTATTTTGTAAAGAATTTCTACACCGAAGACAAAGAAGCAACTGGTTGGGATTGTGTTTGATTAATTGGTTGCTGGTTGCCATAATAAAACCAATCTTAGCTTTATTTTACGCTTGGTTTTTCTAATTTTACAACATGAATGTGATTTATCCAAATCTTTCGAAGGTAAATTGCATTATTACATAGAATATTCTAAGTCTAAGTTTTTCATTTTTTTTCTAAAACATTAAAGGCTCGAATTTATATTCAAATTTATGTTACGTGTTTTATTAATTGGGAATGGGTTTGATTTAGCACATGGTGCACCCACAAGTTTTATAGATTTCTCTGAATATTTAAGAGATAAATTTTTCATACCATTATTAACGTCAAATGATCCTAATTTAAATATTTATTATCATCAAAGAATTTTCAACTACCCAAAATCATTGAGATATAACGATTTGTTTCATATATCCCTATCTGATTTAATAGGAAGTGACAACAAATCAACATCAGATGTATTACAACATAACTGGAATGAACTAGTCCCTTATTTAAGAAACAACCTGCTCAAGACTCTTTATATTCAAAAAGCTGATAATTGGTTTAATATTGAAGAGACATATTTTCAAGAACTTGTCAAAATTCATGAAAAATATACACTTGCTAAGACTGAAGATAATAGACAGCGAGCCCTTAAAAACCTAAGACATTTAAATACAGAATTTCTATTTATCGAAGAGCAGCTTTCCAAATACTTAAACACTCTTGAAATCAAAAAAAATCAAGAAATACAAAGCTTCCTTTATGGATTAACAAAGCTTACTCATAATGAATTGGTTTCTAAAAGTTTATTCGTCATCGATTTTAATTATACGCAAACCATATTTAAATATGATATTATCGCTCAAAATATTCTTGATTACTCACCAATACACGGTACTTTAAAAGATAAAATCATTCTCGGCTATGGCAACGACAAAGACGAACAATATGAATTCATTAAAAAGTCTAGAGAAGATGAATTTTTAAAACATTTTAAAACCCATAAATATTTGTTAGATAGAAGTTATCAATTTATAATTCAAAAACTAGTATATGGAAATAAAAAATTTGAAGTAGATGTATTAGGACACTCATTAGGCTTAACTGATAAAACATTACTCAAAGAAATTTTTGAATCCAAAAATTGTCAGAGGATAAACTTGTATAAAAGAAAAGATCTTTACAATAATAGTTTGCCAAATAATAATTACATTAATATTGAAAAAGAATTCCAAAAATTAACAATCGCTGCTTCTCGTATAATTGATGACCAATCCGTAAGGAAAATTGTAAAAAACATTAAGGATTCTGACTTTTTCCCATGACAATATTGTAAGGCTAATAAAAAAGTGGTTTAAAAAGTTTTTAGATTACCTACGTTTATCTAGAAATATTAAATGTTTCTTTTACGGTTAAAGTGGTTGCAATCGAGGTCGTGGTTGCGATTGCATAAACTGTACAATTGATTGCGCACAATGGACTAACACTCTAAATACTAAGAAATTTTAAAACTATGAAAACGAATCTATCTAAAAACCAAAACTTAAGTTGGTTGTAAAACGCATTTTAAAATTGAAATAGCTTATATTATACTAAGATGTTCAATTAATAGGTTATAATTCCCTAATGAAGATAAATCTCCTAAAACTTATAATTTGTTTAACTCCCTTGCACTAGTGTAATTCCCCAATAAGTTTTCACCTATCATATCTGGTTGTCCATCTAAGTGTCAATAAATGGCTTGTACTGAACCATCTGTATTTAATTTTCAGATCATTCAACCTGTATACATAATTATTACAGAAACCAAAAATAGAAATCGGAATAAAAGATTTAAGTGTTAAGCTAAAATCATCCGATGCCGATTTTTGTATTAAATCATTTATAATAATAGCTTAACATTAACGGTATAGCATTAGTGAACTATACTCTAAAGCACAACATTTAATCATGATGGATTTTGTTTGATGAACAAAATAGATGTTTTTTAATCTTAGATAGTGTTACGTAAAAACCATACAAAAAGTAAGGTTAACACTTACTTTTTGTATGGTAAAATTCCCACATAAAAAGTATCTGTTTCATTAGATTAGCAGCATTAACTTATGCTACTAAGAACGCATATTTAATCGCCAGTAGTAGAACTAAATTTAACAACCATCTCTTATGAAAAAATCCCTCAGTCTTTTTGCTTTAGTGTTTTCTTTTTTTGCGTTATCAGCCCAAGAATTACCAATGCCCACGAACATTCAATCACCTAATGCGGCTTCTTTGGGTCAATATGGTGATACACCTGTTAGTTACTACACAGGCTCACCGGATATATCTGTGCCATTATATTCATTAAACGATCAAGGTATCCCTTTAAATGTAGCACTAAGGTATGACGGTTCAGGTGTAAGAGTGAATAGTATGCCTAGTTGGGTAGGTCAAAATTGGTCACTACAGGCAGGAGGGGTAATTACAAGATTAATTAAGACAGTGCCGGATGAACAAGATAAACCTTTATCATCTACATACTGGTCGGGTGAATATACTGGTTATTTTAATCCCGATTGTCATAATATTTTAGATGATCCTAATTGGGACACTGAAGCAAATTTGTTAAATCTATACCATGAATTATTCCCAGATGTGTCTGCGAATGTTCAGGGTAAAGAATTTGAACCAGACATTTTTACATTTAATTTCATGGGATATACTGGTAAATTTTTCATGGGTGAAGATGGGAATTTAAAAGTTTCGAGTAATTCAAATTTGAAAATTATTATTAATGAAGAAGACTTGGAGTACCCATTTGATGAACCAACATATCCTATAAATGAAAATACAGGTGTATATGGTGGTTATTTGCCTGCTACTAAAATGATTTATAAAATTACAATTATTGATGAAATTGGAAATACTTATGTGTTTGGTAATACGGATGGAAGTGTAGAGTACAGCGTTGATTTTTTTCTGCAGAATGTAATGGAATGGAGATCAAGTTCTTGGTACTTAACTGAAGTGAAGAATAGATTTGATGAAATAGTATATGAATTTGAATATGAAAGAGATGACTATATAGCAGCATTTTATCCATTTCTACGGTCGGTTACTGATCAGGCGGATTTTAGTGAATCAATTCTTGGGTTTGATTATGATTGTTTGCAATCGAGTTATGGGGATCATTACGGAGGAAATTTAATATCCCCAGTATACTTAAAAACAATTAAAACAATACGTGGTGATATTACATTTAATAGACAAAATACAGATGCTTTATCGTATACAGATGACTCAGTTTTTGCAAATTACTTAACCCAACAAGGTATTATTAGTTTGCAGAACCAATTCCAGCTCTATTATTTATTGCCATATTATGCAACATCTGCAACAGGGGCTTTAAGTAAATTGAAATGGAAGAAACTATCGAGTATTACAGGGCTGTCAAAATCAATAAGCTTTTCTTATAATGATTTACCACCAAATAACCCTAAAAAGCGATTAGCATTATTAAATCTTTCTATCGACAACAGAGATTACCAATTTGAATATAATGATATTGGGGGTCTACCAAAGTTCATGTCTACCTCTGTTGATCATTATGGTTATTTTGACGGATCACCTTGGAATACTTTTTCATTTACAAATCACCATCTCTCAAGAGTCCCAGACCCAGTAAATGCTCAAAAAGGAATCTTAACAAAGATTACTTATCCAACCAAAGGTTGGACAGAATTTGATTGGGAATCCAACATGTATTCTTCATATATGTCTGATGATAAATCCAATCTTGTAAGTGTGTCCAATACAATAACAGGTGGTCTGCGTATTCAAAAGATTAAGAATAATGATAATAGAGGAAATGAAATTATCAAGGAATATAAATATTTAAAAAATTATGCTAATAATCCTAATACATCCATTGGCAGTGGTATACTAGAAAATATTCCAAAATATCATTTTGATGACTATCGTGTAGAATCCTATCAGTTTAATCCGGGTCAATATGTTTTGCATAGAAGTCTATTTTCGACTAATCCTATTCTGCCAATGACGACCAATACAGGAGTGCACATGGGCTACTCAGAAGTAGTAGAGATAACGCCAAATAATGGTTATACAATCTTTAAATACACCTCAAATGAAGATGTGGAATTTAGAGATGAGTATGATTTCTATGCTCTTAATCCAGATCCAAGTCCTTATCTAAATTACAGTGATAAAAGCCTGCTCAGAGGGAATATGAAAAGTGTGAGTGTATATAATCAGCAAGGTGATTTACTTCAAGAGACCTCAAATCATTATGATTTCGACAACACTAAATTCGTAAAGGGAGTTTATGTTTATGGTTTTACTTGTGGATATACCGCAGGTAATGGCTTTTTAATCGGTAGTCCTTATAAGCTATATTATTTCGACAATAATTTAGTAAAGCAAGAGATAAGGACTTTTGAGAATGGTCAAGAGATGGTCAATGAAACAGAGTATGCATATGATTATTACCCAAGTGTAACTACTACTAACGGCAGTCAACATTTAAAGTCAAAAAGGACACAAACTTATTCTCTATTAGGTAATTCAGACGAGGAATATTACGAAGAAAACTACACATATACTTTTGAAGATCCATCCGCGATTTATACCGAACTTACTAATGATAACTATATAGGCTTGTTACAAACTGAAATTTCTAAAAACGGTAATTTATTATCAACCCAAAAGATAGAATACGATTATTTTGGGGCAAGCAACACAATTCTTCCAAAAAGATTAAAATCAGCAAAAGCAAATAATACACTTGAAGAACGTCAAATCATAGATGATTATACGAGTTATCGAAAACAAGTAGAAAAAGCTCATACTATAGATGGAATTTATTCCGAACATAGATACTATAAACGTCTAGTAGGAAATTATTTTAGAACATTGCCATACCCTATGTTCAAGATAGAAGGAAAAGAATTGACCAGTGACACATACCTTGAGGACAGAGTATATGAGATTAATCACACAGGTTTAAATCATGATCAGATACTCTTAAAGCAACAATTAGTTAGAAGTCAATACCCTGATCATTTAGTCACTTCATATACTTATTATCCAACAACATGGAATATAAGGACGGTCACCGACCCTAAAGGAATCACACAATATTATTTCTATGACACTAATGAACGTTTAATACGAATAGAAGATAAAGATGGTAATACACTTAAACAATTCTATTACAACTATTCTAACGACTAAATCATCAGCATCATGAAAAAACTTAATATATTATTATTTACCGCTCTTTTTTGTTTGTTTTCAATTTCAGCACAAAATAGTTATGGGCCATATCAAGAATCTATTAATTCGCAATTATTTTTACCTGCAGGTGCTTCTGGAGGTGGTACAATTCAGGTCAACATAGACTACAATACATTAAGCATATCAGGCTTTGTTGGTATAAGTGGATCGTCAAATTTAAAAACAGGACAGATTGCACAAATCAATGCCCCATATACAATACCAAATTCTAACTTAGGATTTATTACTAATGAAAATGGAAATGTGGTTACGAGTTATCAGTTGGAAGTTGTAAACAACTGGATAACTATAAGTTCAACAACTAATGAACCTGTAAGTTACTTGCAGTTTAGTATGTCAATTGATTTAACTCCAAGTGATCCCAATGACAATACGCCAAACGTAGCATCACCAGATGTAAACGAAAACTATGTTTATGTATTAGAAGCAACAAGAGCTATTGACGGTTCATTAACCTCTGATATAGATGCAACAACAAACACTTATACTTTAAAAGAAGGAGTGCTTCAATCTATAACTTATTATGATGGTTTAGGAAGAGAGACACAATCTATAGGTATAGGTATGAGTCCAAATGGAAAAGACATTATTACTCACATAGAATATGATCCTATAGGAAGAATGGAAAAAGAATTCCTGCCTTATCCATCAAGTACTCAATCTAATGGTGCATACATTTCATCTTCAGTAGCCCAGAGTGAACAAGAGAGTTATTTTTTATCTAATTATGCAGGAGATCTAAACGCGACTAATCCAAATCCTTTTAGTCAAAAGAACTTTGATCATTCACCATTAAATAGAGTTTTAGAACAAGCAGCACCAGGTGAAGACTGGGCACTAGGTAGTAACCATACCATTAAATTTGATTATAGTTTTAATGGATTTGAAGAAGTACATCGTTTTGGTATAGCACACCCATTAGAAGGTGGTCAGTACAATACAGAAAAAACCATATTGGTTTATAATAACAATTATTACAATCCGAATGAATTATACAAAACTATCACTAAAGATGAAAACTGGACATCAGCAGATGGTCATAATCACACCATTGAAGAGTTTACCAATAAACAAGGACAGATTGTTTTAAAACGCACTTACAATAATAACGAAGCGTATGATACTTATTATGTCTATGATGATTATGGAAATCTAACTTATGTATTACCACCTGAAGCTTCTGATGACATTCTTAATCCTAATTCAGATGGAAGAACGGCTTCAATAACAAATCACTCATGGGTAAACTTAGCCAATGTGGATACGAGATTCGCAGATGATTATAACCGCCAACTTGAGGATTATGATAACGCAAACATCTTAAATGCAGACATCCAGAATGCTTATGGTGGACAAGGCGGATTTACAGTAAGTACGTTTAGCAATAGTGAAGAAGTCGTTTTTAGTATTAATTTTTCAGCGACACAAGCATTAGCACTCAAACGTGGTGAATTGGTATCTCTAAGAGATTATGGAGAACATAGAGACACAGAGCTTGGACGTATAGCAGGTGAAGGCTATGAATACGTTTTTACTATTAGGAACAATGCTATTCATGTTGATGGTGAGGGAGAATTGCATGGTATAAACCAAGTCTTTAATAGTAATACAAGATTGAGTTATGATCATACTTTTCTATGGACACACTTTGTAGATATAGACAGTAGATTTGCTTCAACTCATGAAGATGAAGTTTTAACTTATGCTAGTGCAACAAACCAAGACCCATTAAATGTATATCTAAGTAATCAGTATGGTGGTCAAGGAGGTTTGAACATTACTATTGATGAAAATGATTTAATGACATTAAGTTTTAACATCAACACATCAACACCATTACTACTCAAACAAGGTGTCGTTGCAAATCTCAATACAGAGAGACGATTAGCAGATCAGTATTTAGGGACTTTATCAAATGGAGGCTATAGTTATGACTTAGAGTTAATGGATAATAATATAGTCGTTACAGGAAGTGGTAGTGGTTCCTCATTTGGTGGCACTATCTTCCCTAACCCACCTAATACTAATGACTTCATTGTAGATACAGCAGTAATAGAAGGTTTATGTTACATCTACCATTATGATTATAGAAATCGATTGATTGAAAAGAAAATACCGGGTAAAGGCTGGGAATATATTATTTACAATAAATTAGATCAACCCGTACTTACTCAAGATGCAAAACAGCGTTTAGATGATGAGTGGCTTTTTACAAAGTATGATGTGTTTGGTCGTGTGGTTTATACAGGCAAACACAATTACACTCCAACAGGTAGTGATGATAATTCTGGTAGATTAGAGTTACAAACAACATTTAATACACAAACAAATCATTATGAAGAACGAGAGGCTACAGTTAGCACAATAGAAGGTACAAATGTGTATTACAGTAATCAAACCTTACCTAATACTAATTTAGAATTACTAACAATTAATTATTATGACAGTTATACCAATCTAGGTTTAAGTGTAGATCTCACAAAGAACTATGGTGATATGGTATATGATGAAGCTATTGAAACCAATGCCAAGTCATTACCTGTGGTAAGTAAGGTGCGAGTTCTTGAAACTGATAATTGGAATACGACAGTCACGTATTATGATGATGAAGGAAAACCAATATTTAGTGCCAGTGATAACGAATATCTACATACATTGGATGTAGTTGAGATTGATTATGATTTTGTAGGTAAAGTTGTAGAATCCAAGAATAATCATGAAAAGAATGGTCTTAATACAAATTCTATTATTGTTGAAGATTATTCAACTTATGACCACATTGGAAGATTAATTACTCAAACACAAGAGCTTAATGATTCAGGACAATTAGAACGTATTGTAAACAATCACTATAATGAATTAGGGCAATTAGAAAATAAGGATGTAGGTGGTGATACACAAGGAATTGTACTACAAACAGTAGATTATAACTATAATATTAGGGGATGGTTAAAAGAGATTAATAATCCTAATGCACTTGGGAATGATCTTTTTGCATTTAAGATTAATTACAACAATCCTGAGCACTCTAGTAATGCATTATTTAATGGAAATATCTCAGAGACCTTTTGGAAAACTGCAAACGACAATAATCTAAGAGGATATGATTACACCTATGACGCACTTAATCGAATAGTTTCAGGTAATTATCATAAACCAGATCCAAGTTCAACTGAGAATTATAGCTTATCTGATATTACTTATGATAAAAATGGAAACATTTTTACACTTAAAAGGCATGGCTTAAGAGAAGATAATAATACAATAACCATTATTGATGATCTTGAGTATGACTATGAAGAGCATAGTAATAGGCTCTTCAAAGTAGATGATAGTGGTACAAATGATGGATTTAAAGACGTTGATTCTGGATTACAGGAAGATTATCTTTATGATGTTAATGGCAATATGATAACAGATGCTAATAGAGAGATAGCATCCATTGAATATAACCACTTAAATCTTCCAACTAGAATTGTATTTAATACAGGAAATAGTATTGCAAATGATGAGATACAGTATGTTTATGATGCTACAGGTGTAAAGCTTAAAAAGAAAATTATCGATATGTCTGAGAATAATGGTGTGAATTTGAATAGCAACACTATAACAGAATATGCAGGTAATTATATTTATAAGGAAACTGCAAACTACAGTCATAATGGTACCCACTGGGTTGGTAATGAAGTTGGTCATGGTTTACAATTATTCTCACAACCTGAAGGTTATATAGAGCCGAAAAATGATGGTAGTGTTGATTATAGGTATGTGTACCAATATAAAGACCACTTAGGAAATATTAGATTATCTTATTCCAATGATTATAACGGAACACTAGAAATCGTTGAAGAAAACAACTATTATCCCTTTGGCCTAAAGCATAAAGGGTATAATAATTTAGTTTCAGCAAATACTAATAATATTGCTCAAAAGTTCAAATATAATGGTGTTGAATTAGAGGAAAGTTTGGGTTTGAATCTTTATGAGATGGATATGAGACAATATGATCCAGCAATCGCAAGATGGATAGGTCTTGACCCAGTAATTCATTACTCGATGAGTACCTATACTGCCTTTGATAATAACCCAGCAATTTGGGCTGATCCTAGTGGAGCTGATTCAGAGCTACCAGATTGGTTAATGAGTACATTCAATGCCTCAGGTAGTGGCTGGACTTGGTATAATGTTGGTAATGGTGGTTTTTCTACAAAAAAACCAACTAATGGCTCATCAAATAATGATTCTAGAACCGAAAAAGAGGACTGTTGTGGTGGATATGGTTTAGCCTATATCCATAAAGCCGCAAAAGAACGTGCTGAAAAAGAAGGTGTCTCTACAAAAGAAATATGGGATGCATATATGGAGGGCTATAAAAAAGGGCTTAAGTTAGGTCTAGAGATAGTTACTTTTGTAATTCCTGGCGGATTGGTTGTTAAAGGTGTTTTAAAGGGTGGTAAATGGATTTATGCAATATATAAAGGAAGTAAAATTGTAAAAACTGGGGCTGTTGCATTTAAAAGTTTTAAATTTGCTAGCAAATATGGAATACAAGGTTATAGTAAATTAAAGGCAGCAATAAAAGGAACAGGATTAGAAGCTCACCATCTTATAGAGAAACGTTTTGCTAATATATTGGGTGAAAAGGCTAGCCAAATGGCTTCGATTGCATTAACTAAAGCTGAGCATCAGATTTTTACAAAAGCTTGGAGAGCAGAAATAGGATATAAGGGAAGTAAATCTTTAATAACGACTGCTAATGCAACAGCTAAGGATATTTATAATGCTGCTAAAAAAATATACAAAGATTATCCTGAAATATTAAAAGTACTAGGGTTATGAAAATAATGTATCATATAGCTAATGATTGGACAGATTATCAACTAAAGAGATTGAATCAAGAAGGACACAATCCCAAAAGCGGTTATACTGCCTATCAAATAGAGGAAAGTGAATATTTAAGGTTAAAAGATTTTTTTGATAGTTGGAGTATTACAGGTATTAAGTATCCTCTATTTACAAAAAAAGAATTAAAAGAATCTTTGTTATCCGCAAAGAGTGGCGGGCATAATCATGGCTATCCAATGCCCGATATGAATGGTGGCTATTTAGAGCTTACTTACGATTTAAGTGATTACAGTAAAAACTCTGGCATTGGTAAAAAACAAAAAAATGCTTTTAGATTAAAGAACGTTCCCAAAGCAGGTAAGAAAAGAATGTTCGGTGTTGGTTGGATATTCGATGAATATTTTGTTGATATTGAACTTTACAATGAAGTTTTCAGACCTTTAGGAATAAAAAGTAGGCCAATTTTGAAGTATAAAAAAGACATCCCTTTTGATACACATGTTCAATTAGTACTTGAAGAAACAGAGGAAACTTTGGATTTAAAAGACAATCCAATTGAGACATGTCAGGAAACTGGAAGGTGGAAATATCAACCTATGCCACAAGGCTTTTATCCAAGATATAAAAACATTATTGCACCTATATTTAAAAGTAAAGAATGGTTTGGTTCAGGAGCAGAAGCACACAAAAGAATATTTATAACACAAGAATTAAGAGAAAAGCTTATTGAAATGAAAATTGAGAAACCACAATGGTATATACCAACAGTTGAGGGCTACTCATCTATTGACCAAGACAAAAAATAAAATTTAATGCAAATAGAGATTAGAATATAGATTCATGCTTAAATAATGTAAGATGTTCTGCAATAACTCATTCAAATTTTTGACTGGTATAATTTACAAAATAATAAGTTTTATAATGCATTAAAAATTTGGCTATATGGATTAAGCAATAGGCAACTGGTTTTCTCTATTTTGATTAAAGGTTATAGAGATGCGGGAAAATTTTCCTCGATTGAAGGCTTTTTTCTAAAACTTTGGAAGATAGATTGCTTTTTGATTAATGCTTTCAACCGTTTGAAAAATCATTGTGATTTTAGTCTTAATCGGACTTTATAACTTCGACATTACAAGGCCTAAAATCAAATTTTAATTGATTCTCTATATTATCAATCACCTTGGATTTTTCAAATTTAGAAGTTGGTACGTATTCATAATGTATTTCAAACCTTTCGAAAGAAAACAAATGATCTTCATGCACCAAACTTTCATTAGGATTCCAATTAATCGGAATATGTTTTTTTCTAATTACAATAAACTTAATTTTCTTCATTCGTAAGGTTTATATTTATTATTCTTCCAATTCCGTTATCAGGGTTTAACCCTTTCTGAATTTTTATTAAAATATTACTCATGGAAGCATCTACTTTACTTATGGGTTTAACTTTATCAAAAACTTGATTTAATTTAAATTGTAATGATTCAAAACTCATAAAATTGATTAACATGATAGTCTGATGATATGAATTTTTAACCTTTCCTTCTTTGAATTTAATATCTACACTAACAACATCCATAAAGGGGTCCAGAGATATCATAATTTTCAACTCTTTTTTGATTTCATTGAAAACCCTATTTCTATTATATTTCTGTTTTTCTGTCATCAAATTAAATTCATTTATTAAGAATTATGTTTTAATCTTAAATTATTTATTTAAGTAAATATATTTCTAAAGAATTTTTAGTTTTTATCTTACCTTCCTTCCTTTTAAAGTTTTAATCTATAGATAAGGTAAATTGAATTCGACTATATCTTACCCACTTGAAACCTTTGTATACATTGACTTTTAATGAATCTCGGTAAGAAGGGTAAGTTATTTAGTAAATATTCTTATATCGAACATAGTATCCGTATTGATCCTTTAGCTTCACTCTTACATAGTTACAAGCCTTTAAGGCTTTCCCTATATTTATTTTATTCAACTTAAGTCCTGTATGAGAGTTCAAATAGGTTGTTATTTCTGTTGCAGTTCTAAAGTCACCATTATTTGGACTCGAGTTTTCAATAAATTTTAAAAGTGATTCTCTTTCGGAAGTTAAAAATTGGAATTTATCATTACGTAATTCATTCTTTACTATGTCATCTCTAGTTAATTCCGCCACAAATGAAGTATTATCAGATAAAGCAAAGGCCTGAGACCAGAGTTTATCTATATCAAAATCACTTTTGTATGACCAATCTATATCTTCAATTACAAAACACAACCACCTAACACTACCAGTTTCATCATGTAAAAATGTAGACATATTTGTTGACCCAATAAAAGAAGCCACTCTTGGTATAATTGAATTCTTAGAATCGTAAGGTAGTCTATCATTGATTTGGTCTTTAGAGAATAACGATTTTAATTGATTTATTTCTTTTTTAGATAAAGCTGCAAGCTCGTCCATGTTTATTAAAAAATTCTTACATATTAGAATACGAGTATCTTTATCATTATTACTAATGTCTTCCGCAATATATCTTGATAATTTTTTAGGACATAAATTTCTACACCAGGTAGATTTTCCTATATTTTGACCCTTTCCATCATCTGTTAAAACAAAGGCCTGCTTATTAAAATACCCATCCTGAATTGCACATTTAACTGCTCTAACACACCATTTTTTAAAATGATATATAAAATCCTCTTTACTTTCAGATTCGCTAAGATTTATGAAACTTGCATATTGCGATATATAATCTATCTCCTCATCCCATTTTGGTAAAGAATGGAAATAATCTTTAATTGGATTATACCTTTTGACGTAACTACTTTTCAATAATGCTTTTAAAGCACTGTGCCCTATTTTTATTCCCTCCTTTTGTAATTCAACCCATATCGAATTGTCATTACATGACTGCCATTTATCGCCTTTTGGCTTAATTTCAATATCGAGTGCTATTTCATTAAATCTTAAGTCATAATTATCACTTAAGTACTCTTCTACTTTATGAAATACAGTTGTAATAGGCTTATTGGATTCCTTTTCATCAACCACCTTGAGATTTGTTGGAGCCGATTCAAAATCAGAAGTTTTATTTTTATTATCTTGCATCTGTTTGTACGTGTTATATTTTACAACATTAAAACCCTATTGCATTGTGGAATTGCAATAGGGTTTATTATTTTTTAAGTTCTTTTGTATTTAAGCGATTTTACTTCGCTAAGTGCCTCTTTTATATCGCTTCTTTTAATTAGTAGTTTTCTACCGACCTTAGACGCAGGCAACAATCCCTTTTTTATGTATAAATATATTGTTTGAGTAGTTACGTCAAGTTCTTCAGCAGCCTTTTCTGGTGATATCTTTTCTGAATTTTGTTTCTCTATTAGTTGCTGGAGTGTCCTATCAATTGAACATACTTTATTAAAAAGCTGAGTAAACTTTTCTTTATCAATATTTTGTAATACGATACCTTCCATTTTTAACGAATTCAATGTTAATAATGGTCAAATGTATTTTATGTAATACAAAAGGGCTTGAATAATTGAATTATTCAAAAATTCAATAGATATTCAGTAAATCAGTCTTATTTAATAATAAAATGAAGTCTATCTAAATGTTTCTCTGATTTAATATTTAATGGATAATAATTATCAAAATACTTCTGATGGTTAGAAAACGTATTAGGCTTCAATTCTTTTTTAATGTGTTTAAACTCATTGGATATTGCATTCGCTAAAACATAATCCTTAACTTTATAATTTAGATAACCAGATTTTTTTAATAAATACCCTATCGCGCTCATCAATCTTAACTCATCTGAATCTTCTATTATTATCACATAATCATCGGTAATTATTTCTTCTGATTTCAACCTTAAAATTATTCTATCATAATCCTCTTCCTTTAAAAATAAGTCCTTTAAAATTTTATTGTATTTATCGTCGGATTTGTTGGATTCCAACTCTTGAATTTTACTTTTAATTACACCTAACATTTGTTTCGTTTCATAAAAAGATTGCCACGACTTAATTAACTCAAACATATCACTCAATGATCTGTCAAACTCAAACATCTTATCCAAATGATATCGGTAATGATAACATCTTTCAAGCCCTGAAATCCATTCTTGGGTTTCAGAATCATAATCCTTTACTAAAAATTCAAGATAATTTTTACTCAAATAAAGTTCAATGGCAGGTATTCCTATACCATGTATAATGTTTTCCTTCCATGTAAAACCATCATCAACTTCTTTCCAAGAAAAATTTTCATCTTCTCCTATATACAAACTGAACGGAAGAGATTCCTTTGGAAATAGCTTTGAATATTCTTCCTTCAGATATGCTATTTTACCTTCATTATCTAGATAAGCCCCCATACCATAATACAGAATAGCAGTTTTTTTCACATTTATATCATTGGTTTCAATAGTTTCTTTTAAATCATTATAAATGTCATCTAATAACTCTTCTGATAATTTATAAGTCTTACCTTCGAATTGAAAAGTAACAGCCACTGAATCAAAGTCTAAATCAAGGTCTAAATCATATAAACATTTAGATATAATTTCATTTTTTAGTAAAAAAGAAATTTTACACTTATCTAATTTTCTTAAATTGATTTTGTTAAACTTACCATAGAACCTACTCATAATTAAAGTACTTTCAATTTAGGTAATTCAATAGAACCAAACGCAAGTTTAATTGCATCGATTTTGGCTTCACTATCTACCTTGTAATAACTATTAAAGGTCTTTAAATCCCTATGTCCACTCATCTTCATTATGGTCTTATCAGCAATCCCTTTCTTTTTCATAATTGTTATAAATGTTCGTCTAGCCGTATGGGTTGATACTCTATCATAAAAAGGCTTAACAATTATCTCCGTTTGTTTGTTTTTATTTCTTGTGTATTCTATTTCACTATCAAATTCAGCATCTTTAAAAACTGACTTAATGAGCTCATTTTGTTTTTGGTTGCTAATTAAAGGTAGCTGATTATTATATTTTTTTAAAATGTATTTGGTAATATCAAATAATGGTATTTCTCGCGCCTCTTTTGTAACGTCTTTATCTTCTTTTATGGTTATCATATCTCCTGAAACTGTCCGTTCATTAACCAATTTTAATTCACCATATCTTAATCCTGTAAGACACTGAAAAACAAAAACATCCTTCACCTTTTCATGAGATTTAGACTTTGTTTCAAAAGCAAAAATAGTTTTAACCTGGTCTAATGTTAATGCAACCTCTTGTGTAATTACACGCTCTGGTTTTTTAAACGCCTTGAATGCCTCATTGTATGTATATTTCTCTTTTAAAGCCCAAAACATAAAAGTTTTAAATAAACCAACATTACGCGCAAAAGTATTGGTGCCATGATCGAGTATTGAATAACAATAATCAGTAAAATCAGTATAAAATCTTTCATTGATATTACCAAAGGTTAGTTTATAACCTATATGTTTTTCAAATTCTGTAAGATGGTTTTTAATATTCTTATACCTCTTTATGGTGGAAGGTTTCCATTCACGTCTTTTTATTTTTTCTACAGTAAAGGCATCGTAAGCTAAATAAAATGTATTCTTGTTTTTAGCACTTTTTTTAAACTCTTTATCAAAATAACTCTTAAGTATCTTAGACGTAAAATCCTCATTAATTTTAGAATGAAGTGCTACGAGTTCTTCAAATTTTATTGAATATCTCTGAAGCTGCTGCCTAATACTATTTGCATTGTCCGCTTTTTTAGCACCTTTAAGTTTAGGACGATTATTCTCAAAACTCCAATTAATTGGTGCTATCCTTTCACCAGTTGAATAAACAAATTTCTTTTTCTCTTTATTAAAATGGCAAGTAAATAAAATTAAGGTAAGTCTATTACCTATCCGTTCCTGTGGTTCTTTTAAGTAAAAAGAATGTTTCATCATATTCCGGTTGACAATAAAGTTGACAAAATAGTTGACAATAATATTATATCCAAATATAACTCATTTATATAAATTGCCACATATTTTAAGAACAAACCGATTGGTTTCAGACATTAAAGGCATAATAAAAAATGTTAAAGTTTAAAAATTTCGATTCTCTCCGACTCCACAATTAAGCGCAACTTTGTTGCGATTTTAAGCAAAAAAAGCTCATCAAGTTCTACTTGTTTGAGCTTTGTTGTTTAAAAGCGTTTGGGCTGAAAGCACAAAAAGTTGCATTTACAGGATGGGATTCACTAGAGTACAACGAAGTTAATCTCTCCGACTCCACCTTCGCTCTCTGAAGCCTTTTGCGAAAGAGAGCTTTTTTTGTTTAAAAGCGTTTGGGCTGAAAGCACAAAAAGTTGCATTTGCAGGATGGGATTCACTAGAGTACAACGAAGTTAATCTCTCCGACTCCACCTTCACTCTCTGAAGCCTTGTGTGAAAGAGAGCTTTTTTTTGTTTTAACGTCTTCGCCTTAAAAAGGCAATAAATTGCATTAGCAGAGACGTAATGGTGAGAAAAGCGCAGCCAATTTCTCAAACCTATTAAAATCTTTAAAAATGTAATACTAGTGATTAGATATAAATGAAAACTTGTAGTAATTATCCTATTTTTATACTACATTTATACCAGATTGATATGAATACATACTTTACAGAAAAACTACTGTTATCCCACCAAATATTCATCTTATAGGGTAATTTGTAATTCATATAAACTAGTTAGCCACAAGCTATGAAAAGCCAACCGCACAAACAGCACATTTGGTTTTTGCCGACACAAAAGCCAACGCTCAAAAAACCAAAAGAGCTGTTTTTTGCCAACGCTGAAAGAAAAACGAATGAATTGAGAGAAACCGTAAAGAAAGAAATTGAATGAGAAATAATTTTATGACAAAGAATTTTATGACAAAGAATTTTATGACAAAGAAATTCAACCTAAAATAAATGGATATAATAAAAAACAACCCATATCGAATTGCGGGAATTCTCTCAAATGCAACAGAAAGAGAATTACAAAAGCAAAAGACAAAAATAAAAGCATACACAAAGGTTGGAAAAGAAATTAAATCTGACTTTGACTTTGGAATTCTTGACGGCATTTCCAGAACAGAAGAATCTGTAAATAAAGCTTTCTCAAATGTTGAGCAAAACCAAGATAAAGTGAATTACTCGCTATTTTGGTTTTTAAATGCAAGTCCATTTGACAATACAGCATTGGAGTACTTGAAAAATGGAGATGAAGAAAAAGCTATTGAAATATGGGAAAAGGTAACGACCGACAAAGATGTTAATTCAAAAAACTTTTCTGCCTTTAATAATTTGGGAACCTACAAACTATTAAGCCAAAGTAAGACAGAGATAAAAAAAGGAATTGAAGCTAAAATCAAACTGATTGAATCGGACTACTTTGAAAATTTTGTTCATTCAGTTGCTGACCAGACTTATAAAATTGACAAGTTAAACCAATCTGAAAAACTGATTGATGAGTTGCTAACGCAACTCAATAAACAGTATTCAAGTTCAGAAACTTTACAATTGTTTAGTGGTTGCAATGGAGCTACACAACAATATCTTTCTAAAAAATTCACTGAACAACCATTACATAACATAGAAAACCGAATTGAAAGCTGCAAAAAGAAACGTAAAGCAGATAATGGAAACGCCTATGAATTTGGATTAAAATTAGTTTCAGAATCTAAAGATGATTTATCTCTTTTAAACTCTTTACTTGGAACTTCAGACTTAAAATATAAAACAATTGCAGACCAATTGGCAAATGAAATAATGCAATGTGGAATTGATTATTTTAATGCAAGTCAAAATAGCAATAATGAAAAAGTTGTAAATCAGGAGCATCTAAAGTATATGGGTTTGAAAGAAGAAAACCCATTACAAAAAGCTCAAAAACTTACAAAGATTGCGGATAGAATAGCCGTTGGAAAACTTACAAAAGATAGAGCAAAAGACAATCTTGATACCCTTGAAGAAATGAAAGACCAAGAGGTTAATCAGGCAATTGCACTTTTAAGTTCTATCAAAATGGCTTACGATAAAGCAATAAGTGAAATTGATGCTCAAGTTGCTCAAATGAGAATGACAATGTCTTATAATCAAAGTATTAATTATACTAAAGTTGATAAGATGAAAGCAAGCTGCCTTGATTGGTCAAAGGTAGTAGAAGTTATTAGTAATGGAATTAGTCAAAATGACGTTAGAATAATTCAAAATTGCCCAAACCAAAGCAAAGTTACCGAATATAAAAGTTTGGTTGATTTTCTATTTACTAAAATTGGACCATTGCAAATTAACAAGGTTAAATATTTGTGCTATTGGAAGGATGTTAGAGCATCTCAAGCAAAATCGGCAGCTAAAAAGATAGGACGTACTACTATCGACACAGCGACAGCAGCTAATGATGCTTCAGGTGGATGTTTGGGAGAGATTTTCGCAAGAGTAATAGGAATAATTATAATTATCATAATCATCGGAATTCTTTCAGCAATATTTGGATAAATAAAAATCATTTATGAAAAAACATATACTTATAACACTTTTACTTGCAACAACCAATCTTTTTGCTCAACAGCAACAAGATTCGATTTTGGTTAAAGAAATACCAACCATAAAAAACAATGTATTTCAGCAGCGACAAGAAATTAATGCCTTAACCAAAAAGTTAAACAGTCAAAACTACACAATTGGAAAACAAGGTCAAGTAATTTCAAGTTTACAAACTGAAAACAAAAGCTTAAACGCTTCTATTGATAGTTTG
>CAZFEV010000035.1:25028-29104 GCA_964517835.1 uncultured Flavobacteriaceae bacterium | reverse complement strand
GCATTGGTTGAAATCAAAATATATTTTGATTGAAAGCACACTACGAAGTAGTCGAGAAACCTTTAGGTTCAGTGTAGCTAAATCTTAAGTACTGAAATTAAAGACATTTCGACTGCGCTCAATGTGACAGTCGGATTTATATTTATACCAAAAACTGAAACAAATCTGGCTTATCATTTAAGTAATCACCAAAGAATTTATGAAGCTTCATTTTTGTGATTAAAGGCTCTAAATCTTCAGGTGATTTGAGTTGAAGTCCAACTACAGCAACATCTTTTTCTCGGTTTACTTTTTTAGTGTATTCAAAGTGAGTAATGTCATCTTCTGGGCCTAAAATAGTCGTTACAAACTCTCTTAAGGCACCAGCGCGCTGAGGAAACTTAATAATGAAATAATGCTTTAAGTTGGCGTAGAGTAAAGCACGTTCTTTAATTTCGGCAGTTCTTGTAATATCGTTATTGCTACCACTAACAACACAAACCACATTTTTACCTTTAATCTCGTCTTTGTATTGGTCTAAAGCTGATAGGCTTAATGCGCCAGCAGGTTCAACTACGATGGCGTCTTTATTGTAAAGGTCTAATATGGTTTGGCAAACCTTGCCTTCGTCAACAGAAACCATATCGGATAATGTGTCTTTACAAATAGCAAAGTTTAAATCACCAACACGTTTTACTGCTGCGCCATCTACAAAGTTTTCAATAGAATTTAGCATGGTAACTCTGTCATTTTTGATAGAAGTAGCCATGGAAGGTGCGCCTTTTGGTTCTACACCAATGATTTTTGTTTGAGGCGAAAGCAATTTAAACACACTAGATAAGCCAGCAGATAATCCGCCACCACCAACAGGTACAAAAACATAATGTATAGGATGTGCTTTGGTTTGGTCTATAATTTCTAAACCAACAGTTGCTTGTCCTTCAATTACTTTTTCGTCATTAAATGGATGAATAAAGGTTTTATTGAGACGTTCACATTCTTCCATTGCGGCATGATAAGCATCATCAAAAGTATCACCAACTAAAACTACGTTAATAAAATCTTCACCAAACATTTTCACCTGTTCAATCTTTTGTTTTGGTGTTGGTGAAGGCATAAATATGGTGCCTTTTATCTTTAAAAGCTTACATGAAGTTGCTACGCCTTGCGCATGATTTCCTGCACTTGCACATACAATTTCGTTTTCAATTTGAGTAGCATTTAAGGAAGAGATTTTATTGTAAGCACCTCTAATTTTATAGGAACGCACTTCTTGTAAGTCTTCTCTTTTAAAAAAGATATTAGCATCAAACTTTTTAGAATACTGAGCATTCTTCATTAAAGGTGTTACCGAGGCAATACCTTTTAATTTTTCTGCAGCAGCTTCTACTGCTTTTAATGTTGGTTTGTATGTAGTTGTTGTTTCTTTCATAATGAATTCCCGCATAAGCGGGAATCTATTAAATTATTCATATTTTAATAAAAGAGATTCCTGCGAAAGCAGGAATGACAATCCTTGTATTAAGCTAAAGCAGTTTCTTTAACTTCTTCAGATTTTATAGTTTTCATCGCAGTCATTGCAGCTCTTAGGCGTTTACCAACAGCTTCAATAGGATGATTTCTAATCGCATCATTTACTGCTATCAATTCAATATTATCAACACCATTTGTAGAAGCGAACGGTTTTCCGATAATTGATGTATCTACAGTCTTCATAAAGTCTTCTAACAATGGCTTACATGCATGGTCAAATAAGTAACAACCATATTCAGCAGTATCAGAAATAACGCGGTTCATTTCAAATAATTTCTTTCTTGCAATAGTGTTTGCAATCAATGGTAGTTCGTGTAATGATTCATAATAAGCAGAATCTTCAATAATGCCAGCGCTGACCATAGTTTCGAATGCTAACTCAACGCCAGATTTTACAAATGCTACTAGCAATACGCCATGGTCAAAATACTCTTGTTCTGTAATGTGGTCTGATGTTAGTGCTGTTTTTTCAAAAGCTGTTTCGCCAGTTGCAGCGCGCCATTTTAAAAGGTTTACATCGTCATTTGCCCAATCTTCCATCATAGTTTTAGAGAAATGACCAGAGATAATATCATCCATATGCTTTTGGAATAATGGACGCATAATGCCTTTTAATTCTTCAGACAATTCAAACGCTTTAATTTTTGCAGGATTAGATAATCTATCCATCATATTAGTGATGCCACCATGCTTTAAGGCTTCAGTAATCGTTTCCCAACCAAACTGAATTAATTTTGCAGCATAACCAGCTTCAATGCCTTCGGCTACCATTTTGTCAAACGATAAAATCGCACCAGTTTGAAGCAAACCACAAAGAATGGTTTGTTCGCCCATTAAATCACTTTTTACTTCAGCGATAAAAGACGATTCTAATACGCCAGCTCTATGTCCACCAGTTGCAACAGCATAAGCTTTTGCTTGTGCCCAACCTTTGTTTTCTGGGTCATTTTCTGGATGTACAGCGATTAAAGTTGGTACACCAAATCCACGTTTGTATTCTTCTCTAACTTCAGTTCCTGGGCATTTTGGTGCAACCATTATTACAGTAATGTCTTCACGGATTTTTGTGCCTTCTTCTACAATATTAAAACCATGCGAATAGCTTAATGTAGCGCTTTGTTTCATTAATGGCATAACAGAAGCTACAACGTTAGTGTGCTGTTTGTCTGGTGTAAGATTAAGTACGACATCTGCAGTCGGAATTAATTCTTCATAAGTACCAACATTAAAATCGTTTGATGTGGCGTTTTTATATGAAGCACGTTGTTCGTCAATGGCAGCTTGTCTTAATGCATAAGAAATATTTAAACCAGAATCTCTCATGTTTAAACCTTGGTTGAGCCCTTGAGCACCACAACCTACAATGACAATCTTTTTGCCTAAAAGCGCATCAACGCCATCTTCAAATTCTGAAGCATCCATAAAACGACACTTTCCTAACTGTCCTAATTGTTCTCTTAATGATAATGTGTTAAAATAATTTGACATTTTCTTCTTTCTTTTTTAGTGTTGAAATGCTTCTAGCATTGATGATATTTTCATTTCGTCTTTAGTCACAGCAATTCTTCCCGAACGGGTAAACTGCATGATCCCAAAGGCGCTTAATTCTCTATGTAATAATTCTATTTCTTCTTTTCGTCCTGATTTTTCCAAAACAAAAAACTCTCTGTTTACGGTTACAATTCTTGCACCGCTTTCTTTAATGATATTTTGAATTTGACGTTCTTCAAATAATAAATCTGACTTTATTTTGAACATACAAGATTCTTGATAAATCGTTTCTTCTTCGGTGTGATAGAATGCCTTAATCACTTCGATTTGCTTCTCTATCTGGCCTATGATTTTTTTCATTTGAGATTCGGTAATGTTTACAACAATTGTAAATCTCGAAACACCTTCAATTTCAGAAACAGAAGAGTTTATGCTTTCAATATTGATGTGTCTTCTTTGGAATATCGCCGATATTCTATTGAGTAAACCAATGTTGTTTTCAGTATAAACGGATACTGTAAATTGTTTTATTTCTTCGCTCATTATTCTAATTCTCTGTCAGGTCGAGCCCTTCGTCTTCGCTCAGGATAAACTAAAGTCGAGACCTTGATTAAGACTTCTCGACTGCGCTCGAAGTGACAATTACTTATTCTAATCTTATATCTGATACCGAAGCACCTGAAGGTACCATCGGAAATACATTATCTTCTTTTTCTACACAAACTTCTAAGAAGTAAGGTTCTTTGCTTTCTATCATTTCCTTAACTGCATCGGCTAATTCTTCGCGTTTTGTAACACGTCTTGCATTGATGTAATACCCTTTAGCAATGGTTACAAAATCTGGATTAGTCATTTCGGTTGACGCGTAACGCTTATCAAAAAATAGTTGTTGCCATTGTCTTACCATGCCAAGAAAATCATTGTTAAGCACAACAACTTTTACGGCAACTCTTTGTTGAAAAATAGTTCCTAATTCTTGTATGGTCATTTGGTAACCACCATCACCACTAATTGAAACGACTTCGCGTTCTGGTGCTGCCATTTTTGCGCCAATCGCCGCAGGTAAGCCAAAT
>CAZFEV010000035.1:0-25018 GCA_964517835.1 uncultured Flavobacteriaceae bacterium | reverse complement strand
GCGGAACGCCAGCTTCACACCCAGGGCGGCCGGTAAACCAAAGCCCATAGTTCCTAGTCCACCAGAAGTAATATTACTTTTAGAAGTATTGAATTCGGCGTAGCGACAAGCAATCATCTGATGTTGACCAACATCTGTAACAATTGCAGCTTCACCTTTTGTGTAAGTGTTTATTTCTTTTAAAACTTCACCCATAGTTAAACCGTCTTTTGTTGGGTGAAGGTCATCTTTTATGACTTTTTCGTATTCAATTTTATATAAATCTTTAAATTTTTGATGCCAATCTTCATGCGTATTTTCATTTAATAATGGCAATAATTGTGACAAACTTTCTTTAGCATCACCTAAAACGGCAACGTCAGTCTTTACATTTTTACCAACTTCAGCTGGGTCTATTTCAAAATGAATCACTTTTGCTTGCTTGGCATAAGTGTTTAAGCTTCCGGTTACACGGTCATCAAAACGCATTCCTATAGCAATTAATACGTCACACTCGTTAGTTAAAACATTTGGTGCATAGTTGCCATGCATACCAACCATACCAACATTTAATGGATGTGAAGTGGGTATTGCTGAAGCGCCAAGAATTGTCCATGCAGCAGGAAGACCTGCTTTTTCAATAACAGCTTTAAATTCTTCTTCAGCTTCACCAAGAATAACACCTTGACCCCAAACAACTAATGGTTTTTTAGCGCTATTGATAAGTTTTGCAGCTTCTTCAACTTTTGAAATATCAGTATCTGGAACAGCTTTGTAACTGCGAACACCTTTACACTTTTTATATGAAAAATCGAATTCTTCAAATTGAGCATCTTTAGTGATATCTACCAAAACTGGTCCTGGACGACCACTTTTAGCAATATAGAATGCTTTAGCAATGACTTCTGGGATTTCAGATGCTTTTGTAATTTGATGATTCCATTTGGTGATTGGTGTTGAGATACCAACAATGTCAGTTTCTTGAAAAGCATCACTACCTAATAGGTGAGAAGGTACTTGACCTGTAATGCAAATCATAGGGGTAGAATCTATCTGTGCATCTGCAATACCTGTAATAAGGTTTGTTGCGCCTGGACCAGAAGTCGCCATGGCGACACCAACTTCATTGGAAATTCTGGCATAGCCTTGAGCAGCATGCGTTGCACCTTGCTCGTGACGTGTTAGTACATGATGAATTTTATCTTGATATTTATATAGCTCATCGTATACCGGCATAATTGCACCACCAGGATAGCCGTAAAGCACTTTTACGCCTTCTTCAATGAGGCATCTTACAATGGCTTCGCTACCTGTAATTCGTTCTGTAGTTTTTGTCACCTTATTTGTAGATTCTATGGTTTGAGTTTCTTTCATATTTTATCTTTTAAAGACTCTTCGACTGCACTTCGAGTATCCTCAGTGGCCACGCTCAGAGTGACATCTTTAGAATTCGTCCGTTACACAGCCTTTAGATGCTGATGATACTGACCTTGCGTATTTGTAAAGTACACCACGTTTTACTTTTAAATCTGGCGCTTGCCATTGTGCTTTTCTTTCTTGTAGCTCTTCATCAGACACTTCTAGAGAAATTGTGTTGGTTTCAGCATCAATGGTTATAGTATCGCCGTCTTTTACTAAAGCGATTGTTCCACCTTCTTGTGCTTCTGGTGTAATATGTCCTACCACAAAACCGTGTGTTCCGCCAGAGAAACGCCCATCTGTAATAAGTGCAACATCTTTACCTAAACCAGCGCCCATTATTGCAGCTGTTGGTTTTAACATTTCTGGCATTCCTGGGCCACCTTTTGGACCTTCGTATCTTATAACTACAACGTCACCTTTCTTTACTTTACCTTCTCTAATGCCATCATTAGCATCGTATTCGCCTTCAAAGACTTTTGCTTTTCCAGAGAATTTTAAACCTTCTTTACCTGTAATTTTAGCAACACTTCCTTCAGCAGCAAGGTTGCCGTAAAGCATTCTAAGGTGTCCTGTAGTTTTTATAGGTTGTTCTAGTGGTTTAATAACATCTTGACCTTCAGTTAGGTCTTTTACATTAGCAAGGTTTTCTGCAAGCGTTTTACCAGTTACGGTTAAGCAGTCACCATGTAATAGTCCTTTGTTTAAAAGGTATTTAAGCACCGCCGGAATCCCACCAACTTTGTGTACATCTTCCATTAGATACTTACCGCTAGGTTTTAAGTCTGCTAAAAATGGTGTGTCATCACTTATTTTTTGAAAATCTTCTAAAGTGAAATCTATATTTGCTGCTCTCGCAATAGCTAAAAAGTGAAGAACAGCATTGGTTGAGCCACCTAAAATTGTAATTAGACGTATGGCGTTTTCCAAAGACTTCCTTGTGATGATATCTGAAGGTTTAATATCTTTTTCTAGCAAAACACGCATGGCTTCACCTGCTTTTACAGCTTCGTCTTGCTTTGCTTGACTCATTGCAGGATTTGATGAGTTGAAAGGTAACGCCATACCTAAAGCTTCTATTGATGATGCCATAGTGTTTGCAGTGTACATACCACCACAAGCACCTGCGCCAGGAATTGCTTTTTTAACGATACATTCAAACTCTTCTTGTTCCATGGTTCCGGCAACTTTACTTCCCCAAGCTTCGAAAGCGGAAACCACATCTAGTTTTTTGCCATTATGGCAACCAGAATCTATTGTGCCGCCATACACTAAAATGGATGGACGATTCAAACGAATCATAGCCATTAAAGCGCCGGGCATATTTTTGTCGCAACCAACAACAGTAACTAAGCCATCATAACTCATTGCTTGTACAACGGTTTCCATTGAGTCGGCAATGACATCTCTAGATGGTAATGAGTAACGCATTCCTGGTGTACCCATAGAAATTCCGTCACTAACACCAATAGTGTTGAAAATTAGCCCTATTACATCTTCATTTTTTGTGCCGTCTTTTACAAGTTTAGCTAAATCGTTGAGATGCATGTTACATGGATTTCCTTCGTATCCTGTACTTGCTATTCCTACTATGGGTTTTTCAAAATCTTCACGTGTTAATCCAATGCCATGCAACATCGCCTGTGCTGCAGGTTGTGTTGGGTCTTGAGTGACGGTTTTGCTATATTTATTTAAGTTTTTCATTATTCTTTAGTCAATTATTCAATCTTTTTCTTAAAAATGCGATAATAATTAAAAATCTAAGTTAGACGATTAGTTTTCTATTGGTAATTCTTGTGTAGATTACAGCTTAAAGTCACTTAATTTAAATCTGACTTAAGTAACTGAAAAACAATACTTAAGACTGCTTTTTGTATGATGTTCAAGCAGATTTTTTTATTGAAAAATTGCAGTTATTTAACCTTCAAACGAAAGGTCTTTATTCTTTAAATGATGAAAGAAATGTGATTTAAAGACTTTTCTTAAAGGGCAATTCTTTGAAAGTTTCGGAAATAGTGATGATATTGTTTGAAAGGTATTCTATCTCTTTACTTAGTGGACGATCTTTAGTTAATTGTGGAAAATAAGAGCTGAAAAATTCTAGCCACGCTTCACTTTGATTTGAAGCATTTCGTTGTAGATGCTCTTTACGATGTCTTAAAGCTTCAATATTGACCATGCATTCAATACTGATTAAAGATTTAAGGATAGAGAGCATTTTTTGGCCTCTATTGGCTGATGAAGTACCCATGCTCACCATATCTTGATTTTGCCCATTGGTGCTTAAGGTTTCTAAACTTAGTGGTTGATACAAACTTTTGAGTTCTGCGCAAAGTGCTGTAGCGGTAACTTGTGCGCCCATAAAACCACTATTTTCACCAACTTTTCCTGATTTTAAAAATGCTGGTAAGCCTTGATTAAGTTTAGGGTCGCATAACGTACTTATTCGTTTTTCTGCATAAATACCTAAATAAGCAATTTGAAGATTTAATTGATCTGAAGTAAAGGACAAGTGCTGTCCGTTAAAGTTACCACCATGTAATACTGCATTTGTGTCTGCAAAGATATTAGGATTGTCACTAACGCTATTGATTTCAATTTTTATACAGCTTTCAATTTGGGCTAATTGATCTTTAACTGCACCTAATAGTTGAGGTATACAACGCACAGAATATTGGTCTTGTGGCCATTTGGTTTTGAATGCAGATTCTAGAGATTGATTATTCTGAAACCAACCTTTTTCACTTTTATTATACAACCATTCTGAAAGTTCTAAATGCCCTTTTTGTGGATGTAATTCTGCTAATTTTGGATGCCAAGCTTCATTATAGGCGCCAAGAGATTCACCATAGGTAAAGGCAAGTTGCGTGCTTAATCGAAAAAGAGTAACTGTTTCGTAAAAGTTTTTGGTCGCAATAGCCGTCATGGCAGCTGTACCATTTACAAAGGCTAAAGCGTCCTTATCAGACCATTTTATCTTTTGTACAGTATTTATCTTTTCAAAATCTGAAGCTGAGTGTTTTTTACCATTAAGGTAGAAATCACTTTCTCCTGCTAATCCTAATGCTAAATGAGCTAATGGTGTAAGATCTCCGCTTGCTCCAACAGAACCTAATGAAGGAATCTTAGGTAATAAGTCAGCATTAAAGGAATTAAAAAGAATTTTGAAGCTTTCAGGGTTTACTCCCGAATAACCTTGGGCAAGTTGTTTAAGGCGCAAGGCGAACATCATGCGTACAATTTCTAAATCTAGTTTTGGTCCTACACCAGTTGCTAGATGATAGATTAAACGTTGCTGTCTCTCTGAGTTTTGGGAAGCATCTTCTAAAGCTAAAGGTCCAAAACCGCTACTCACACCATAAATCCATTTGCCTTGTTTTATGAGGTTCTTTAAGGTGTTGTGAGATTGATTAATCTTTTTAAAATCTGAGTTAGAAGTTGAAGGCTTAATTTGTTTACGACCAATGGCAATAAAATTTTCGATAGACCAAGATTTAGAAAACGGAATGTCAGATGCTTTTTGAGACATTATTTATTCAATTTATCAAATGGGTCGTGGCTAAATTCCCATTTACGTGGTTTAAGTTTTGATGGTAAGCTCTTTAAATGTTCAATCAGTTTGTCTTCAAAGGTATTTATTTTTTGTTCTGGTTGTAATTGAAAATAACTAAATAATCTAATTCCCCATTGACTTTGATACGGTTTCACCCAAACATTTTTGACTCCAGAGATTTTTTTGAGATTTGCTTCGACTTCAATAAGAGAAACATTTTCACCACCTATTTGAATAAGCTTGTCTTTTCTGCCATTTAATTGAAATTTACTTGAGCTGAGCCATTCTATATGGTCAGGGATTTCAAAGGTAAAGTTATCTCTAGTTAGTTTGTCACTTTCTGTTTGCCAATATGGTAATAATTTAAAATAATCATTATCCCAGTTTTGATAGCCGATAGCTCCAGTTTCGGTACTACCATAAATATTTAAACCCTTAACATTGTTAAGCATGAGTTCTTCAATGAATGATTTGTCAATTGGTGCGGTTGAGCTCACCACGTATTTATTTGGAAATGTTAGATTGAGATGTTTCCAAGCGGTAGAATGACCAATAATAAGATCATCATCATTTGAGTATTCAGACGTTTTGTGCCAGTCCTTCATATTTAAAAATATGGACCGTTCTAATTTAGTGCCTAACATTAATCCCCAAATAAAACCGTAGATATGTCTCACAGGTACTAGACAGATAACACCTTTTGCTTTGGTAAGTTGAAGCCAAAAGTCACGCTCTTCAATGAGTTTCAGCTTATCGTGCCAAACTTGTGTAGGTTTTCCTGTTGAGCCGGATGAAAAGAATCCAAATCGCTTGTTGGGATCGTTGGCAGCTTTGTATATTTGGGCTAACCATTCTTCCGCGGTGTCATACTGAAGTAAATAATGCTGTTCAGATCCTGATAGCATATCGAAACGAAAATGAAATTCTGACGCTAAATCGAGTGCGTCCAAAGAATCGATATTTAAATGGTTCCTTAGATCGCCTTTAAAAGGAATGTTTTTGCGACTAGGTACAGTTTGCCAGAATATTTCATTAACAAGAACTTTTAATCTTTCTAAGTCAAGAATTTCGTCCATTTATTTTGGTAAACCAATTTCAAATTCTGCACCAATATCTGGGTTATTCACCTTTATGTAACCTTTATGTGCGTCAATAATTTGTTTAACAATAGCTAATCCTAAACCTGTGCCATTGGTTTTATTTTTTGTAACAAAAGCTTCAAAAAGCTTTTGCTTTATATCACCAGGTATTCCAGGACCATTATCTTTTATTTTTAAAATGACATTTTCTTCAGTTTCAGAAGTAATGATGTTAATGGTTGGTGTGTTGGTTTTAGCTTGTATTAAGGCTTCAATAGCATTATTAATTAAGTTAATTACCACTCTTTCCATTTTCTTTGAATCTATAGAAATATCTAGATTTTCTGTACCAGATAAATTAATATCAATATCTTCAAAGTCTACTCGCTGTTTTATGTCCTTAATAATTTCATTAAGCCAGTCGTTAGAATTAATTTTTTCTTTTTGAATGGTGGCGTTTTTGGTAAAATCTAAAACGTCAGTAATAATGTTTAATGCGTTGTCTGTAGATTTTAAAATAAGGTCTGCCATTACACCATTTTGAGATACATTGCCTGGGTCCATTTGTATCAATTGTCCAATGTTGGTCAAGTGAGCAATAGGGTTTCTAATGTCATGCATTACCATACTAATGGCTTGTCCAACCGCAGAAAGTTTTTCTTGTTTTAAGAGTTGTTCACTAAGTTCGGAGTTATGTATGGCTCTAACAGCATTTTCAACAAATAGTCTCAGTAAGTATATCTTTTCTTGATTGAAAAATTCAGGTTCAGAAGGAACGGCCAAAATGCAATATTGTTCTAAAGGACAAACTAAAACGCCGTCGATATATTGTATGTCATTTATTGATTTTAAATCAATTTTCTTAGAAAGTACATCAATTCTTATTTGGTGATTACCTACTCCCATTACGGATATTTCTTCAAAACCGTTTTCTTTAAACTTGCCTAAAACAGAATAGTCAGAGCCAATGTAATCGGCAATTTGATGAAGAATATTAGTAAGGAGTGTTTTAAGTTGAGTGGCGCCAATACCTATTTCGCCAATAATTTCTAATAATCTTTCGAGATTGGTTAATCTTGCCCAATCGTATAAACCTTTGGTAGCAAGTTGCAGTATTTCTTCAGGAATAAATGGTTTACTCAAATACCCGACATCACCACCAGCTTGTTTTACAATTTCATCAATACTACGGTCTGTAAATGCTGTAATGAAAGAGATTTGTGCCTTTGGATCTAATTTTCTAATCTCTACACAGGTTGTTAAACCATCCCATCCAGGCATTCTCATATCAATGAAAATAACATTGAAAGGTTCATTTTTTTCTAGGCTCTCTTTTACTTTTTGTAAACCTTCCTGACCATTTTTAGCTTCTACTATTTCAAAATTTGGATGTAGGCTTCTAGAATTACGTTCTATTATTTCTTCGGGTTCGCCAAATAGATCAGACGAAGCTTCACCAAGTTCTAGTGAGAAATCGTTCCCTTCTTCTGGAGTGAGTATTTCGCGAATACTGTCTCTTACTATTTCTTCGTCATCGATTATTAATAATCTGCTTTTTATCTTCATAACTATTCGTTTTTGTAAGGAAGCTTAATGAGGAACTCTGCGCCCATATTTGTTCCTTTACTGGTGATACTTATTTCACCTTGATGTGTCTCAATGATTTGTTTGCAATTATATAGTCCAAAACCTGTTCCGGTTTTTTTGTTGGTATTTCCTTTTTTAAGTAGTTCTTCTGATTTGCTAGGGTCAAAACCAATAGCATTGTCTGTTATACTTAAGACTACCATCTCAGTTTCAGGGTTGGTTGTTAGTTTAATGTGTACTGCTTTCTGGCGCTCTTCCTTAAGCTCGTCAAAAGCTTCAGCACTATTTTTAAAGGCATTAATAACAACCTGAATTAGTTTGGTTTTATCACCTTTTATAGGTGGATTGTCTAAAGGTATATCCTTGGTTATTTTTACATCTCTCTTAAGTAATGCACGCTCTTGAATTGCCAATGCATCATCAATTACAGCGCTAAGTTTAAACGCAGCGCGCTCACCTTGAGTTTTGCCTTTTACATAACTACGTTGAATATTCAATATTTCTTGAATATGACTTGTGGTTTGGTATAGTTTATTGGCTATCAAGGTGTTTTCACCTTCTCTATGAGATATGCTTTTTCTAACTGCTGTGATGAATTTTGTTAAGGCGGCACCTTTTCCTCTACCTAAGGCACCATCTAAAGCCTCATTGTTTTTTTCAAACAGTCTTTCGAGCTTTAAGAGTTCGTCTTTTTCTTTTCCTTCAGCTTTCCCTTGTAAACGAGCTACATCGGTACCAAAAGATGTGACAGCATTACCTATGTCGTGCAAAATTCCTGTAGCCATTTCTAATTTACCAGCTTCTAAGGCTTGCGATTCTGCCAATGCTCCTAATTCTTGTTCTGTTTTAACTCTAGCGCTGATGTCGTTAAATGCATATTGATAGGTGTTTTGGTCAATCCTAATGATAGTAAATGCAAGATGTAAAGTGTTACTTTGATTTAAATTGTTAAGACTAACTCTTTCGTTTGTGACAATACTCCCAAAATCATCGCTAAAATTTTTGATGCGTTCTAACCATTCAGGTTGCATTTCATTTAGAATGGCGTATATATCTGTTGTGGAGCAACCAGCTTGTAAGCAAAAAGGAATTAAAATTTGGCTTGCAGCGGCGTTTTGCATAGATATTTCTCCATGTTGGTTTGCTTTAATGATACCAAATGGGCATTGGTTTAAAAAACCAACTAACGCATGAAATTCTTGTTCTGTTTCGTTACGCATTAATCAGAAAATCAAGCTTTTTTAACAAGTAAGTATTGGTGTGAATTTTCTGGACTAGCAAGTAGTCTTAACTTTACTTTTGTAGGCTGCATACGATATGTGAAGATATAGTCGATTTCTTCATCTAATGCTATGTTTGCTTGATACTTTTCTGCAACCATGAAGTTGTTAGTGCATGGTGCAATTTGTTGAAAAAAGTCCTTTTCTAAAACCTCTTCTCTTTGATTGCCTGAAAGCTCAAGTTCATAAGTGTTGTATGCCTTTATATGGCCATTTTTATCCATGCGGATAACACCGAAGTCGAGTTGATCCATAGCATCCTGATTCATGGATTCTAAGGTGTCAAAAGGTTGTGAAAAATTAAATGTCATTTTAGATTGTATGAGTTAATAACATTTAAAAATATGACTTTTTTGAGGAAGAAGATTTATACAGATCCTATTTTTACTGCGAATTCTATCATAATTTAACTTATGATAATATAATATCTTCAATGTTTAATAAACTTATTGAATTTGTCATTCAATAGTTGAAATTGAGTTTGATAAAAAGATGATTGAAATTATTGTGTAGAATAAAAAAACCCTTGAAACATTCCGTTTACAAGGGTTTAAAGGTGGTGCCTCCAGTACCATTTTTATGTGGAATCGTTGTTACACTATTTGAACTGTAAGTTTTGTAATCCTTTTAAAAACAAGCTATGACAAGGTTTTCAAATAAAATGACTACTTTTGAAATAACTATAAATAAACCAAATGTTGTCCCTTATGTTGTCCCTTTTTAAAATAAAGAGTAAGTATGAAAACTAATGTAGTTGTAAATTCGACCGCTGGAACGGTTAAGTATAGATTGAAGGACGTAAACGCAAATGTAGCTACTCCGATATTTTTAGATTATAGTTACGGTAGAAATAAAAGAATTAAGTTTTCAACTGGTTATAAAGTGCATCCTAAGTATTGGGATAAGAACAAAGAAAGAATTAGAGCAGTTTCTACTATTACAAATCGTGAAACAATCAATAATGATTTATTGACCTTTACTACCGAGTTTATGAAAGCTCTTTTAGATTTAGATGAAGAGCAAAAACAAGATCCCTATACTCTTAAGTCTATATTGAAATTAATTATGCGTGGTGAGGAGACTAACAAGGATCAAATAATAACTTTTTTTGATTACGCAGATGACTATGTAAAACGGAGAGAAAATCAATCCAAAAACATAAGCAGTGTAAACTTAAGTCCAATAACTATAAGATCTTATAAACAAACAGTAAGCCGCTTAAAGGATTTTGAGAAAGCTAAGAGCTATAACGTAGATTTTAGTACAATTGATTTAAATTTTTATTACAAGTTAGTAGAGTATTTTGAGAAAAACGGCTATCGGACTAACACCATTGGCAAGCACATTAAAAACTTGAAAACAATTTTGAATGCTGCAACGGAAGACGGGTTTAATAAAAATTTAAGTTACAAGCATAGAGAATTTGCAGTTGTATCTGAAGAGTCTGTGTCTATTTATTTAACGGAGTCAGAGATTGATGCCCTTTATAATGCGGATTTATCTAAAACTAAAGACTGGGAATTAGCTAGAGATATATTTATGGTCGGTTATTACACAGGTCAGCGTGTCTCGGATTATAGCTTTTTAACTAAGGATCAAATAAAAACATTTGAAGGTGTCAGAGTAATTGAGTTTAATCAGAAAAAAACAGGAAAAAAGTTATTCGTGCCATTGCATCGAAAACTGCAGGAAATTTTTGAGTTACGTTATGAAGGTCTTCCACCTCGTAAATTAAATGCACCTGATATTAATGAATTTATAAAAGAGGCTGGTAGAATCGCTGGCATTAGTGATGAGATTCGTGTAGAGAAAAAGATTGATGGTAAATTAGAGGTGAAAATGGTTCCGAAATATAGTCTTATTATGTCCCACACTGCAAGAAGATCTTTTTGTACCAACGCCTATTTGGCTAAAATGCCTGTTATTGATATTATGGCAATAAGTGGCCACACTACAGAACGAGAATTTTATAAATACATCAAAGTAACACCGCAAGAAAGAGCAATTAAAATCGCTAACAGTCAATTTTTTAAATAAAGCACATGAATTACAAACAATTTTTTGTCTATAAGGATAATGATAAGAGTACAGATTTTACACTAAAAGATTATGATTATGTTTTACAACAAAGCGAAAACGGTAAATTCGAGGAAGATTTTTATTATATAGTATTTTTAAGGAAATTATTATTTGATATTGATATTCTTGAGCTAGACGATTTTTTAGCCTATCAATATGATTTTAATGACAATCCTTCCAAATTTATTAAATTATTAGATAGAAAGGTAGTACCTAAAATTAAAACACTCATAGATAATGCAGCCTTAAATTTATTAGGTGGTGATGGAGGCAAGACTAAACAATTAGTGGATGGCTTTGAACAAACCGATGATGGTCGGGTTACCAGACATGAATTCTCATTGTCTTTAATGTTTCATCAAGTTGATGCGATGAATTTACAAAATGATTTTGCAAAACGTCTAGACTTAGTACAGGAATTTGTCAAGTCCTATGAAAAAACTTTAAATTCGGAATATCGTTTGGTTTGGACTGGTAAAAACTCTCATCTTACATTTATTTTAAAACATTTATCAGATTTAGGTTATATCGAAATGCCAAAACATAAAAACGATGATATAAATATTACTAGTTTTTGTAGGCAAATTAAAAATGTATTTATCACAAAAGACATATACAAAATTGATACACATCGTCATTATGCGAGCCAAGGTGATGATAAATACGAAAAACTACGCGAAAATTTTACATCAAATGGTTTTGAAATTCCATCAAAATTAAGTTTAGGTTAAATAGGTACCGGTACCTGTTGGTACCTGACTTCATTTTAAACATTTACATCTTTGTGATATTAAAATATAACACAAAGTATTATGAGTTTAAAGAAAATAAACCTTTACGAAATGACACCAAATGAGTTAAAGGAACTTATTGGTGATTCTATTAATGAGAAAATTGAAAAATTAAAGCCTCCTGAGGAAAAAAGGGATCAAGAAGATCTACTAACAGTAGATGAAACTCTAAAACTACTAAAGTGCTCTAAACAAGCCTTATGGAATTGGCGTAAGAACGGTATCCTTCCAAGTTATCGACTTGGTAATCGCGTTTATTATAAAAAAAGCGACATTCTTAACAAACTAGTAAGGCAATAATATGTTATCAGGTTTTGTAAAGTTGTCACGGGATATAATGTATTGGGAGTGGTATCAGTCATCTAATGTTTCGCGTTTATTTATCCATTTAGTTTTAAAAGCAAATTTTAAGGATAATAAATGGCAGGGCCAGTTAATAAAACGGGGACAGCTTGTAACCTCGATTAACCACATCGCAGTAGAACTAAGGCTCTCAGTTCAAGCAGTACGCACAGCATTTGATAAGTTAGACAAATCAGGGTGTGTAAAATTAAAAACAACAAACAGATTTACGCTTGTAACGGTTGTAAACTATGATTTTTATCAGAGTAAAGAGGCTAAAAGTAACAAACAACGAACTATTCCATCAACAAATCAGCAGCAATCAGATGACGAACAAATAAAGACAACTAAAGAAAGAAAGAAGAAGAACAATGATAATAATGAAAGAATAGAGCTGACACGTGACAAATTCAAAAAACAAGTTTTTGAACACACTCAATATGACATAAAAATTTTAAATACATTTTACGATTACTGGAGCGAGCTTTCGCAAAATAAGTCCAAAATGCGATTTGAGGAAGAACGTTATTTCGAGATAGATAAGCGTCTAAAAAAATGGTTCTCGAATGAAAGAGGAAATGAAGCTGTAAAAAATACTAATACAACCCTGTCAAATAGATAAAAATGGAAAACACTGATAAAAATATTTTGGATTGTGAGGTGATATTAAGTAAAATTAGAGCGGATAACGCAATACAAACTGAGCAAAACCTTATTAAACATCCATTTAATAAAGAGATTTTATGGAAGTTGTTTTCGGAGCTTTATTTACGAATTCATCAAATGCAGTTTCATTATACTAAAGAGTATATGCAGATGAATTATGCATCTATATTTAAATATTTTCTCAATGATTTGGCGTTTTTTGAATGTCCAAATCTTTATAAACATAAATTGGCGCCAAACTTTAAAAAGGGTCTTTTAATTGTTGGTAAAGTTGGCGTTGGTAAAACTGCAATAATGAAGGTCTTCGAAAAAATATTTGAAGGCTATAAGCCTCATAGATTTAAAATAATTGAAACCTATAGAGTGGTTGAGCAATATGAATCTTTAGGAAGTCCAAATTGTAAACGAGAGTTTTTTAGAAATTATAGCGTTGGGAACATATTGTTTGATGATTTGAACTCAGAACGAATTGCTAATAATTTTGGTAAAGTAAATGTTATGCACGAGATTATTTTACGTCGCCATAACAATGGTTACAAAACACATTTTACTATGAATCCTTTTCCTGGTTGTGAGGATTTGCCTGAGCAAAATCTTTTGAACTTGGGAAATTATTATGATGCGAGAGTGGCAGATCGTCTTTTTGAGATGTGTAATTATATCAGCATAGGAGGAAAAAGTAAAAGAGTATAATTCTAAGAAAAAGTTTTGAAATTAAATTGGAATTGAAGTAGTTCTGTGAATATATTCTAAATCGGTTCATACAAAAAATCAAGTTTCTTTATGAACCAATAGTATTAATTACTAAAACATAAAACAGGTAGTTCCTAATTTTCAAAAAAATATTATTGTTATCATTATCTTTTATTACCGGTAAGATAATAACGAAATAGAAGTGATTTCAAAATTATACTTTCTTTGATAATGCATATTGATTGTAGGTAGAATATTTAATGATATTAAAAAAAACTAACATTAAACATAATTTATATTTATCGAGAAATCTATTTATGGCTGAAAAAGTTTAAAAATCAATCATTCTGACGTAAACAATCATTACAGGCTTTTAATTTGCGGTTGCGGTTGCGGTTGCGGTTGCGGTTGCGGTTGCGGTTGTAACTATTGTGGTTGGATGTTTGATAAAAGAGTATTTTGTTTGGAGTTACTCAGATTTTCTAGTATTGTCTTAAGAAATTAGACACCATGAATACAAACAACCGCGCAACCATCACCGGTTGCTTTTCAAATGGTCGAGATTATTTTTTGAGAATGAATTTTCAGGAAGGTCAAAAATGTTGTTTACAATGACACCAATTAATAAATATTCTTTTCTAATAATAAACTTTCTTAATTCATCAGAGTAACAACTTTTTTTAGATAGTGAAAGTTTCGCAAGTCAATATGTTCTTATTATTAAATTCTTGAAAAATGAAAGTTTAAAAACATCTTTTTTAAGGTAAGGCGAGCCAAATATTTACAGCTATTACAGCTAACAAGAATTACTGCAAAATACCGTATAAAAAGTACGGTTTAACCTTACTTATTGTATGGTGAATTTCTCACAAAATAAAATATTATCATCTAGTTTGGTTCTTTAAAATTTGGTCACAGAAAGACTGACTAAAATTTACTTTTAATACTAATAATTAAATTTTATTTGATGCTAATTAGATCTAACATCTTGTTGCTTTTGATACTTTTCCTAGTATCTACAATTCAGATTACTACTGCACAACAAATCCAACATTTAAAGACTCCCGTCCCAGGCGATGATTTATTTACATCTCCTGAGGTTAAGGCCTTTCAAAGTTATAACTTTTTAACGCCGGACTTGTATACAGGTAGACTTAATGTAAGTATACCGATTTTTGAAGTTAAATCTGGTGGTATTTCAGTGCCAATTTCATTGTCGTATAATGCAAGCGGTGTAAAGATTGATGACTATGCTTCTAATGTAGGTATGGGCTGGAATTTAAATGCTTCAGGAAATGTTATTAGAATAATAAAAGACATTGAAGATAATGAAATAAAGGAAGGAAGTTGGGGCGAATCAGACCCTGATTTCGGTATTTATCCTTATTCATATGTATCGCAAAAGGGTTATCTAAGGGATTGTAATGATTATATCACTGATAACCCTCAGCCTAGAGATAATCTCACAGCAGATTGGAATAATCCATGCGAAAATAGAAATATGAAGATAGATGCTTCACCAGACTTTTTTTTATTAAATGCGCCAGGAATATCAAGTAAGTTTTATTTAGATAAAGTCGGTTCTAACTACGTGGTAAAAGATGTAATGAATAATGGGTATAGATATGATAATATTAGTCGAGGATTAGATAATTCGTTTAATAATATTGGATTTCATTCAAGTGAAGTACGTGGACTAGAAAATTACAATTGGAATATTGGTGAATGGAAAACTACTGCATTTGATTATGAAAATTTCTCAGTTACTAATACTAATGGTATTAAATATAGTTTTGGAAACGCCAATGATATTATAGAGAACATATCGGATTACTCAACCCCCGTTATATTAAGTAATCTTACTATTTCAGTTATTCCATCAACAATAGATAAATATTATTATGACATACTTAAGTCCACTTGGCATTTAGATCAAATTGAAGACCCATCTTCGAACAAAACAGTATTATTTAACTATCAAGAATACCAGCGGACTATTGCAGATGTTCAAAATCATTATACTGATGATACGACAAATCCTGGTTTTTTGAACTCAGCAGTTTATAGTAATGACTATGCCGTATATGGAACAGTTCCAGATTATTTTAATTCATTCCTTGATTTATTGGATGTAGATTCCAACTATTTTCATACGCAAAAAACAAAAACAAAATATTCTCGCCTAAACCGTTTGCAGACTATAACTTTTGATGAAGGAAGTGTTGAATTTGTTTACGGATTGGATAGACAGGACTACTTACAAGACAAAGCCTTAACAGAAGTCATTGTTAGAGATTTTAATAATAAGATTATTATAAAAGTAGAACTACTATATAGTTATTTTATTTCGAATGAAAATTGCTCTCAGCCAGAATGTAAGCGTTTAAAGTTGGATGCGGTGGTCTATAAAAATGGAGCAAACCAAGAATTACATAGATATGAATTAGATTATAACGATCCTAATGATTTACCAAACGTTAAATCATTTCAACAAGATTTTTTAGGTTACTACAATAATAATGGTGCAACTGGAACCAGTCTAAAAACACCAACATTATATTTCCACAACAACCAAGGAAAGTATTCTATATCACCTATTCCTCTGACAGGAGTAAGTTCTCAAACTATTCCTGGAGATTATAGTATTAGTGCTAATTTAAATTCTTTAAAAGGAACATTAAAGAGTATTACTTATCCGACTGGTGGAAAATCCGAATTTGAATATGAGAACCACCGATTTATGTTACTTGGACATGAATATACTGCTGGTGGCGCACGAATAAAGCGGCAAAAAATAGATAACGGTGAGGGGCATATTGTTTTTAAAGAGTATACCTACAAAGATATTGGTAATACTAACTCTTCAGGATATGTCAATAATTTACCTGTTTATGGAAGTATACTCACAAGACACAGAACGAACAACCAACTAACATTCTTAACCTATAATGAAAGTAAATTTGGTTTAGAATTAACTGAAGGAGCTTTTGTGGGTTACAATAGAGTGATTGAAAAAACAGTTTCAGAAAATGGTGATGAGAATGGATATACAGTATATGAGTTTACAAGCCCAAATGAACACCCAAATGTAGATGAGTCATATGAAATATGTGAATCTATGGATTTTGGGGGTAATTGTACAACTACTGATCAAAATGATGTAAGTTTCTTAGTGAATAATAGTAGTTATCCTCATTTAACTTATCAGGACAATGATATTCTTAGGGGTAAGTTAATATCAAAAACTGTTTTTGATAGTGATTATAAACCTTTAGTAAAAGAAGAATCGGAATATACTCATAATGCATTTGAAACACTTGAATTGAACTATAATCAAGTTATGGATACGTATCAGCACTACGGTTCATCTGAACCAATAAATTTAGCAACTTTCCATAAATCACATATTTTAACGGAACGTAATCTTCAAACAAAGAAGGTGACTACGGAATATCTAGAAGGTGGTGAAAAAATTACAGAAATGTTTTTTGAGTATGACAACGATTACCCATTCTTAACCAAACAAAGAACTATTGATGATAATGGTGAAATTTCTTCTGAGAACTTTTATCCTTTTCAACCACAAGTATCATATCAACCAAATATCTCTATATTAATAAATCAGAACAGAATTTCTGCTCCAGTACTACAGATAGCTAAAAGAGATAATATTCAAATTTCAAAGTCTCAGATTAATTATGACAATTTTAATGGTATAGTACTTCCAAAAAGTATTTCCGTAGCAAAAGAATTAAATGATTCACTTATTGAAGAAGGAGAGGTGGTTAGTGTGGATGAATACGGGAATGCTGAAGAATTTTTGTCTAAGGACGGTGTATATAGTTTTATTCTTTGGGGCTATAAAAAATCACTACCCATCGCATTAGTAAAAGGCGCAACAAAGAATCAGGTGTTACAATGGTATAATACTAATACTGGTGAAAATTTAATTCATATTCAAAGTGCTTCAGATGCAGATGATAGTGAGGCAGATGAGAATATTTTAAAATCAAAATTGGATGATCTAAGGGATGCTGTAGGTAGTAATGCTTTAATAACTACATACACTTATGATCCATTTGTTGGTGCAAAAAGTATGACCGACGAACGGGGAAATACAATTTACTATGAGTACGATACTCATAACCGATTAAAATATATTAGAGATGTGGATGGTAATATTGTCAGTGAGAACAACTATAACTATAAAAACTAAACTCTAAGATGAACATGAAAAATTTAATAGCAATTATTGGTATTTGTTTAGTGTCATCTTTAAGTATGGCACAAACAACGACAGAAAATTATATTCATAGTAAGCAATATAAAGTTAAGACTCAAGACGGTACTACTAATGCAGAAACTTCTGGGAGTCTGTCTAGTGATGATAAGATAGAAAGTATATCTTATTATGATGGCTTAGGGCGAATAAAGCAAACAGTAAATAAACAAGTTGGAGGTAATAAGCAAGATGCAGTTATTCCTGTAGTATATGATAAATTTGGAAGACAAGCAATATCCTATTTACCATATTCAAACCCAAATCAAACGGCTGCAAACTCGAGTTTAGATTATCGAAATCAAAGTAGTTTGATCTCTGATTTAGAAACAACCTATTTGAATAAATTTCCAGAAGACCTTTCTGCCTCGACGAATAACCCTTATAGTCAAAAAGTCTTTGAAGATTCGCCGCTAAACAGGGTTATTGAGCAGGCATCACCAGGATCAGATTGGGCATATACAGAAAACCAAAATGATAGAACAGTAAAAACCACTTATGCGATTAGTGGTTTTGAAGAAGTGAAGAAATTTAGTGTTAGTCATCCAGGCGGAAATACTGAAAACACCGAATTGATTTTTGATGGTTACTATCCGGTTCATTCTTTATATAAAACGATATTAAAAGATGAAAACTGGCAACAAGGCCAAACGTTTTACGCTGACCATACTTTTGCGGAATATAGAGATAAACAAGGGCGTTTAGTGTTAAAACGCAATTATGATGCTGGTGAGTCTTATGATACTTACTACGTATATGATAACTATAATAATTTAAGTTATGTCTTACCGCCGTTAGCTTCTGACCAGATAATTGATGAGGGTGCGCTTGGATTTAGAGTTGCGTCGCAGACAAATTATTCTTGGACGGATCTTGTCGAAGTTGATAGCAGATTTGCCGAAGAATATAATAGAAGGTTAAGTGATTACAGTAATGAAGATTTATTAAACGCTGATGTAGAAAATGAGTATGGTGGATATGGTGGTTTTACAATTACTACGCATAATGACAGTGATTTAGTTACTCTTAGTATGACCTTTACTGCAAACGAAGGATTTCCTTTAAAACTAGGTGAGTTAATTTCATTGAGAGATTATGGGAGTTTTAGAGATACAGAGTTAGGTCGTATAGAAGGGTCTGATTACACTTACCTTTTTCATATAAGAAATGATGCAATTATTATTGAAAAGCAAGGGAGCGGCGATGGAAAATTGACGGGAATTAATCAAACATTTAGCAGTGATGTTCGACTAACTTATGCTGAAAATTATCCGTGGACTGTTTATTCAGATATTGATTCTAGAGAAGCTAGTAATTATGAAAGTCAGTTGAGGAATTATTCTAATGATCAAATTCTCAGTATTATAGTCCCAAACGAGTATGGAGGACAAGGAGGTGTCAATGTTTCTATAGATACGAATGATAATATTACTTTGACATTTAATAGTAGTACATCTAATCCTGTAAGACTTAAAGAAGGAACGCTTTTTAGTTTAAATGCTAGAAGAGTACTATCAGACAGAGATTTGGGTGTTATATCTTTAAATGGAACAGATTATCTTTTAAGACTTGTAAACAATACAATTACTTCTAGAGCTTTAAATACGACCAGCACAATTTCTGTTATCAATAAAACTGTTTTTTCATCACCTCCAACCACTTTAAATTCAGAAATAGAAACTGTTGAAGGTTTGTGCTATATCTATCATCATGACATTAGAAATAGAATTATTGAAAAGAAGATACCAGGGAAAGATTGGGAATACGTTGTTTACGACAGATTTGATCGACCAATTTTAGTGCAAGATGCTAATCTAAAGGCAAATAATGAGTGGATGTATACTAAGTATGATAGGTACAATAGAGTTGCTTATACTGGACTTTATCAGAGCTTAAGTGACAGAGTTGCGCTTCAAAATTATATAGATGCTCAGGGTGATACAGCTCAGATTTATGAAACACGTACTGATGTTAATAACCCAACTACATTGCCATCAGATACTTCAACCTCCTTTTATTATACAACTAATGCTTTAATTCCTGATAATCAAATTGTTTTACACACAGTAAATTACTACGATGATTACAATGTAAATTTAAGTGGTGATCTGAGTTATCAAGATAGTTATGGGCAACAATTAGCGACTAGACATAGTTCATTACCGACAACTTCAAAAATTAGGGTATTAGGAACTGATTCTTGGATTACTAACGTAACTTACTATGACTACAAGGGAAGAGCAATTTTTACAGTTAGTAAAAATGAGTATCTCAGTACTATAGACTATGTGAAAATGAAACTTGATTTTGTGGGTAAAATTTTAGAAACAGAGACGACACACACAAATGTAGAGGCAAGTACAACTATTGTAACTATAGACAAGTTCAAATATGACCATGTAGATAGACTATTAACCCACACACAATCTATAAATGGAAACGCTGAAGACCTTTTAGTTAATAATACTTATGATGAGTTAGGACAGCTTATCATTAAGAAAACAGGTGGAGATGTTGCGTCCGTTCCAGAGAATTCAAATGGCTTACAAACTATTGATTACGAATTTAATATCCGAGGATGGTTAAAAACAGTAAACAATGGTACTGCCACTAATGGTGATTTGTTTGGTTATAAACTGAACTACAACACCTCCGACATCTCAGGAACAACAAAATTATTTAATGGAAACATTTCAGAAGTGCATTGGGTGACGGCCAATGATAATATAAATAGAAATTACCAATACAGCTACGATGCGCTTAACCGTTTAGTAGAAGCCAATTTTAATGGCGGTGTACAAAGTTTTCCTAATAACGTTTCTCAACCTGTAACCCAAAACGAAAATTACAGTGTTAAAGACATTAGATACGACAAAAATGGAAATCTCACTCATCTAGAGCGTTATGGTATCCATAATACTTATTCAGGTGCTGGGGTTAATTCGACTATGGACATTGTTGATGGACTAGATTATTTTTATGCACCAAACAGCAATAAACTCATCAATGTTACTGATTTTGCAGATAATGCACCAGGTAATGGATCGGACGATATTGATAACGGAGTGTTTTTGGAAGACTATGAAGATGGTGATAAATTTGAATATGATATTAATGGTAATCTTACAAAAGATCATAATAAGGAGATTAACAATATAGAATATAACCACCTTAATTTACCAACTAAAGTTACCTTTATCGAAGGTAATCAATGGGGAAATAATGAGGTTGAATATATTTATGATGCCATGGGTACTAAACTGGTAAAAAAAGTGAATACATACTATGGGCAAAATAGTAGAGGTACTAAGACCAGAGCTTATGCAGGATCTTACATTTACGAAAAATTCAGTAATGCCACACATAATGGTACGTATTGGGTTGGTAATGATGTTCTTTTTTCACTTAAGACCATATTAAACTCAGAAGGTTATGTGGAGCCATCAGGTGGTAATACATTTAATTATGTCTACCAATACAAAGACCATTTAGACAACATTCGTTTATACTACGCCGAGAACCCTAGTACTGAGCAAATAGAAATAAGAGAAGAAAAGAATTTTTATCCATTTGGGGCAACACATACAGGTTATAATAATGTAGTTAATGGTGTATCACATCCTTATGGTTTTGGAGGTAAAGAAGAAAATGAAGAGTTAGGTATACAGTGGTTAGATTTTGGTGCACGTAATTACGATGCCTCAATTGGACGTTGGATGAATGTTGATCCACTTGCAGAAAAAATGCGACGCCATTCACCATACAATTATGCATTTAATAACCCTATTTTCTTTATAGATCCGGATGGTAGGATGGCTACTCAAGGTTATAATACAGGTTCACAAAACCCAACATGGTCAGATGGTGGAGATTCTGGTGTTTCTGTTGATGGTATAAATGATGTAGTAGATAAAATTGTTAATGATGTAGTTAACTCTGATAGAAATAATGCTAACTCTAATGAATCAGAGGAAGAATCCAATTCTGATTCAAGTGGTTGTGATTCCGATTGCTTAATAAAAAATCATAAAAGACAAATGCAGGCTCATAGTATTAAGTTTGATATGGCGGGATTGGATAAAGATTCAGAAGAGTATAAAAGACTTTCTAAAAAAAGAGCAATACTACTTACTATGATTTCTGATTCTAGAGTTCAAAGTACTACACAGTTGCAATGGTGGGAGTATCCAATAGAATTGCTTTCTGCTGGAAATTTCAGTAAAATTAAATTAGCTGTAACCAGTTTAGCGACGATAGCACCAGTAGTAATAAAATACTCTGATGATATTTCACTTTACTATAAACAGTTTAAATCATTTAGCAAAAGTAATTATAGGTTTAATCTAATGATGTATACAGGTAAATTAGGCTTTCTAAAAGACGCACATCATATTTTTCCGCAAACATTTGAAGCTTTTTTTAGGAGAGCTAATATCAACATTCACCATCCAGAGCATATGGTTTGGTGGGCTATGAGAAGTCATAGAAGTGCGGCAAAGGCTTATAATGCTGATTGGATAAGATTTATGATTCAAAACCCAAAGGCTAGTAGAGAACAAATTCTTAACTTTGGACACGCATTATTAAAAAAATATATGAATTAGTATTATGGAATTTTATTCTATTTTTCAGGCACAGGAAAAAGATGAGGCGATTCTATCATTTTGTGATGATTTAGAATCCGAAGATGTTTTCTTACACAAGGTATCTATAAATAATGTATTGAAGGCCAAAATTAGTATGGGTAGTAAGTTATATGACTACAATTCATTTGATGATGGAATAAATTGTATTATTTCACAGAGATTTTATGAATTGATATTACGTAATAATATAAAAGGTTGTAAAACATATAAAGTAGAAATTGAAGGTATAAACAAATTATATTATGGGTTACAAATTTATGGAAGATGTGGTAAGTTAAAACTTCCTTCCAAGGAAGGGTTTTACAAGGGGTACGATTTTGATTTAAATACTTGGGACAAAAGTGATTTTTTCTCACCAAAACACACTTGTTTACGTTTTATAAATCAAAAGGTTAAAGCTTTAATTTTTGAGAATAATTTAAAAAACATTCATATTGAGAATATTAGGGAAGCAGAAATATATAGTTTTGGAAAGTAGATAATAATGGTTTAATAATACATAATGAATTATTAAATGAAGTCTTATTTTATACTCAAGATATATCAATAGAATGATAACAGAGAAATTTTGATGCATAATAATTCTCCTAAAAACAGTTTCTATAAACTACAGTTTGCTTTAAAGTCAAATGAAATTTATTTGGAGAGCCTTGATAAAATTAAGAGTGAAGAATTGTTTAAAGAAGAAAATTTTAATGAACCTTTAAGAGTAAGAATTAGTGAAGGTAAAAAATTATATGACATTGTTAGATTTCAGGATCCATTCAATTTTGCGATTTCTGAAAAGGTTTTAAATTTACTTATAGAAAAAGAAATAACAGGATGGAGTCACTATGAAATAGATATAGTAGGTAGAGAAGAAAAATATTTTGGTTTTCAAGTACAGGGTAAAAGTGGCTCTATAAAAAGACCATTTAAAACAGGTTTTGTTATAGGGCTTAAATTTGACGAAGATACGTGGGATGGACAAGATTTTTTCAATCCTAATGATACATATTCCATTTTTTGTACTAAGAGAGTGAAGGATATATTCAGTAATAATAGGATTTCTAATATTGAATTAAAATCTATTGATACATTTGAATGGTATAACGCTGGTTAGTATATTACAGAAGTATTATTTCCTGTTATTTATGTTATTCACCTAAATAAGTGTGATAAATAGAATTCTAGTTCTTTTTGACAAGCTTATCTTACCTAGCGTAGAAAAACTTAGTGGAGATTATTTTAGAAATGAATTAAAAATACAAAAATCTATAGTTAATGGATTGGCTTCTGAAAATGACGACCTAAAAAATATTATAATTAACACTACAAAATATATTGATGCAGCTCATATCTATATTAATCAGTATGATAATCTGATAAAAGAGTTGAAAACTAAGACTAATGATTTTAGTTCTAACAAAGGGGATGGCGTTCACAAAAATCTAATGCTTACTTTTTTTAGTGTTAAGGATAAACATAACAGAACATGGTTTTTAGTTTTTGACATGACTAATTCGCCTTACATTCATTTAAGAGATTGTTGGAAATTAGAATAGTAAGTGTTATTTCTTAATACTAAAATGAGTAATAGAAATATTCCTAAACAAGCGTTTATGAAGTTAATTTAGTTATATAACCTAATGGAGTTATCGAATAATTAGTCTAAAATTAATTTTGAAGGAGTAAACGTTACATGACAAGTTTATACTTAAAACAAAAATTAAATAACCTGTTTAGTAGGTTATTTAGAGCATATAAATATATTTTTTATAGAGAATATACATGGCATAAAAAACAATTTGGCGATGGTGATGTTCCTCATGTAAGTGCAATATTTGGTATGTCCTTGTCTTTAGTAGCTTTGATGCTATTTTTTATAATGGTTGCATTTGTACTTTTCGATTTTAAACTAAATGAATTTTTTATTGATAAATTCAAGTTTATTGTTGTAGGCCTTGTTGTATTAATTTTTCATTACTTTTTATTTTTATATAAGAATAAGTATAAGGAAATTTTAGTAGAATTTTCAAATGAAACCACCAAGCATAGACGACTCAATGGTTTGTTCGTGTTGTTATATTCCATAGTCCCAATTTTAGGTTTTATTATTTGTTCTATAATTTTGAGCCTAGAAAGTTAGGTTCTAAATTAATTTCATCAACGGTAGATATATTTTATTTGCAACAAGAAATAGACATAAAAAAATAAATTGTGTGCTTAAGTAATTTATTGTTTAAATCAATTAAATGATTTGACAAAAGGATTATCAATTCAAAAGTGATAAATTAAGCGACAGAAAATAAATTGAATGATAGATTTATAATGTTTGATTATTAATTCCCTACAAATAAAAAGTTTAAATTATAGAATTTATTAGATTGGGAATTCGATGATCAGGGCCAAATTACTTTTAACCGGCGATGTCGCACGTTTTGGCTCGAAGCCCGTTGAAGGCGATTGACTTTGGTAAAGCTGAAATAGTAATTTGGTTTAACCCTTTAGATGATAACACATCTACTTAAAGATGCATTGTCTGCGAAGCAGCGCAGATTGAAGTTCGGCTTTGGCGAATGTGTTATCATCGGTCTCGGCTATGAGTAGTTGCGTGGTTTAGCACTAAACTTTGCAAGTACACAC
>CAZFEV010000034.1:0-29939 GCA_964517835.1 uncultured Flavobacteriaceae bacterium | reverse complement strand
CTGTCGCTGTACAATCTGTATCTGTACTAACACTAACATCCGATGGTGCTGTGATTAATGGTAATTCATTATCCTCTACGGTTACTAATTGTGTCGCAGTAGCTGTATTTCCTGAACCGTCTTCTACAGTCCATGTCACTACTGTATCTCCTAATGGAAAAGCCGATGGTGCATCATTACTTACTGAAGCTACACTACAATTGTCTGAGGTCACTGGTGTACCTAAATCATAGCCCGTCAATGTACAATCTGTATCTGTACTATAAGTCTGTGCCGATGGTGCTACAATAACTGGTAACTCATTATCCTCTACGGTGACTAATTGTGTGCCTGTAACTGTATTCCCTGAACCGTCTTCTACAGTCCATGTCACTACTGTATCTCCTAATGGGAAAGACGTTGGTGCATCATTGCTTACCGTTACAACACTACAGTTATCTGACGTTATTGGTGTACCTAAATCTACATTTAGTGCCTCGCAACCATTAGTTGTATCTACAACGATATCAACTGGTACCGTTAATGATGGTAACTCATCATCGCTCACGGTAACGATTTGTGTCGCTGTAGCTGTGTTTCCTGAACCATCTTCTACAGTCCATGTCACTATCGTATCCCCTAATGGAAAGGCCGTTGGCGCATCATTACTTACCGTTACAACACTACAGTTATCTGACGTTACTGCCGTGCCTAAACCAACACCTGTCGCTGTACAATCTGTATCTGTACTAACACTAACATCCGATGGTGCTGTGATCTCTGGAACAATATCATCTAAAACTGTTACCGTTGCTGTACCTGTATTACTATTGCCATTAACATCTTCTACCGTTAAAGTAACTGTATTAGCTCCTAAATCTGCACAAGTGAAACTAGATGGAGACACACTAATATTTCCTACCGAAGTATTATCTGAGGATCCATTATCGATTTGGGAAGCTGTTATATTTACATTACCTGAGTCATCTAAGTAAACCGTAATATCCTGTGTTGATACTGTTGGATCTAAATCATCAATAATAGTGACCGTCGTTAATGCAAAATCTGTATTACCTGAAGAATCTGTTATACCTAAAATTGCAGTATTTACACCCACGTTGGAAGGGCCAAATATATTAGGTGTTAAGGTTAATGTAAAATCGCAATTATCAAAACTACCATTATCTACTGAGGCAGGTGCAACAATAACTTGCCCATCAGTCCCTAAAGCAGCAGTAAAAGGTTGAGCTATCGCTACTGGATCAATCTCATCTATTACAGTTACCGTGGCTGTACCTGTATTACTATTTCCGTTAATATCTGTTACTGTTAAAGTAACTAAATTCGTACCTAAATCTGAACATTCAAATGTCGTTATATCTAATACTAATGTGTCAACAGCACAATTATCAGTACTTCCATCATCAATCATTGCTGGTGTTATACTTGCATTACCTGAGGCATCTAAACTTACAGTAATATCCTGAGTAACTACAGTTGGTGGTATTGAGTCCTCTACCGTAACCGTTGCTGTGCCTGTATTGCTATTACCATTGACATCTGTAACCGTCAATGTAACTGTTGTAACATTAGGACAGATGAAGGTACTAAAAGGAATATCCCTAACAAATGAGGGGTTAGTTGGACTTACAGCTGTACCATCTGCATAACCCCCTGGAATATTATGATAAGCTATGCCAGGCCCTATCACTTCAAAAATATATTGTTGTCCCGCTTGTAATGACGGTGGGGTTGGAAAAGTAAAACTTGTAAAATTAGGAAAACCACCGCTTGTGTTTACTGCATTTGAAGTTCCTAGAATAGTTCCTGTAAAAGCGGTTGATAAATCATCACTTACATATTCTCTAACTCTAAGCTGAATCTCACCTCCATCCGCAATTACATCAATCCTAGATAATAAACCTGTAGTTTGCGCTACAAAAGTTTGTCCATTTGGACCTGAATTTGCATTTGTTGGGGTATCAATATATTGTACATCTGCAGGGCAACTACTAAAATCTCCATTAAAAACATTTGAACAATCAAAACTGGTTGTATCTAGAGTGTAAGTTGCTATTCCACAATTATCTGTACTGCCATCGTCAATCATTGCTGGTGTAATACTTGCATTACCTGAAGCATCTAATTGTACAGTAATATCTTGGGTGACTACCGTTGGATTTAAATTGTCTTCTACGGTTACGGTTGCTGTACCGGTATCACTATTACCACTATTATCTGTAACGGTTAATGTTACCGTGTTAGTACCTACAGCAGTACAATCAAAAGTTGATGGAGATACACTTACACTTGCAACTCCACAATTGTCTGAACTACCATCATCTATTTGACCAGCTGTGATGCTTGCATTTCCAGAAGTATCTAATTGCACCGTAATATCTTGGGTGACTACCGTTGGATTTACATTATCTTCTATGGTAACCGTAGCATTACATGTTGCTGTTTGACCCACACCGTCTGTAACAGTTAAAACAACCGTATTGTCCCCAATATCGGCACAATTGAAAGCTGTCTGACTTAATGCTAATGTTACTGGACCTTCATTGTCAGTGGAGCCACCGTCAACATCTGCAGGTGTTATTGTAACATTACCAGTTCCATCTAGTTGTGCTGTAAAATTAGTACAAACAGCATTTGGTGGAGCGTCTGTACCGAAGTTAGCTACAATATTTTTATCTGAATCCATAACCACATTTAGTGGATTTGCATTTCCTGTGGCATCACCTGACCATCCTAAAAAGTTAGAACCACCACCACCCGGTGTTGCTGTTAAAGTTACTGTAGAATTTTCTGCAAAATTACCCGTTGTATTACCAGCAGCAGTATCTATAGTTGCTGGTGTAGACACTACCGTTCCTGTGGCGCCACCTGTGAGATTATTTGTAACCGTTAGGTTATTTGATGCAACACCGCCTGTTATTGTAGCTCTAAAATCTAATGTTGTTCCGTAAGAGTAAGGTCCACATAATTGAGGTGAGTTAGCAAATGTCATTACAACTCTAATATAGATATCACCATTAAAGGCATTCATTGGGACAGTTACATTTCCACTGAAAATAAATGTCCCATTGAAACTTTCAACATCATCATAAACCAGTTCTCCCGCATCTGACAAATCACCATTCCCATTAAAATCAAACCACATTTTAACATATTCTTGATATGTACTATTAGTCTCTACTGTCACTGAAATAGGGTAAGTTTGCCCAGCTGTTAGTGTTGTCAAAACACTACCTGTATAATCAAAATATCCTGGTCCTGAAGTAAAATTATTAGCACCAGGACTTGAAACACCATTTATAGTTACATCAGATACATACTCACAACAAAAACTTGTAGGTTCTGCTGAACATAATGGAGATTGTGCATGAAGCATTACTTGACCAAGTAATACTAATAAGAAAATAATGTTCTTCTTCATAATTATCTATTTTTTAATGATTCTATGAAGTTATTTTTTTGAATCTCGGTATATTCCTCTTCCACATTTGAAGAAGATTCTTTGAACCTTAGAATTTGTTCCAATGTAGAAGCCTTGGTTTTAGTATTTTTTGAGACTAACCAAGCCATATTTTCAGGTACGCCATGATTATAGATGACAGCACAACCTGCCTGATTGGCCAATTGATGAAAATAGAGGAATTCAAAATCAGATTTAAATTGACTCTTATCAATGAGACAAAAATGATTTGTTTTATCTGAGTTTATGTGAACAACAAATTCACTTTTAAAATCGTAATCTTCATAAAGACTAATTGTTGATTTTTCTAAAGGGTTAAATTTTGTTTTGTCTGAAGATTCTTGCGCATTGATTGCGCTCAGGGGTATTAAGAGCACCCCTATCAAATAGAGTATTATTTTATTCATAATGTAAGTTTAAGATAAGTTGATAATGCATTTTACACTTGCAATTATGTGTAAATTTCAGGGCAAGTACATAAACATCATTACTTTAATTAATGAGTAATAATAATTTATGGAAGGCGTCAAATAAGATGTCTAGAGGTGCATCTAGGATTGATTATGGATTAATCTTCTTTTAAGTAGTTTTTTTAATCATTTGAGAGGTTTTTAATTAATAAGTGATTAAATCAAAAATATAACTTAAAGCGCTATATCACAAGTACTTAAACCCTTTATTATCATAAGATAATTTTATTTCACCCCGTTTCCAAGTCAATTTTGAGGATTGTGAAATCGTAAGTAATTGATATACAAGCTACAAGATACTCGTGTTGTTTGTCGATAAAATATTTCACTTTACCGATAAAAATTTAAAAAATTAATCGGATTGGACTTAAATAAATACAAAAAAAGAATCATAGATGTGGTTAACTCTTATTTAGAAACTGAAACTTTTTTAACTCTTTCTAATTGTTCGGTAATTCTGAAAATATCTTAAAGAAAATAAATAAGGTCCTGTTGCATCTATTTGACATGACTTGAAGATATTAACTTAATTTGGTTTTCTAACAAGCCAATGAATAGAATGGTTTAAAGATTGATTTCTATTTCGATATCAACTTCTCCTTCACTATCATATGTACTATTTCGATTCCAGATAATGTCCGTCGAGCAGATTCAAATTCCTTAAACCCTAAAGTTCCGGATATCCGTTTTTTATAAAACAATGATCCTGTTCAACTATATTATTCAAACATTTATATTGCCTAATTTGAATCGTTGATAATGAACGCTTATTCTAGATTCTAATCGCGTGTTTGTTGGAACCACTTTTATCGATATTGACTAATACTGATTTGCCATTATTTTCAATAGCTTTAATAAGAAATAATCAAGCAATGAGTGGTTTTCGTCTTTTAGTCAAAAGGAAATCAACTGTATTCCCTTGTTTGTCTACTGCTCTATATAGATAACACCACTTGCCTCTAACTTTGACATAGGTTTCGTCCATTCGTCATCTTCTTCTAACAGATTTCTTGAGCTTTCTAAAATCTTTTTCTAAAAGTGGAGTAAACTAAAATACCCAGTATTGAATTGTAGCATGGTCAACTCTAACGCCGCGTTTAGCCATTAACCTCTATCTCACGATAACTCAATCCAAGTCTAAACTTAAAGTAAACGGCTTGAACTATGATTGACTTCGAAAAACAATGACCTTTGAACATAAACTTTTAATTCGAAGATATTGTTTCCTTTAATTTGAATCAATAGATGCAACAGAACCAATTCGCTTTTCTAGGCATTGATATGAACTCAACAATTCATCACATAAAATTTACAGTTCAGTACTTCTTTATTTTTTTCAATATCACTTCACAATACATTTGTAATGTAATTTAAAAACGATAATTAAATCAATCATGAAAAAAATTAAAATCAATTCATTTAAAAAAATCTTAAGTATTTCATGTCTAAGCCTATTTCTTTGCATTTCATGTGCTGAGTCAAATGAAAACGCCAAAAACAATTTTAATAAAACTGATGAAATAGCATCAAAAATAAAAGCACCAGAAATAGATATGCAACTAGCAATATTGTCTAATAATATCGAAGCTGTAAAACAACATATTAAAGCAGGTACAGATATTAATAAAAAGGATGCTATGACTGGCTCAACACCATTGATAACCGCTGCTAGCTTTGGAAAAAGCGAAATAGCTAAAATATTAGTTGATGCAGATGCAGATTTAAGTATTAAAAATAATGATGGTGCCACGGCATTGCATACGGCTGCTTTTTTCTGTAGAACAGATGTAGTAAAAATTCTTTTAGAAGCAGATGCAGATAAAACGCTTACAAATAATTTTGGAGCAACACCTAGAGAGACAGTTGTTGGAGATTTTAAAGATCTGAAACCAATTTACGAAATGTTAAAGGTACAATTAGAGCCAATGGGAATGCAAATTGACTTGGATTATATAGAAAAGACAAGACCAGCTATAGCAGAAATGCTAAAGTAAATATCCAAAAAATTAAATCAAACAAAATGTTATCACAAAGAAGATACGATATAGACTGGTTGCGAGTAATAGCAATCAGTTTATTGCTTATATATCATATAGCAATAGTTTTCCAGCCTTGGGCAATGTTTATTGCGTTTATTAGAAGCAATGAGTTATTAACAGACCTTTGGAAGCCAATGACAATGCTTAATGTTTGGCGAATCCCAATTTTATTCTATGTTTCAGGTATGGGGTTATATTTTGCTATGCGTAAACGAAACTGGAAGCAATTACTTATAGAAAGAGCGAAGAGAATACTTTTACCATTTCTATTTGGTATTGTTGCTATAACACCATTGCATATGTTCGTATTTCAAAAGTACTATAACATGCCATTGAGTTATCATTCACATTTCGGTCATTTATGGTTTTTAGGTAACATTTTTATATATGTTGTATTGCTAATGCCTGTTTTTTTATACTTAAAGAAAAAAGAAGATGAGAACCTTAAAAAGGTATTAATTAGATTAATGAAAAACCCTTTTGGTCCTACAACAATAATTGCATTTTTTATTGTAGAGGCTTTGTTGGTAAAACCTCAATTTTTCGCAATGTATGCGAAAACTTGGCATGGATTTTTCTTGGGATTGATTGCTTTCTTTTTTGGTTTTCTTTTTGTGTATATTGGAAAAACGTTTTGGCAAACTATTTTGAAATGGAGATGGTTATATATAAGCTTGGCAGCTATCTTATTTTGTATAAGATATTTTATTTTTAATACTGAAGCACCAGGATATTTAACTGCACTAGAATCAAACTTTTGGATTTTTGGAGTCTTTGGATTGTGCTATAAATATCTTAATAAGCCTAGCAAAACTTTAAGTTATTTAAGTACAGCTGCATATCCCATATATATCATCCATATGTTTGTTCTATATACTGTTTCTGCGCTAATACTACCTTTGGATATTCATCCAGCAATTCAATTTATAGTGATTACCATATTTACTTTTATTGTATGTTATATCGTCTATGAATTTATTATTAGAAGGATTGTATTATTAAGACCCTTTTTTGGATTGAAATGGGATATCAATTTAAGTAATCTAAACTTAAAGATCCTAAAGCATTCCAAGGTTAAATAACATTTGTTAAGAACTATTTTATGAACTAACTTTAAAAAACAATTTTTATCTAAAATATTTCTTCTTTGATGAAAAAAATATTCAAACATCTTAAAAAAGATTGGTACAGATATCTACTAGACATTATAGTGGTAATATTAGGTATTATGATAGCCTTTGGCTTAAATAATTGGAATGAATCTAATAAGCAATTGGCTTTGGAACAACAGTATTATAAAGATATACTAGTAGAATTAGAAGAAGATCTCGCTAATATTAAAAGAAATCGTTCTTTCAATAACTATTTAATTCCTCGATATAAACTTGCAAAGGAAATTATTTCATCAGACACAAATAAAAAGAGAACAGATGAATTAGGTAGAATTTCTCTAGAACTAATGCTAAAGTCAGATTTTAAAAAGAAGACTTCTATATACGATGCCCTGTCTAGTAGTGCTAATTTAGATATAATAAGTAATAAGGATATTCTAAAACAACTTCAAAGCCTTAGTTCTTTATATAAAACTATTAATGCCCTAGAATCTGGGCAACAGCAAGTAATAGCAGGAATTACAGAACGAGTTTTAGAATGTGTAAGAATAAGTCCTTTTAAGGTTATGCAACCCGAAAAATTGTATAATTTTAGATTTGAAAATATTTTTGAAATTTATGTGCTAATGTCGGATGAAAAGGAAACAAATTATGCACAAGCACAGATAGATATTGAAAAATTAATCAAATTGATTGAAAATGAAATATAGGATTAAGGTTTAATAGCATATTAATTGCTTGAAATAATCTATTTGATCAAATTAAAATAGACGATACACATTCGTAAACTCTAATTATAAATCTTCATTTACTACATGGCACTCAGTTTAAATCATAAAAGACAAATACGACAGGTACTAGTATTTGGAGTGATATGGGTCTTATTTGGTTTAATATATATTTTGTTAGAGTTTGGTTTGATAGGTAATTTAAAGACCAATCCTATGACTGGTAATAGTTATAGTTTCAAAGAGTCGTTCTTAATCGTTACGGTAGGTAGTTTTTTAACAGGCATTTTTCAAGGAGCCATTGAAGTTTTTTGGATGAAAAAGTTTTTCGAAAAATTGGTCCTTTGGAAAATATTTGTATTTAAAAGTATCTTCTATTTAATGCTAATTATAGCATTTATGTCATTACTAACATTGATAACTTATTCAATACTTTTAGATAGAAATTTTTTTGATCCTGAAGTGTTTAATTCGCTATTAGAATTTATGTCTGAATTTTCATTTTGGACAATAGTTATATATACTGGAATAACACTAGATACAGCACTTTTTTATTCTGAAATTGAAGCTTTCATAGGCAAAAATGCACTTTTAAATTATTTAGGAAAGTACCATAGTCCAAATCAAGAAAAAAGAATCTTTATGTTCCTAGACATGAAATCATCTACCTCAATTGCTGAGCGTATTGGTCATAAAAAGTACTTTGAATTATTAAAAAGTTATTATGCCGATATGACGAATGCAATAATTGAAACTTCTGGTGAGATTTATCAATATGTTGGTGACGAAATTGTAGTAACATGGGAAGAAAAAAAAGGCACAATGAACAACAATTGTATTCATTGCTTTATCAAGATTACTGAGGCTATCCAAAAAAACAAAATGTTTTATTTAGAACAATTTGGCCTTGTGCCAGAATTTAAAGCTGGTTTTCACATTGGTGAAGTCACAGCAGGTGAAATTGGAATCATAAAAAAAGATATCATCTATACTGGTGATGTTCTCAACACCACTGCCAGAATACAATCTGAATGTAACACATATAATAGAAGGTCACTTGTTTCTGAAGAATTACGGATGAAATTAACCGAAGAATTTAATTACACATTTAATAAAATTGAAAAAATAATCCTTCAAGGTAAAAAGGAGTACATACTATTGTATGATGTTTTTTATAAATCAATACATACTGAAATCACTAAATAAGCCTATTTTTCTAAAAATAATATTATTTGCAAGGTTCGATTCTTAAGGCCTATACTTAAATTGAAATAGCTTTTATTTTTACCAGGTCAAGAATTATGTTTTCGAAAGAATCAAAAAAGGTAGACGCTTTTATTTATTTTTATAAATTATGACCTAATCTTTGTTTTTATACTTTAAAGATTAGATTTTTACTATAAAAATACATGAGACCTGCATATTTAAAATTAGCCATATTACCATTTTCTAATATTAGTGCTACTAATGAAAATGAATATATCTGTGATGGTATTACAGAGGAGATTATAAATGCACTGTCACAAATTAAAGGATTAAATGTAATTTCAAGAACTTCAACTTACCATTATAAAAACGCTAATAAAACACTTCAAGAAATTGGCAATGAATTATCTACTGATTTAATCATTGAAGGTAGTGTTAGAATCTTTAAGAATAAACTAAGAGTAAATGCTACACTTTTAAAAATTGCAGATAGTTACGCCTTATGGAATAAATCTTGGGATGGCCAACTAAAGGATATCTTTGATCTTCAAGATGCGATTAGCGTGGATATCGCAGAAACAGTGAGAGAAGATTTCGGACATCTTGAAATTAATGAACAACTTGTAACTTCACATACTAATAATATCGATGCCTATAAGTTGTATCTAAAAGGCAAGTTTTTATATTTTAAATGGAATTCAGCTGATGTTAGAAAAGCAATTAGCAATTTTGAAGAGAGTATTCGCTTAGACCCTAATTATACGCTTTCCTATAGCTCTTTGTCTCAATGTTATACTTTTCTTGCAGGTTCAGGTTTTATTGATTCAGAAACAAACTTAAAAAAAGCAAAGCAACTTTCAGAAAAAGCCATAAGTATAAATAAAAATATTCCAGAGGTGTATTTTGGAATGTCTAATGTAACATTTTGGAAAGAATGGGATTTTAATTCAACTTTTAAATATTTAAATAAAACACTAGACTTAAACCCAAGTTATGCACCAGCATATTCTGTATTAGCAGTCACTTATTTGTTGGGTGGTCAAATAACAAAAGCTTATGAAAATATAGCAATTGCAAGACGTCTTGATCCGCATTCTAATAACTCAAAATTTCTAAATTCTTTAATATTATATTTTGATAAGAGGTATAAAGAAGCCATTAAAGTAGCAAAAGACATTCTTTACACTGACGAAAGAATGTTAACGGCATATGACATTTATGCCTCAAGTTTAATTATGCTAGGCAAGTATAAAGAAATTATAGAACTTTTAAACAGTGAACATGGAAGTAAAGTTGAGGAATGCACTAAGAATGGGTACTTTAGTATAGCCTACTACTTTTTAAATGATGTAAAAAAACACAATTATTATTTTGAAAGGTTATCAGTAGAAAGTAACAGCTTTAACGAGAATAGAAATCTGATGTATAGATTTTTTTATTACTGCATAATAAATAACAAAAAAGAAGCAATTTCTTTATTAAGGAAGAGTGTTAAGATGAAAGCTTCATTTTTGTTATTCGGGTTTTCAGACCCCTTTACACAGAATATTCAAAATGAACCCGATTATATAAAATTAAAGGTAGAAGCTTTTGGCATTACTAAACCCACAATTAATCAAAAGAAAGAATCAAATCCATCCAAACCTTTGGTTGATAAATTAGTAGCTGAAAAATGGAAAGAGAGAATAATTAAGGTAGTTGAAGTTAATGAATTATACCTGAATCCAGAGATAACATTAAGAAGTTTTGCTAAAGATTTAAACCTTCACCCTAATCAACTTTCTTACATATTAAATACATATTTCAATAAGAGCTTTACTAATTTCATTAATTCTTATAGAATACAGTATTTTTTAGGTCTTTTAGAGAGAGGGCAAAACACTAAAGAAACCTTTATGGCATTGGCCTATGATAGTGGGTTTAATTCTAAAACAGCCTTTTATAATTTCTTTAAAAAACACACAGGTAAAACCCCTAAACAATACTTATCTAAATAATTCCTCAAAGCTAACTTTGTCCTCATTTACATATAAGTACTTTTAATCATAATTACTGAAATAGTTTTGTCTTGTAATCAAACACAATGCAAGATTTAACTAAACATTCGGTCAAAACAATTAATACCAATGGTATTAATTATAGTTATGTATCTAAAGGTAAAGGTGAAACAATTTTTCTACTTCATGGTTTTCCAGATACAGCAGGCACTTGGGATAGCTTTATTGATGTTCTTTCAGAAAAATACCATTGCATTGCCCCATTTTTAAGAGGTTATTACCCTACTGAAATAGCTTCAGATTCAGATTACTCGGTGTATACCATTGCTAAGGATATTAACGGAATAGCCGAAGGATTAAACATAAAGAATTATAGCATAATCGGTCATGACTGGGGTGCTTCAATTGCCTATGCTATGATTAATATGTTCCCTGTTAATGTAAATAATGTTTGTGCCATTGGTATGCCTCATCCTCGATTCTTAAAACCTTCCATAAAACTATTATTTAAAGCTAGACACATACTTTTATTAATGAACGGGAACCGAGGTTTAAAGCGAATAAAAAAAGATGATTTCTCTTATATAGAAACATTATATAACAGATGGTCACCAAATTGGAACAACTACAACAAAAATTTAGGGCGAGTTATTAAAAGTCTGAAGAGGTCAGGAAGAGTTGAAAGTGCTATTGGCTATTATAAATCTTTAAAAAATCAAGATCCTCAGAAAATAAAGCTATTCAAAAGTCTACCTAGTAAAGAGGTTTTGGTCTTGGTCGGAGAGAAAGATGGTACTATAGACTTAAATCAATTTAACAAGATGCAAAACGCACCAAACTCAATTTTTAATGTAATAAAACACTCAACAGCAGGTCATTTTCTGCACCAAGAAGATGAATTATTCTGCTTAACACACATTCTTGATTTTTTTGAAAAACATAAGTAATAATAACAATTAAAAAGAAAATAAAAGTGAAAAAAAAACAATTGATAACATGGAAATTTAGCAATTTCTTAATGCTAGTTTTGATAACAATGATATCGTTCTCATGCGATGATGATACCGATGAGTTTTTACAAAATAATGAAAACTTGGTTGGCGATTGGTCTGCAATATATACAGTAGCAGATGAGCCTTTGTTCGATATTAATAATGATGGTGCAAATTCAATTGATATTATGGAGGAGTTAGAATGTCAATACTTTACGTTACAATTAAATAATGACTTCACGTATTCGCAAACACATAATATCTATAGTTTTAACAGCGACAATGACGAATATTCTTGTATAGAAGATAATACATATACATCAACTGGATTTTGGACTGTTAATGAAGAATTGACAATGATTACTTTTTCAATAGATGGTAATGATACTTATGTGCCAATAGCATTCAATAATGGTATTTTATCTTTTAGGTCTGGAGTTCCTTTTCTAAATAAAAATGCAGAAGGTATTATAACCGATGTATATGGTAAAGTATTTTATGAGAAAAATTGGTGAAGTAAAGGTCTCGTATCATTAAAATAAAATCATATGTTATATAATAAATTAATCAAGCTTTTTTTAAGAGTTGCCTTGTCACTTGGATTCATATCAACTGTTTTAGACAGATGTGGTTTCTATACGAAAGAAGTTTCTACCTGGGGGAACTGGGAATCTTTTTTGGTGTTTACTAAAATATTGAACCCATGGTTTCCAGATACTCTTATTCCCTTAGTAGGGATAGTAGTAACAGTATTAGAAGTTCTCTTTGCATTATGCTTACTTGTTGGATTTAAAACAGAACTTTTCGCAAAATTTAGTGCCGTTTTAATATTCTTATTTGCTTTAGCTATGACGTTTTCCATAGGGGTAAAATCAAGTTTTGATTATTCTGTTTTTACTGCTGCCGCTGCTGCTTTTGCTCTAAGTTTTATGAAAGAAAAATTTTTAGAGATAGACATTGTTTTCTTTAATCTGAAAACTAATAAAAACAAATAAACTATGAACAGAAAATCTTTTATTAAAAAAGGAGGAGTATTTAGCTTAGGCATAGGTCTTATGTCTGTAACAAGTTATGGTAAAGCACTTAACAATTCTAAGATATATAATGACACATTAATCAAAGAATTTGTTATTGCAGGTCATTTTAACCTAGATAAAGTCAAAAATATGCTTAATGATTATCCAAATCTTATTCATAGCTGTTACGATTGGGGTAATGGAGACTTTGAAGAAGCAATTGAAGGAGCAGCGCATAAAGGTAATAGAGAAATAGCAGAATATTTAATTTCAAAAGGATCCCGAGTAAACCTCTTTGCACTTACAATGCTTGGACAAATAAGCCTTGTAAAACCTATTTTAGATGCATATCCAAATTTAATCAATTCATCTGGTCCGCATGGTTTAACACTACTTCATCATGCGAAGGTTGGAGGCAAAAAAGCACAAGAAATGTATAATTATTTAATTGGAAAAGGATTAACGAAAACTAAATTTAATTTAAATACCCCTTAAAACAATATCACAGTTGTTTAAGACTTTTTAATCAATTTAAAAAGCTCTTTTATCAGACTAATTATAAAAATATCAGAAAATTAAACTCAATCAACTTGTTGGAAAGCGAGTTATAACACTACAATTAAAATGGAATATTTAGAAATAATAGGCATTTTCTTTGGAGGCTTAGGTCTTTTATTATGCAGCTTTGGAATCTTTTGGTTCGTATCTGTATATAAAAAACTGCATTCCTCAAAGTAAACTAAAAATGTTTGAGGTATTGGAAGTTGACTTACCTCTAGGATTGATTCAGATAATACATTAGCATATAATTCCTAACCATTTTTTACATGTTTTCACTAATCGGAATTTAAAAATGAATGTCGTTTAGGGTAGAAGCGTATGCTTAAGATTAAAGATTTTAAATGACTTGGCAAACAAAAAATAAGTGTCAATCAAAAGAATAAAATGAGAAAAAATAAAACTAAAATAACAATAACCTTTATAGCATTGATCATGCTATTTTCAGGGGAACTTTTTGCTCAAGCAACATTTACCATTAGCGGTAAGGTTGTAGAGTCCGTAAATGGAGAAACTGCATTTGGAACCTCAATTTACCTAAAAGGAACAACAATTGGTACTACAAGTAATGAATATGGTTTTTATTCCATTACAGCACCAAAAGGTAAATACACAATTGTAGTATCATATATAGGATTTACAGATATTAATAAAGAAATTGAATTAAACCAAAATCTAAAATTAGACTTTGAATTAACTGAAGATCAAACACAGTTGGATGAAGTTGTTATTACCGCTGAAGAACCTGAACTTATAAGTATTAGAAGCCCTCAAATGAGTGTGTCTAAAGTAAAGATATCTACAATCAAAAAAATGCCTGTTGTTTTAGGGGAAGTAGACATTTTAAAATCTATACAACTATTACCAGGTGTTACAAATACAGGAGAAGCTTCAGGTGGGTTCAATGTTAGAGGTGGAGCTGTTGATCAGAATTTGGTATTGCTTGATGAAGCTATTATTTATAACACATCGCATTTACTAGGTTATTTTTCAGTATTTAATGCTGATGCAATAAAAGACTTAAAACTCTATAAAGGCAATATCCCAGCCAGATTTGGTGGTAGAGTGTCATCAGTTTTAGATGTACGTCAAAAAGATGGCAATAAGAACAATTACCAGGTATCTGGTGGTATAGGATTAGTATCAAGTCGTTTAGCAGCAGAAGGCCCAATGTTTAGCAATAAAGGTTCATTTCTATTAGCAGGTCGCGGTTCTTACGCACATCTTTTTTTAAAAGCAGCGGGCGAAGAAAACAGTGCCAAATTTTACGATTTAAACTTAAAGACCAATTACCAATTAAATGACAAAAATAAGCTCTATTTATCTGGTTATTTTGGGCGTGATAATTTTGAATTTGAAGGTGGGTTTGACAATAATTATGGTAGTATGTTTACTAATCTTAGGTGGAATCATCTCTTTAACGACAAGTTGTTTTCTAACATGTCATTGATTTTTAGTGATTACACTTACAAATTGAGTATTGGTACTTTCGAATTTGAATGGTTGTCAGGTATAAAAAATTACAATCTAAAATATGATTTAAGCTATTATACCAACGAAAAACTAAGTTTCATTTTTGGTGCTGATGTAGTTTACTATGATTTTGATCCAGGAACATTAAGACCAACGACACAGACATCGGCAATAAATCGCATGCAACTTGATAAGAAAAAAGCACTTGAAAGCGGATTATATATAAACGCAACTCATAAAATATCAGATAGGTTAACAGCTCAATATGGTATGCGTTATAGTTATTTCTCTAGACTCGGAGGTCAATCATTAAATAATTATCAGAATAATCAATCTGTGGTATTTAATGAAACATTAGGTATTTACGAAGCAGGCACAGTAATAGATCAAACAACATATAAAAATGGTGATGCAATCAAAACATATAGTAATTTTGAACCGCGTTTAGGACTGTCTTACCAATTAAATGAATCGTCGTCTTTAAAAGCCGGATATTCAAGAACAGCACAGTATATCCATTTATTATCTAATACAACAGCTGTAACACCGTTAGATGTTTGGACACCAAGCGGTAAGTTTGTTAAGCCACAATTATCCGATCAATTTGCATTAGGTTACTTCAGAAATTTTAAAGATAGAACATACTCATTTGAGGCTGAAGCCTATTATAGAACTGTAGATAACAGAATCGATTATATCGACGGTTCTGATTTAATTGCCAAAAACAACATTGAAACAGAAATCCTAAATGGTGAATCTAGAGCCTATGGTTTAGAATTATTGTTTAGAAAAACAAAAGGAAGACTTACAGGTCTAATAGGATATACTTTTTCAAAATCAGAACAACGTACTTTAGGTGGAACAGCAGGAGGTCCAGGAATTAACAATGGAAGATGGTATTATACACCTCAAGATAGAACGCATGACTTTTCATTAACAGGAAATTACAAGTTACATGATAAATGGTCAATAAGTTCAAATTTTATATTTCAAACAGGTAGACCTGTTACATACCCTAATGCTCAATATCAATACGAAGATATTTCTGTAGCAAACTATTCAGAAAGGAACGCTAATCGTTTAACAAACTATCATAGACTCGATATTTCCGCAACGTATGTACCTAATAGAAAGCCAAATAATAAATGGAAAGGTGAATGGGTATTTGGTATTTACAATGTGTATAATAGAAAAAATGCCGCAGCAGTATCATTTGGTCAAAATCGAGAGACAGGTTTAAATGAAGCCACTAGAACAGCTATTTTCGGAATTATTCCATCAATATCCTACAACTTTAAATTTTAAGAAAATGAAAACTATAATAAGAACAATAACAGCACTAATACTAATAGGCTTGTCACTTGCTTCATGTACAGATGTTATTGAAGTTGATACACCCGAGATAGATTCGAGATTAGTAATTGAAGCCTCTATAGATTGGGAAAAAGGGACTTTAGGTAATTCTCAAACCATAATATTGAGTAAGTCGTCATCTTATTTTGATCAGCAATTAATTCCCGTAACTGATGCTTCAGTTAAAATTACTAAAAATGATGATGGCTTGGTATTTATTTTTGAAGATCAAAGTAATGGTGAATATTCAACTAACGATTTTATTCCAGAACTAAACCAATCATACACTTTAGAAATTATTTATAATGACCAACATTATACTGCAACAGAGATTTTAAAGCCAGTAGTAGATATACAAAACGTTTATCAATCTATGGATAAAGGATTAGGTGATCTTTTAGAGTTTAATGTGGATTTTCAAGATCCTTTAGATGAAGAAAATTATTATTTTTTTAAATTCAAAGAACAAGAAGATTTTTTACCAACTTTTTTTAATATTAGAGATGAATTTGTTAATGGTAATTTGGTTAATATTTTTTATGAAAGAGAAGAAGATGAGGATATTAATCAAGTAGAATACACTCAAGGTGATGTAGTAGAAATGCAACTTCATGGTATTTCAAAAAACTATTATGATTATATGCGTATATTAATAAACCAGTACGAATCAATAAATAATCCTTTCGGTGCGGTTCCAGTGCCATTGATAGGAAACTGTATTAATGAGACTGTCCCTGATAACGATGCTTTTGGTTATTTTAGGTTAACCGAAATGGTTAAAAGAACTTACACTTTCCAATGATTTTCTAGTTTGTAAAGTTAGTTAGCCAACCCATTCAGTACCTTCGTCTCGATTCATTAATAGCAGCTTTTTTGGACATTTATTGGGTTGGTTTTTAAAAATTTTTAAAAGATGATTGAAATAAAAAATAATAATACTGAAGTCTACTGTGATATTTTAAAATTGAAGTATATCAATATTGAAAAACAAAACAATGAGTTTAAAGTTTCTCTTATAGATAATCAAGGTTATAAAATTGTTTGTGGTTATGGTATTTCTGTTGAGTTGGCTTTAGATGATATGCTTCATAATCTTACTTAAAAATTTATAGGAACTAAATGTATTATTAATTGTTAAATTTGGTAGCAGGTAATAAGGTGTTCGTCAGTTGTTCCATTTTGTTCCATAAAACATAATCACAAATGCAATGCATTTGTGATTACCATACATAGCACTACTTCGGTGACACATCCGCGTTAGCACTATGTATTTGCTTTACTTCACACACTAAACAACCATCTCAAAAGAAGCTACACAATCATCCCAAATTAGATTTATCGCATATATTAAAGCTGAATTAAAGATGATCACTTAATTCTGTTTTCTAGCCTTCCACTGAATACTATTCATTGAAAATTAAATTCCTATTATTTAACAACAATTAATTTAATATTACATGTGCTTTTTCTATTCTCAATAATGTAAGTCGAACAGATTAAAACTCCTTAAAATCCTAAAATTTTGCTGTTCATTTTTGAATAAAACAATGATCTATATAAACTATTTTCATAATATGAGTCGTTGAGCATGAACGCTTATTGTAGATTCTAATGGCGTGTTTATTGGAACCACTTTTATCGATATTGACTAATACTGGCTTGCCATTATTTTCAATCGCTTGAATTAGATATGATTAAGCACTCAAGCGTTTAATTCTTTTAGTCAATTGGAAATCGTTGGTATTGCTTTGTTTGTCTGCTGCGCTATATAGATAACACCTCTTGCCTCTAACTTTGACATAGGTTTTGTCCATTCATCATCTTCTTCAACAGAATTCTTGCGCTTTCTAAATTCTTTTTCTAAAAGTGCTGTAAACTTAAACACCCTGCGTTGAATTGTAGCATGGTCGACTTTTACATCTCATATGGCCATTAATTCCCCTATCTCACGATAACTCAATCCAAATCTAAACTTAAAGCAAATAGCTTGAACAATGACTGACTTTAGAAAACAATGACCTTTGAACATAAACTTTTTAATTCAGAGATATTATTTCTTTAAACTTGAATTTATAGATGCAATAGAACCCATTCAATTGTATTACAATTTTAAAACACAACAACCAATAAAAGAATCTCTAAAACATAAGCTAAAACAACTTTAAATCAATTAAAAAAGGCATATTTAGCCTAAATCACAGTTTACTCTTATATAATAATATTTTTATATTATTTTTATATTACAGTTTTTATTACTTTTTTAATACACGATTTGGTTTCCTTTTTTATTCCAAATGAGTTTGATAATCGGTACTCAAAAAGAACTGTTCTAATTGCTTATAGTCTAATTTCTTTTCCTCAAATGGTGAATTAGAGAAGTTGTAATAATCACCCTCAAATCCTATTGCCGATTTAATTCTAAATAGATCAACCAGTACTTTATCCAATTCATGAATCACATAGCTTGGAAGTTTACCATCGAGTCGTTTTATGAGTTTGATGTAAGTATCAATAGTATCACTTTCTAGACGTTTGCGATCTTCTTTCTTTGTATATAACCAAATCACAAACTGAAAGAACTCTTTATGTAATTCACCTTTATCTTCTGCTTGGTTTTCATTTGGCAACTCATATCTTTCAAACTCACTCAAGTGTTCCTCAAGGACATCTCTTAAATATTTTGATAACGTGATATTCTTTCGCGATACTATTGAGTTAAGTCTTGACTTTAATGCTTTATCAATTCTGAAATTTATAGTGACATGGTCTCTGACTATTTTATCTCTTTTCATAATTATAACCTAAATTCTAAGATTTTACATGAAACACTTTTTTCAATATCAATTGTTCAGCGTAGCTATGCGTAAATTCTTTTAAGTCTTTCAATTTGCTCTTTTTGTCTTTATTAATATTGGGTTTGATGACCTGATTGTTCAACACAATATCCTTAACTTGTTCTACATGCTTAATACGGTCGTGTTTTTGTTCCTTGACATGATTTAGTTGATCTAATAGTTCAGTGTCAAGACGCTGTAATTCTGCTTCAAAATACTGTCCTACTTCACACTCGTGTTTTAATATTAAATCAAGTTGCAATTCGAATGCTTTTGTTGTCACTTCATTGGGTTTGATGTAATCTCTTAGGTTACTTTTCAACCATTTGGCAAGTCCTATATACACCACTAAATGTTTGCAGTATTTTTCAAAGATAAAATCGAATGTTAATGGTAAGTACTCATCTCGTTTTTGTAGCAGAAACATTAAGTTCTCTTCCAAGTAGAGTTCCTTTCCTACGATTTGACTAGGACTCTTTAACAGCTCCCCTACTTCACCGTGATTATCGACTACTAGTAATCTATTCACATATTTATTGAGTACACTAAAATCAGCTTCTGTATTTATAGCTGATAAGTCATCTATTAAAAACTTAGGTACATAGAACACCGACGCCTTCATAAAGTTCTTGTTGATCCTAAAATAAAAATCACTAATACTATCCATCTTCTTTTAATTGTTGTTCTAACATATGTGAATAGTCGTCTGGTAATTCTACATCCATACCTCTGAGATAACTTTCTAAAGATTGCATGCTAGTATGACCTGTGATATGCATGACACGACTTTTCGCTTCAAATGGCGCATGCGACTTTCTATGCTCTTTATAGAGCATGGTGATAAATGTATGTCTGAAGCTGTATAAGGTGTGCTCAAAACTCAAATCAAACTCTTTGCTCACCAAGCGTTTAAACCTTGACGTAAAATAGCTTCTTCGGTTTTCTAATTTTGTGTCTGTGAACTTACCGATGCCTTCTGCCGTGAACAGAATGGCTTTCTTATCCATCTTTGACAAGTCTGGTATATCATTTAAAAGTATATCAGGAATACGGTGTGTTTTCCATGCACCATTCTTAGGTACAAAACTTATGGTTTTTTTCTTTAAGTCTAGATCTCCAACACACAGACGGCATACTTCAATGGGTCTTAAAAAACTGTAGGCTACAAACTTGATATACAATAGCATCAAGGGATCATTATCTTCTAAGAATTTAAAAATCCTTTGTTGATCTGTTTTAGAATACCTTTCGTGCTTAACTGGCTTTGTAGAAAGTTTCCTGATTTTTTCGACACAGTTGTTCGGTACCATATCGCTCTCAAATAGCGTAGCAAATATAGAGCTCAGACTTGCTCTGTAATTATTGACAGTTCTGGCAGAATTTGATAAATGAATATGGTTTAAGAATGTTTTTATTTTGCTTCTATCAATATCTTCTATTGAAGATACATCTGGTCTGTTTTTCTCTATCCATGCAATAAATATTTTATTATGGCTTCTCAGTGTTCTCAGACTGCTTTCACGTAAATCCCGTTCTTTAATGGTCATCACAAAGTCAAAGGCTTCTTTAACACCAGGTTTCTTTGCTTGAGATGTTTCGATTTCTGGTTCAGTATTGAGTAGTTCTTCCTCTAACTCTTGGGGTATTTCTTGTTCTAATAAGTCATCTTTAATATCCTCCTGAGCAGACTCTTTTAGTTCATTATCTTCATAGGGACTATAGCCTTCGTTCAGGTATTTTAAAATGATGTTTCTGTAAATCGTGAGAACGGCCATGCGCTCTTCTTTGGTTTTATACGTGTTTGCATTACCATAAAATGGGGTTTGTCGCGTCAGTTTACCGGTAGAAGGATCTCGATATGAAAAATACACATACCAACGCTTAGTTAAATCACCTTTGGCATTGTAGATTTTGGGTTTAGAAAATTGCTTTTTCAAGGGTAAATCGTATGCATTTCCGTATGCACTTTCGTATGCAGTACTAATTATAAAGTTAAAATTAAGCATAAAAAAACGGTTTGACAAGTGCAAACCGTTGATTATACGTGACTTTATAATTAGTAGCGGGAACTGGACTCGAACCAGTGACCTTCGGGTTATGAGCTCGAAATTTTGCCAAAAACAACCAAAAATCAACCTTTTCCGCCTTAAAATAGTGTAAATCGTGTTCCAAAACGTGTTCAGTTTTGTGTTCACAAATTTGAAATTGAAAACTAATGAATCGTTGGAAGATTTACAACTAATTACCTAATTAAAAATGTATCAATGATTCATATAATCTTGCCACTTTACAAGTACATATTTATCAACATTTCGCTCGTTTACCTTTAAAAAGCCATACTCATATACAAATAGATATACTTCACCCTTTTTATTTTTCCAATAATGGGTAAAGAAATTGGAGTCAAAACCCTCTTGTTTAAGTATTGATGCTCTTACCGTGGCTTTGCCAGCTCTATTGTAGTTTTTTAAAATCTTACGATTTAGTTTTAATTGATTATCAACTTTATTGTAAAAACGTTGTGGTTGTTCTTTAGACAGCATATACTGATAAGCACTTTTACATTGAGGGTCACAGTATTTCTTATCCGTTCTTCCCACTAATTCCTTTTGGCAATACAAACAGTTTGAGTGTAATCGTTTCATCTAGATAAATATAATAGCATGTTATACGACTAATATACGTATACAATACTGTTAAGTCAATATTCTACTTTACATTTGATTCATTATGAGTAAAATACAGATTACACTTAAACCACTCGTACATAAAGATGTGCACTATATTCACATTGATTTTGTTGACAATCTACTTGTTGAGGCTTATGTGAGTAAATATCCTCAAGTAAAATACGGTAAAAACAAAAACATCTACTTTGTACGCTCTACTAAGGATAGTGTTAAGCAGTTATTCGATTATTTTAGACTTAAAGGCTGGTTTGTTGATTATAGCGCAATTAGTAAAGTACCATCAGGAAATGCCATGGACTTTCAATATAGTCCCAATTATAAACTTCCGCCTCTAGATACTATCCAAGAAGAAGAGTTATTACGCTTTAATAAGTGGTTACGTCAAAAACGATTTAGTAAAAATACAGTTCACACCTATTCTGAAGTTACGGGTTTATTCCTTCGTTATTTAAAATTAAAACAGATAGAATCTATTACTTCAAGAAGTATAGAGCAATTTAATTTTGATTTTATTTTCAAAACCAATAAATCTGTTTCCTATCAAAATCAATGCATTAGTGGCATTAAGCAGTTTTTAGCATTTAAAGAAGTAAAAATTAATCCTTTAGATATAACGCGACCTAGAAAGGATAAAAAACTACCTACTGTTCTCAGTAAAACCGAAATTAAATCATTATTAGAGGCTACAAACAACATTAAACATAAAGCGTTATTGAGTTTAGTTTATTCTGCAGGACTACGAATTGGTGAGGCTCTTAACTTAACCTCAAAAGACCTTGACCTTGATCGTGGTCTTATTAGAATAAATGCTGGTAAAGGTCGCAAAGATAGGTACACTTTGTTAGCGCCAAGTATTATTCCCCTTCTTGAAACTTATAAAAATCAATATACCCCAAGATTCTATTTGTTTGAAGGACAGTATGGACAAGCGTATACGCAAGTGAGTGCTAGACAGGTTTTGAAGAAATCCTTAAAACTTGCTGGTATATCTAAAAATGCAACTTTACATACACTTAGACATAGCTTTGCTACCCACTTATTAGAGAGTGGAACAGATATTAGATATATACAAGAACTCTTGGGACACAATAGCCCAAAGACAACTATGATTTACACTCATGTGTCCACAACTAAGCTTTCAGAAATCAAAAATCCCTTTGATAATTTGTAATATTTATCCTATCTTTATGATACATTTAAACCAGATCTATATGAATACATTTTTTACAGAAAAACTACTGTTATCCCACCGTATTTTCATCTTATAGGGTGTTTTGTAATTCATATAAACTAGTTGTACACAAGCTATGAAAAGCCGACCGCACAAACAGCACATTTGGTTTTTCCAACGCAAAAGCCAACGCTTAAAAAACCAAAAGAGCTGTTTTTTGTCAACGCTCGAATGAAATGATGAAAACCATAATTGGAATTAAAATAATGAACGTATTTTAAGCAGAAAAACAAAAATAGAATATGGAGATAACCGAAAAGCTACTGACTGAATTACAAAACCGATTAAAAGTTGGTAGCCGAAGAGGTGTTCATCTAAATGCAATTACAGGACGTTCAAGATATAAATTTGACATAACCAGACTTTCTCACATTGATGAAAATCTTCCTCAAAATTTCATCAATGCCTTACTTTCTGAGCTACCATTAAAATTTAGAGTTAGTTGGAAAGACAATGTGCCTGACCTTAATTCCTTGTTTGAAGAAGACCAAACACAATTAGTAAGAATTACAAAGTCTTTTGAAAATCTTATTAATCAAACAGATGCTATTGAATCTGAGAAAGGAATAAATACTTTTGGATTTGGTTTCCCAATCCTTGTCCGCAGAGACCAATCCGACAACAAGTTAACAGTTGCACCGATTTTAATTTGGTCATTACGTATAAGAAGAACAAAGGATTTTAATACTTGGGAAATTCTACGAAATGATGAAGACCCAATTTACATAAATGAAGTTCTCATCAACCACTTACAAAGTGATTCTAAAATTGAAATTGACCAAGTTTCAAATGAACACTTGGACGATGGTTTAATTGATAGAAATGAGCTTCTAGATATTTGTGTTAATCTTATAGAATCGATTAATAGTTCGACACCGAATGACCTTCGAGAAACATTTGAAAAGAAATTGGATGAAATAAAACCAATTTCAGACAAGAAACATTACGAAAAACTACCACTTACCTCGAACAATTCATTTATTGATTTTGGTGGTTTGTTCTCAATTTTTGAGGTACAGAAGCAAAATATTATTAACGACTACGGTAATTTATTAGAACTTAAAGGAGCAGAAATTGACCTTGAAGATATGGATGAACATTCCTTTCAACCAATATCATCAGTTGAAACGGACCCATCACAACAAGGAATTTTACATTCTTTAAATTCATCAAGAAATATTTTAATTCAAGGACCACCAGGAACAGGGAAAAGTCAATCTCTAACAGCAATTCTAGTAAATGCATTAGAGAACCAAAAAAAAACTATTGTTGTTTGTGAAAAGAGGACAGCTTTAGAAGTACTGTTCAATGCCCTTAATGAAAAAGGATTGAACTACCAAACTATCTTGATTAAAGACATTGTAAAAGACAGAAGAAAAGCTGTTGATTCAGTTCGAGAAAGGGTTGATAATTCTGCATATCGTAGATATAGATACACTCATTCAAAGGAGACTTTAGATAACATTATAGACAAGTCAAAATCTCTAATCGATGCCATAAACAAAAGGCATAAAAAATTAGGAGAAAATTTAATCGGCAATAAAAATTGGACAAATATTGTCGGCTCACTTCTATCTGAATTAAAAGATAATTCAGAGGATTATAACCTTGATTTAGGCAAAGACACCTTTTCGTATGAATCATCAGAACTTAACGAACTACTTGAATTAATTAGAAAAGGACAGAACCTATATAACGATTATAAACCGTTTAAGAATTTATCATTTCTTAACTCTTCAAAATTAGTTGGAGACAATCCTTTCATTATTGAACAGGATATTAATGATGATTTCAACAATTACAAAAGGCAAACTGAATCAATTGAACAGCTTGTCTCGAAGTATGAGCAAGAGTATTATGATACAAGAAAAGAACAACTAAATCACCAAGAAAATGAGGTAAAATCGATTATTGATGACCTAAATAATATCTTTTCAAAATACAGTTCAGCAGATGATTTTTACAATGAAGACAAGACAAAAGGTTTCTTTTTTAAAGCCACTTCTATCTTCTCAAAATCAAAAAAAGAAACACTCAATGACCAAGAACTTATCAATTCATATTTCGATAGCTTAATCGATAGAACAACAAACTGCAATGATTTTAGGTCAATCTCAAATTCTACATCTATTGCAGATAGAGAATCAACTTTAAATGAATATATCAAGGAAATTGAAAGATTGAAAAGTGGTTTTCAAGACAAAATTGAAGACGAATATGACAAATTAAATCTTTTAAATTCAGAAAACAAAGACTATAACACAGAGACATTAGTGTCGATACAATCTAGTCTTCAATCCTTGAAAGAAATAATTGATGAGCAAAGTTGGACAAAACTAACTTTAGATGATTCAAATCATAAATTACTCTTATCCAGCATAAGGTCAATAATTGCGTCCAAGGAAACCTATTTCGACAATGAAAATGACCTTTTTTCGATAGAATTTAAGTGGTTTCAGTATTACAACTCACTTTCTCAAGAAAAGAAAGATATAATTGACAGACTATCATCAAAAGAAAATTGGCGTAAAACATTTTTGATTTATTATTTAAACTCTTTGCTTGTAAATTCTGCAAATATGGACTTACCCACAAATGACAATGACCACATTGAATTAGGTAAGTCATTATCGGAATTAGAAAGAGAGCAAATAAAGTATATCAGACAATATTGGTTCTCAAAGCAAATTGATGCTACAAGGAATTTTGATGTTAACAATCCAAATATTGCAGTCGAAAACCTTTATAACAAACGTGCAAGTAAAAACCATAAAAGACTTTCTCTTCGAGAGATTGTAAAATTAGATATGGACTTGTTTACTACATTCTTTCCAATAATTCTAACTACACCTGATGTAGCCAGTAATCTTTTTAAAGGGCAAAACAAATACTTTGACATTGTAATGTTTGATGAGGCAAGTCAGTTAAAACTAGAAGATAACTTACCCGCACTGTTAAAAGGCAAACAAATAGTTATTGCAGGAGATGAACACCAAATGCCACCTTCCAACTATTTCAGCAAAATATTCGATGGCACAATTGAAGATGAGGACGAATTTGAAGATGAAATTGACCGTATTAAAAGTGATGCAAGTAATTCGTTACTAGACTGTGAATCACTTTTAGATTTTGCTTCGGAACTTGGTTTTGACAAAAGACATTTGGACTTCCATTATCGCTCACGTCATCCATATTTGATTGATTACTCGAATTATGCATTTTATAATCAAAGACTTAAACCGCTTCCTAATGACTTTGATTATGTCCCAATCAAGTATATAAACGTAAACGGAACATATTCTGATAATTCCAATGATTCAGAAGCAGAAACTGTATTATCTATAATTGAGAATAACATTTCAAGGTTACCAAACGGAGAATATCCATCAGTTGGTGTAGCAACTTTCAATATCAACCAAAGAAACTTGATTCTTAGCAAGATAAACGAAAGAAGAAAATTTGACGGATTTAGGGACTTTAATGACAAAATAGTAGAGCTTGAGGAAAATGGTTTCTTTGTGAAAAACTTAGAAAATATTCAAGGAGATGAAAGAGATGTGATAATACTTTCTACAACTTATGGAATAAATAAAGAAGGGAAATTTGCACAACGCTTTGGCTCAATTAATCACCAAAAAGGCTACAAGCTTTTAAATGTAATTGTTACAAGAGCAAAGTACAAAGTTTATGTCTGTTCTTCCATTCCCCAAGAGGTATTTTTAAACTATAAAGAGCATTTGGTTACTGAAGGTTCAAATAATGGCAGAGGTGCTTTTTATGCTTATTTGGCATATGCAAAAGCTGTAAGTGAGCAAGACAATGAATCTAGACTTTCAGTTCTAAATAAACTTGCGGAAAATTCATCAAAGAAAACTTCAATAGACAACTTTAATAACGATTTAGAGTCACCTTTTGAAGAAGAAGTTTATGAAGCATTAACCGAGCATTTTGATGAAGAAAAAATAATTCCTCAATTACAATTTGCAGGCTTTAGAATTGATTTAGTTTACGACACTAAAAAAGTTGGTATTCCAAAAATTGCGATTGAATGCGATGGAGCAGAATATCATTCAAGCCAAGAGGCATATTTACACGACAGACATCGACAAAAAATATTAGAAAGACACGGTTTTGTCTTTCATAGAATTTGGAGTACAAATTGGTGGCGTAATCCAAAAAAGGAAACTCAAAAGTTAGTGGAATTTATCAAAGGAATTGAGAATAGCAATCCGTCAAGTTTTGAAGATAAATCTAAAACAGGTTTGGCTTTTACTGATAATATAAAGATTATAGAACAAGAGATTGCTAATGTTTCACCAGAATTAAAAAAAGACTTAAAGGAATCTATTGAGGCAGTATCTAAAAAGAGAGAAGTTCAAACCGAACTTTTCAAAGAAGTTATTGGATTAAATGATAAAGTGAAAGTTAAATACTTGAATATTGACAAGGATTTAAGGGTTCAGCTTGTTGAACAAACATCAAACAAACGAGAAAAGTCAAATGGAATTCAGAAGATTAATATAAAGTCACCATTAGGTGTAGCTTTAAAAGGAAAATCTGTTGGAGACACAGTGAAAATTGGAAATTTGGATAAATATGTACGAATATTGGAAATAGTGAAATAAGCCAACGCAAAAAGTCATACACATTTGCTATTCGCTTCAGCCAACACACAAGCCTAAAATAGCAAAAGAGTATGTCTTTCGCCAACCCTGAAAACCAAGCTGAATAGAAAAAAGCCAGTGTACAACAATGCGTATAAGTAATAGCGGTTTAAGTGCTAAAACGAAAAACGAAACATAAAACAAAGGTCAGTGCAAAACCGAAAGGTTTGTGAGTAGAAATCCGCTACTACTCATACACGATACCGTTGGGGCACATGTAAAACAACGAAACGATGAGTAAACAAGCATACTTCAAAGTAGACACCAAACTAGCCGAATTACTTGGCGAAACGTATCGTTCGACCGAAGATGCTATTAAAGAACTTATCGACAATGCATATGACGCGGACTCTGAAAAGGTTGAAATATTTCTACCTAAAGAATTGACACCAGACCCGAAAATAATTGTTTCCGACAATGGTTCAGGCATGAAAGAAAATGAAGTCCGTTCTGAATATTTGAACGTTGCTAATAGTCGGACAAGTAGAAAAGGTGACACTACCTTCAAGAAAAAAAGAAAAGTAAAAGGTAGAAAGGGAATTGGTAAATTCTCAGGACTTATGGTTGCTGAAATAATGCAAATTGAGACTTTCTCTAATGGAATAAAAACAACCCTTAAAATCAATAAGTCTGAACTTGCCAAAGGGAATTATGACCTTGAAAAAGTGCCTCTACCTATCGAGACAGAAGCTTGCGATAAAGAAAAACACGGCACTACTATAACACTTTTTGGGCTAAATCAAAATTTGGATTTTCCAAGTTCAACTAGGCTCGGCCAAATTCTAATGTGGGATTATGGACGAGATCATGATTTTGAACTTTTCATAAACAACGAGAAGCTTGGAGTTGAAGACTTGGCAGGTAAAACCTATGAAAAGAAAATTATCCACGAAGGGAAAGAAGCAACTTTAAAATATACAATAACCCCAAAACCAATAAAGCAAGCAGGGATTGTAACTCGGGTCAATAACAAGATTATTGGTCGTCCTCAAAATCTTTTAAAAGATGATGACTTAATTCCTAAGAAACTTAAGAATAGAATTTATGGCGAAATAATCTGTGACGATTTGGAAGACGATGTTACAGCTGACCACGGAGCCATTATTGAGAATAGTAAACTTTACAAGACCATTCTTGAAGATACTACCAAAAACGTTAAAAAGTCTGTAGACGAAGTTTTTGCCACAGACATGAAAATGGCAAGAGCTAGGTATCAAAGAAAGATAAATAAAGAACTAGCCAAACTACCAGAGTTTAAACAGCCATTTGCCAAAAAAGCATTGTACAAGACGCTTGAAAAGTTCTATGGCGAAACTGAAGACCGCATAAATACAGTTATTTCAGTTATGGTTTCTGCAATGGAGAAAGACCATTATTGGGATATTGTTTCAAATATTCAAGAGACCCAAAACCAAGACATTGAAAAGTTCGCAGACGCTCTTTCTGAATTTGGCCTTTTAGAAATGAGTATTGTAACCAGTCAAGCAATTAACCGACTCAGATATTTGGACGAATTAACATTGCTCATTCATAACCCTAAAACTCTTGAAAAGGACATTCATACAGCCCTAGAAAAAAGTACGTGGGTTCTTGGTGACGATTACTCTGTGCTTTTTTCGGACACCAACTTAAAAACGGCAATTAAAAATATACTTGATAAGAAATACAAAGGGAAGAACTCTAAAAAGCGACCAGACTTGTTCCTAAGTAGAACCACAAGTAGACGACTGTTGCTAATTGAGTTTAAAAGACCAAGTTTCACATTGACAAGAGAGACAGAAAGCCAGGCTCAACGATACAGAGACGAGTTAGGCGAATATTTTGGAAATCAACCAATAGACATAATTCTAATGGGCGGTAAAATTGACAAGTCAATAAAGTCTGTTCAATCCGACATTAATTATATGAGCTATCTTGATTGTATTAGTTCAGCAAGGAATCGACTAGAATGGATGATAGAAGAATTGAAAAAAGAATAAAACACGATGCCCCAACAATGGCTATACGTAATGCTGGGGTAAGTGCTGATATGAAAGTAATTACATTAAACAAACTTTGCGGTAGGCGGACAGTGAAGTGCCTTGAAATCCCGCACTACGCATAGCCGAGACCGTTG
>CAZFEV010000033.1:0-30140 GCA_964517835.1 uncultured Flavobacteriaceae bacterium | reverse complement strand
ATAACCAGATTCTTTTCGTAGGTTTTGAATACGATTTACGAGCTCACGTGCAATTCCCTCCTTACGTAAATCATCAGTTATAGTAACATCTAGTGCAACCGTTATGAGGCCTTCACTTGCAACTAACCATCCTTCTATATCTTGCGACGATATTTCTACATCATCGATTCCTAAAGTAATATTTTTTCCGTTAATGTCAATAGCAATTTCGCCATTTTGTTCAATTTTTTGGATATCATCAGCTGAAAACTGATTAACTACACCAGCAATAGCTTTCATGTCCTTACCAAACTTTGGCCCTAACACCTTAAAATTCGGCTTTATTTGCTTAATTAAAATGTCTGAAGCATCCTCTAACAATTCAATTTCTTTAACATTAACTTCATGCTTAATTAAATTAGAAACCGCTTCAATTTCTTCTTTTTGCTGCGCAGAATTAATTGGTATCATTATTTTCTGCAATGGCTGACGCACTTTAATCTTCTCTTTAGCTCTTAACGATAAAACTAACGAAGCTATTGTTTGAGCACTTTCCATTTTTCGTTCTAAAGACTTATCTATAAAACTTTCATCATACTCAGGAAACTCAGCTAAATGGACACTTTCAAAAGCTTCTTTACCAGTTACAGATGTTAAATCTAAATACAATCTATCCATAAAGAATGGCGCAATTGGAGCACCAAGCTTAGCTAAAGTCAACATACATGTGTATAGTGTTTGATATGCTGAAATTTTATCGGTTTGGTAATCACCTTTCCAGAAACGTCTTCTACTTAAACGCACATACCAGTTACTTAAGAAATCTTGTGTGAAGTTTGAAATTTCTCTTGCTGCCTTTGTTGGCTCATATTCTGCATAATACTCATCAACCTTTTTGATAAGCGTATGTAATTCTGAAAGAATCCAACGGTCTAATTCTGGGCGTTCTTCTAATGGGATTTCTGCTTCAGAATAGTTAAATCCATCAAGATTTGTATATAAACTGAAGAATGAATAGGTGTTATACAATGTTCCAAAGAATTTACGTTTCACCTCTTCTACACCATCAATATCAAACTTTAAGTTATCCCAAGGATTGGCATTACTAATCATGTACCAACGTGTAGCGTCTGCACCGTGATTTGCTAAAGTTTCAAATGGGTCAACAGCATTGCCAAGACGTTTCGACATTTTTTGTCCGTTCTTATCTAGAACTAACCCGTTTGATACTACATTTTTATAAGCTACAGAATCGAATACCATAGTTCCAATAGCGTGTAATGTATAGAACCAACCACGAGTTTGGTCAACACCTTCAGCAATGAAATCTGCTGGATAAGATTCGTTATTATCAATGAGTTCCTTATTCTCAAATGGGTAATGCCATTGTGCATAAGGCATAGAACCAGAATCGAACCATACATCAATTAAATCGCTTTCGCGCTTCATTGGTTGACCAGAATCTGATACTAAAATTATCTTATCAACCACATTTTTATGAAGGTCTATCTTATCATAGTTGGCTTCATACATGTTACCAACTTCAAAATCTGCGAAGATATCGGCTTCCAAAACCCCAGCTTCAACAGCACGTTGCATTTCGACTTTTAATTCTTCAACAGAACCAATACATTTTGCTTCTTTGCCATCTTCTGTTCTCCAGATTGGTAATGGAATTCCCCAAAAACGTGAACGAGATAAGTTCCAATCGTTGGCATTAGCTAACCAGTTTCCAAAACGACCTTCACCAGTTGATTTTGGTTTCCAGTTTATGGTTGTATTCAACTCATGCATACGTTCTTTAACATCAGTCACTTTGATGAACCAAGAATCTAACGGATAATACAGAATTGGCTTGTCTGTTCTCCAGCAATTTGGATAGCTGTGTTTATATTTTTCTACCTTAAAGGCTTTATTTTCTATCTTTAGTTTGATAGCGATTTCTACATCGACAGATTTCTCTGGTGCTTCGCCATCATCATAATATTCATTCTTTACATACTTACCAGCAAACTCACCCATTTCTGGTCTAAATCTACCTTGAAGGTCAACCAACGGTACTAAGTTGTCATTATCATCTTTAACCAACATTGGTGGCACTTCTGGCGTAGCTTGTTTTGCTACCAAGGCATCATCTGCACCAAATGTTGGTGCTGTATGCACAATACCTGTACCATCTTCAGTTGTTACGAAATCACCTGAAATAACTCTAAAGGCGTTTTCAGGATTATCGTTTGGTAAAGCATAGTCTAATAATTGTTCATACTTTATTCCAACTAAATCTGCACCTTTGAATTCCTTAACTACATAGAAAGGAATCTTTTTGTCTTCAGATTTATATTCTAATAATGCTGGTTTTTCTTCAACTTCAAAATATTTTCCTGAGAATTGTTTTCCAATCAACGGCTTGGCCAATACCACATTCATCGGCTCAAATGTGTACTGATTATATGTTTCAACTAAAACATAATCAATCTTTGGACCTACAGTTAGTGCTGTGTTACTAGGCAATGTCCAAGGTGTTGTCGTCCAAGCTAAAAAGTAAACTGTACCTTCGTTCTGAAGAAACTCTGGTAATGTCTCTTCAATTGCTTTAAATTGAGCAACTACAGTTGTGTCAGTGACATCTTGGTATGTACCTGGTTGATTTAACTCATGCGAGCTTAAGCCAGTACCTGCTTTTGGTGAATAAGGCTGAATGGTATAGCCTTTATACAATAAATCTTTGCTGTAAATCTGTTTTAGCAACCACCAAACAGATTCCATATATTTTGGTTTGTAGGTAATGTATGGGTCATCCATATCTACCCAATAACCCATTTTTTGAGTAAGGTCGTTCCAGATGTCTGTATAACGCATAACTGCTTTTTTACATGCTTCGTTATACTCTTCAACAGTAATCTTCTTACCAATATCTTCTTTAGTAATTCCTAATTCTTTCTCAACACCAAGCTCTACTGGTAATCCATGAGTATCCCAACCAGCTTTGCGCTTTACTTGAAATCCTTTCATGGTTTTATAACGTGGAAATATATCTTTAATAGCACGCGCTAAAACGTGGTGTACACCAGGCAAACCGTTTGCTGAAGGTGGACCTTCAAAAAACACAAATGGCTCGTTACCTTCTCTAGTAGTTACACTTTTCTCAAAGATATTATGCTCTTGCCAATAGCTTAAAATTTCTTCTGATACTTTCGGCAAGTTAAGTCCTTTATACTCTGGGAACTTCTGACTCATATTTCACACTTTTTTCAAGTGTGCAAAAGTATGAAATTTGGCTGATTTATTGAGTTTGTATGTGGTAAATCAAGTCAAAAAACGAACTAAATCTTCAATTTTAGATATTTTTTGAATACTTATTGCTGTATTTTTTAATGAAATGGTATTGTATTTGGAAATAAAGATCGCATTATAGCCTAACTTTTCAGCTTCTAAAATACGCTGTTCTACACGTTGTACTGGCCGTATTTCACCACTCAGCCCAACCTCAGCAGCAAAGCAAAAATCCTTTTGTAAGGCTTCATCTTCGTTAGATGATAAAATGGCTGCAATTACGGCTAAATCAATTGCTGGGTCATCTACTGTGATGCCACCTGTAATATTTAAAAATACATCTTTAGCTCCAAGTCTAAAGCCAGCTCTTTTTTCTAAAACAGCCAACAACATATTTAGTCGTTTTGCATTAAAACCTGTAGCGCTTCGCTGTGGTGTACCATAAACCGCAGTACTTACTAATGCCTGCACTTCTATAAGTAATGGTCGCATTCCTTCTAAAGTTACCGCAATGGCATTACCAGAAAGTTCTTCATCTTTCTTAGAAATCAGCACTTCACTTGGGTTACTGACTTCTCGCAACCCAGAACCTTGCATCTCATAAATACCAAGTTCATTTGTAGAGCCAAATCGGTTTTTATTAGCTCTCAGAATTCTAAATACATGGTTGCGGTCACCTTCAAACTGTAAAACTGTATCTACCATATGCTCTAAAATTTTTGGTCCTGCGATGTGTCCATCTTTAGTAATATGACCAATTAAAACAACAGGTGTACTCGTTTCCTTAGCAAACTTCATGAGTTCTGATGTGCACTCTTTGATTTGAGAAATACTACCAGCAGAAGATTCTATATAATCACTATGTAATGTTTGAATAGAATCAATGACCAGAATATCAGGCTCTAAAGCTTCAATCTGTTTGAAGATATTCTGAGTTTTGGTCTCAGTTAATATATAGCAATTACTGTTATTTGGATTAACGCGTTCTGCACGCATTTTTATTTGTTTCTGGCTTTCTTCACCTGAAACATATAGTGTTTTATATGTTAAATTTAAAGCCACTTGAAGCAATAGTGTACTCTTTCCAATTCCTGGTTCACCTCCTAAAAGCGTTAACGAACCTGGAACAATTCCGCCACCTAATACACGATTAAATTCTGAATCCGTAGTTTGAATTCGCGTTTCTTTGGTAGAGTCTATCTCATTAATTAATAATGGTTTTGAAACGCGTTTAGAAGACTTACTAGTAGTTGTTTTCCAGTCGTTTTTTTCTTCTTTCTGAACGACTTCTTCTACTATGGTATTCCATGATTTACAGGAATTACATTGTCCTTGCCATTTTGCATATTGAGCGCCACAATTCTGGCAAAAAAAGGTTGTTTTTACTTTCGCCATCTATGCTCTAATTATCGTCACCACCATTTTTTTCATTTTCCTCTTTTTTCTCTTCTTCCTTTTTTTTCTGCTCCTCTTCTTTTTTCTTCTTTGCCTTTGCTTCCTCTTCTTCTATCTTCTTAATTTCTTTTTCTAATTTCTTAAGTTCTTTATCTTCCTCCTTTTTCTGTTTCTCTAGTTCTTTTTGCTTGCGCTCTTCTTCTTTTTTAGCTTCCTTTTCAGCACGTTTTGCTTCTTTCTCAGCAAGCTCCTTTTCTTCTTCTTCGAAAATTAAATTTTCCAACACTTCAATCTTAGCAATTATAAAATCGTAATTGATATGACCTTCTTCATTTAATTCTAAAGCTTCTTCATAATGTTTAATTGCCTTTGATTTATTTTCAGTTTTTTCAGCATAAACTCCAGAATAATAAGGTCCTAAAACAGAAGTTGGATCTTGCTTTTTTGCCAACGAAGCTAAGCCCTTGTACGACTCTATGTCTTCACGTTCTTCAGCAGCTTTAGCCATTTTTTCAAACTCTTCTAAAGGTATAGGTTTGTCTATTCCAAACATATCGTCAATACTCTTGTAACGCTCAATGAGGTATTGATCTAGAGTACCTTCATATGGTATTACTTTCTCTTTAATTTCCTTTTCATTCAAAGGTTTATACAGGTTGAAAATTTTGTCAAAAGCTCTAGAAATACCACTTGTCACTAATGTATAATGTGTTTCATCTTCAAAATCATCAAAATAGTATGTAAATTTTTCATTTTCTATGGATTTAAGTGCCGTATTGGTTGCTAATACAGATTCTCTAATAGGGACAATATCCTTATCACTTGTTGCCATGTAATAGATGTAATCCTTCTCTATCCACGAGAATCGTTTAGATATACTTTCAGTAATGTTTCCTAGAAAATCTGGACTCAAATTAACATAGGCTTGAAAAATTGGATTCTCTCTCATTAAAAATGCGTTAGAAAAACCTGCCATTGCGTTATGACCAACTACAACTCTAAAATTACTCGTATTGTACAATCCGTCTATGTATGGTATAAGCTCAGATTCCACAAAGTTGTAAAAGTCTAGTCCAGATTCCTCTGGCAATCCTGTAACTTCATTCACATAAGAATCGTAATAACGATCTCCGCCTTGCATAACACCAACAACTATAGAACCTGGCATATCATCAAAATAAGTCTGAAACTCTACTTGACCAACTACAGGTTCAAACAAATAATCTCCATCAAAAACAATGATAAGTGGATGCTTTATCTGAGAATCTTCGTCATAATTTTTTGGCAATTTTATTTTAAGCTGTCTCGCTGTATTAGTCTTGTAAGACTTTAATTCTTTGTACAACACTTGAGCGTTAATTGCACTAATACAAACGAAAAACATGACAAATGGAAGTATAACTTTTTTCATGATTCTTAGTTTTTAAGCTCTCGCTCTATTTGATACATTTTCTCTAGCATTAAATCCTTATCTATATATTGAGAAGGCGTTAAAGACAAGCCAGATTTATAACTTATTAATGCCTTTTTAAGACTGCCATAAGTTTCGTGATACATACCCATGTAATAAGCCCCGAGCATAGAACCTGGAAACTGTTTCTTTACATAAAGCGCTAGTTTTTCCATAGCTTCGGCATCATCTTTGCTTTTACACGCCGCCGAAATGGCTCTTAAATCGTTTTCCACAACCTTCTTTTCAAATCCATAGAAATACTCAATGTCTTGGTATTTCTTGATTAGATAATCAAAAGGTGATCCTTCGTAAGTGAGGATTTTTTCTTTGTACTCCTTTGTGTCAATAGGCTGATAAAGTGAAAATATTTCTTTTAAGGCTCTAGAAACTCCACGCCCAACTAACGATAAGTGATTAGCATCTTTAAAGTCATCGAACTTATAGTGAAGTTTTGTGTTATCAATAGATTTAAACCCATTGTTACATTCTAAAACTGATGTTCTATTATCACTTTCATCTTCATCTCCTGTTGCGATGTAATAAAAAGTTTCGTCTTCTAATCTTGATAAGCGGTCTTTTAATTTAGTTCGCATGTCGACTTCTAAATTAGGACTTAGTGCGATATAAGCTCTAAATAACGGAATGTCTTTTAATACATAATTATTAATGAATGTAGCACTTAAACCATGACCTGCAATCATTCTAAAACTTGAGGATTTATAGTTTTCTTCAATATAAGGAAGTAATTCAATATCTATAAACTCATAAAAGCTAGAATTGTCCTCTTTCAACAGCAAATCATCCTCTCTTGTTTCACTTTGACTTACACCAACGATGATACAATCTGGTATATTTTCCCAATAAGACTGATAATCTACATTACCCGCAACTGGCTCAAATAAATAATCGCCATCCAGAACTACAAGGACAGGATATGTTCGCTCTGATTTGGAATCATAATTTCTTGGAAGTTGAATTTTAAGTTCGCGTTTTTCCTCTAACCTATAGGATTCTATGCTATCTCTTTTAACCTGAGCATTCATAAATCCCACCAGCATAAAACATGCAAATAGGGCACATAAATTCTTCATATCTATAAAGACTTAAAGTTGTAAGAGCAAGTTAAAAAAATAATTCTGTCTAAGGCTCTATTTTCTATTATAGATTGGCAAGTAAAGTAAGGATAAACCACCCAAGACAATGATCATAAGTGTTTGAGAACCCCAAAGCACCCATCCAAAAGCAAAACTTGGGTCTTTAGCAATGCCAAAAATTGAAAATGCCGCATAAACAGCTGCTGGATATGCACCTGTTCCACCATTTGTAGCTGCAACACTAAAACTTGCAGAGATAAAGCCAATTAATACCGCTGCAAAAGGAATTCCTTGAAGGCTTTCGAACGCAAATGTTGTGGTATAAAACATGAGCACATACATACCCCAAATAAAAAGTGTATGACCTATGAAAGCCCATTTCTTTTTCATTTTAAATATACTAAGTGCTCCTTCAATCAGACCACTGATGAAGCCTCTTATTTTATTGATTAGAAAATAATTGCTTTTTCTAAAGATTAAGAATAATAACCCAAATAAAAGCATTCCAGCACCAAGAATCACGAATATATTAGCACTTAATTTATCAGAAAAGAACTCAATTATAAATTCGAATTGTAAAATAAGGGTAATACCAATAATACTTAACATCACTATCATATCTGCAATACGTTCAGAGACTATGGTACCAAAGCCTTTTTCAAAAGGTACATCTTCATAATTTGTTAGAATTGTTGCTCTTGCAACTTCACCAGATCTCGGTATTCCATAATTAATGAGGTAGGTCGCAAAAACAGCCATAATACTATTTCCAAACTTCACCTTATAACCCATTGGCTCCAGCATAAACAACCAACGGTAAGCTCTCGATAAGTGACTAAGATTTAAACAAACAACACTAACAAGTATCCACCAATAATTGGCTTGCTTTGCCTCTTCAATAATCTGACTTAGAGGCACTTTACTCAACGAATACCACACCAAACCAATGCTTATGAGTATAGGTATGGCAATAGTCAGTATTTTTTTTAAGCTTGGCTTCAAAAAACTATTTTAGAAGATTATTTTCTTCGTTAGGAAAGACCAAAGAAGGCTTAAAGGTTTTTGCTTCCTCAATATCCATAAAGGCATAAGTGATAAGAATCAAAATATCACCAACAGCCACTTTACGCGCTGCAGCACCGTTTAACGTAATTTCACCGCTATTACGTGGACCAGGAATACAGTAGGTTTCTAGACGTTCACCATTGTTATTATTAACAATCTGAACTTTTTCTCCTTGAATAATATTGGCAGCATCCATTAAATCTTCATCGATAGTTATACTACCTATGTAATTTAGGTCAGCACCAGTACATTTTACACGGTGAATTTTTGATTTTACGACTTGAATTTGCATGAGGCAAAGATAATTAATTTAAAGCGATATTATCTATAAGTCTTATATCGCCAGCATACACAGCAATAAAAGCTCTATATGTTTTATTTTTTGATTTTCTTTTAACTGGTTTTAAGGTTTTTGTGTCAGCAATTGTAAAATATTCGAGCTCTAAAAGCGGTTGTTTTTTAAATTGCTTTTCAACCCATTCCGTTACCTTAGTAGCACTTTTTATGCCAAACTGCTCTTTGGCAGACAGTAGAGTTTTATATATAAAAGGCGCAGCTTCTCTGTGCTTTTTTGTTAATCGTGTGTTTCGAGAACTCATAGCCAAACCATCCACGGCTCTATGAATAGCACATCCAATAATGCTTACTGGGATCTTGTAGTTTTCAACAAGTTTTCTGATAATTTGAAGCTGTTGAAAGTCCTTCTCACCAAAGTATGCTTTTTGAGGTTTCACAATTTCAAATAAGCGCTTCACTATTGTGCCAACTCCATCAAAGTGACCATCTCTAAATGCTCCTTCCATTTCATACTCTAAGCCATCAAAGACAAAAGATTGAGATTTAATATCCTCACCGTAAATATCTTGAACTGTCGGTGCATATACTATTATAGATTTACTTACTGTACCAAGAAGTTTAACATCATCATCTAACGTCCTTGGATATTTAACTAAATCTTCCTCATTGTCAAACTGTGTAGGATTAACAAATATGCTGACCACAATAATGTCATTTTGACTCAAACCTTTTTCAACCAGTGACAGATGCCCGTCATGGAGTGCTCCCATTGTTGGAACAAACCCAATTGATACATTCTTTTTTTTCAGCGTATCTAAACAGGTTGATAAATCTGTTTTATTATGAAATAATGTTAAGCTCAAAACTCAAATAAATGGGTGCAAACATAAGATTTTACTAGCAATCTGCATAAATTTTTGTAATTTTGCATGTTTTTAAAATTAATTAACTAAAGCTGTAGATTTATGAAAGACAAACGAATATTGTATGTGTCCTCGGAAGTTGTACCTTATTTACCAGAAACAGAGATTTCTTCAATGTCATTTGAAGCTCCAAGAATGGTGAACAAACAAGGAGGTCAAATACGAATATTTATGCCTCGCTTTGGTAATATTAATGAGAGAAGACATCAACTTCACGAAGTTATTAGACTTTCTGGTATAAACCTAGTTATCAATGACTTAGATATGCCGTTAATTATTAAAGTTGCTTCGATACCTAAAGAAAGAATACAAGTATACTTTATTGATAACGAAGAATATTTTAAAAGAAAAGCTACGCTTACAGATGAAGACGGTAACCTTTTTTCGGATAATGATGAACGCGCAATATTCTTTGCTAAAGGTGTTATTGAAACTGTAAAGAAACTAAATTGGGCTCCAGATATTATACATATTAACGGTTGGTTAGCTTCTCTTTTACCACTTTACTTAAAAGAGTTTTATAAAACTGAACCTCTATTTGCAGAAAGCAAGATTGTGACGTCGATTTACAATCAGAATTTTGAAGGTGAGCTCAATAATGAAATGATAAATAAGGTTAAGTTTGATGGTCTTGAAGATGGAGCCGTTGAGTTATTAAAAACACCTAACTACAGTAACTTAATGAAAATTGCCATTGACAATTCAGATGCTATCATAAAGGGTTCTGCAGAGTTACCAGAGGATATTGATACTTATATTGATGGACTAGAAAAACCGGTTTTAGATTACCATACAATTGAAGAGTTTGCCGATCCATATACTGAGTTTTACAAAAACAGTGTGCTAGACAATTAATTCTTTTGACACTTAACAGAATAGAACCCGTTAAGTATCTTATTTTGAATTGTTTTCAGAAAATTGTGTGTCACGTAGATTATATATGACCTTTCACAGATTTTTTCTTGAATTGATGTTTTAAAGACTAATTTCGTTTACGAACAAAATTCTAAATTATTTGTTGTTCAGTAAATTAAAAAAATACCAAATAAATAAATTAACCTATGTGCGGAATTGTTGGATATATTGGACATAGAGACGCCTACCCAATTATAATCAAAGGACTTCAGCGATTAGAATATCGAGGCTATGATAGTGCCGGAATAGCTTTGTACGACGGAAAAGATATCAAGCTTTCAAAAACCAAAGGAAAAGTTTCTGATTTAAAGGAGCGTATAGAAAATGAAATCACTACCGATGGAACTCTAGGAATTGGCCACACACGATGGGCAACTCATGGTGTCCCAAATGATGTCAATTCACATCCTCATTATTCTAATTCTGGGGATTTAGTCATTATCCATAATGGCATCATTGAAAATTACGATTCACTAAGAAAAGAACTTACCAACCGTGGATACACGTTTAAATCAGACACTGACACTGAAGTTCTTATCAATCTTATCGAGGACGTAAAGAAAAACGAAAACGTAAAACTTGGCAAGGCTGTCCAAATTGCATTAAACCAAGTAATTGGCGCATATGCAATTGCTGTATTTGATAAAAATAAACCCAATGAAATTGTAGTTGCTAGATTGGGAAGTCCTCTTGCTATTGGTGTTGGTGACGATGAATTTTTTATTGCTAGTGACGCTTCACCTTTCATCGAATTTACTAAAAATGCGATATATCTTGAGGATGAAGAAATGGCAATTGTGAGAAGAGGAAAGACTGTGAAGGTTAGAAAAATAAAAAATGATGACCTTGTTGATCCGTATATTCAAGAATTACAATTAAACTTAGAACAGATTGAAAAAGGTGGTTATGACCACTTTATGCTTAAAGAAATTTACGAACAACCAGAAGCTATACAAGATACTTTCAGAGGTCGATTATTGAGTAATGAAGCTATGGTTAAGCTAGCCGGTGTTGAAGACAATATGAAAAAGTTTTTGGCTGCAGACCGAATGATAGTTGTTGCTTGTGGAACATCTTGGCATGCTGGTTTAGTTTCTGAATATATATTTGAAGATCTTGCCCGCATTCCTGTAGAAGTTGAATACGCATCTGAGTTTAGATATAGAAATCCTGTAATTACTGAAAGAGATATAATCATCGCAATTTCTCAATCAGGAGAAACGGCAGACACTTTAGCGGCAATTAAATTAGCTAAATCTAGAGGTGCATTTGTATTTGGTGTTTGCAACGTAGTTGGTTCTTCTATTGCCAGAGAAGCAGATGCAGGCGCATATACTCACGCTGGACCTGAGATTGGGGTTGCTTCTACCAAGGCTTTTACAACACAAATTACTGTACTTACTCTAATGGCATTGCGCTTAGCTAGAGCTAAGGGAACCATTTCGAGTTCAGAATTTAGACATCACCTAATTGAATTAGAAACAATTCCAAATAAAGTTGAAGTTGCACTGAAATCTGATGCATACGTTCAAACAATAGCTGATATTTATAAAGATGCAACTAACTTCTTATACCTCGGTAGAGGATATAATTTCCCTGTTGCTTTGGAAGGAGCTCTAAAATTAAAGGAGATATCTTACATTCACGCTGAAGGATACCCAGCTGCTGAGATGAAACATGGTCCTATTGCCTTAATAGACGAGCAAATGCCTGTAGTTGTTATTGCTACGAAAAAAGGACATTATGAAAAAGTTGTTAGTAATATCCAAGAGATTAAGTCTAGAAAAGGAAAAATTATTGGAATCGTAACAGAAGGAGATGTTAGTGTTAAAGAATTAGCGGATCATGTTATAGAAGTTCCAGAGACAATAGAATGTCTTACACCTTTATTAACAACTATACCTTTACAACTTTTATCCTATCATATAGCTGTTATGTTAGATAAAAATGTTGATCAACCAAGAAATCTAGCAAAATCTGTAACTGTGGAATAAACACAAAAGCGCTTTTTGTTAAAAAACCAATTATCAACGCCTAAAAATTGTCAATAATGCAATTTTTAGGCGTTGTTTTTTTAAAAAACTCTTATGCGTGCATAATTTTCTGAGAATTTGTTACCAACTTATCAGTATAATTATTTAAATTGGCATTTTATAATAATAACTAATTCTCTAACATGAAGACAATCTTAAAGATTTTTGCGTTGTTTTTTTGCGTGGTATCTTACTCTCAAACCACTGTAAAAGGAAAAATTACTGATGATAGTGGACTACCATTACCTGGTGCCAATATTGTTGTAGTTGGAACAACCACTGGTACCGTTTCGGATTTTGACGGTAACTATACGCTAACAGCAAATCAAGATCCACCATTCTCAATTCGTATTAGCTATACAGGTTTTGAAGCTCAAACAATAGAGATTACAACAAATAATCAAACCGTAGATGTGACTTTAAAAGAAGGTAATTCTTTAGATGAAGTTGTAATATCAGCTTCTCGTACACCAGAGAGAATCTTTGAATCGCCAGTTACGGTAGAACGTTTCGGTTTAAAAGAAATAAAGAATACAGCTTCTGCAGATTTCTACGATGGCTTAGAAAACCTTAAAGGGGTTGACGTTAACACTAACAGTTTAACTTTTAAGTCTGTTAACACAAGAGGTTTTGCTTCATTTGCTAATACAAGATTTATGCAGTTGGTTGATGGTATGGACAATTCTACACCAGCATTAAACTTTCCTATAGGTAACTTAGTTGGTATGACTGAGACAGATGTTTTAAGTGTAGAATTATTACCAGGAGCTGCTTCTGCCCTATATGGTGCAAATGCGTTCAATGGAATTCTATTTATGAGAAGTAAAAATCCTTTTGATCACTCTGGTATTAGCGCATATGTAAAAGGTGGAGTTACCTCGCAAGAAGCAGGTGGTACTAACGAGTATACCGATTTAGGAATAAGACTAGCATATAAATTTAGTGATAAGTTTGCAGCCAAAGTAAATTTCGGTTATCTAAAAGGAACAGACTGGTTTGCTACTAATGCAGAAGATCGTTTTAATAGAGGTTTAACGCGTGATGACTTAAATTATGACGGTATCAATATATATGGAGATGAGGTGTCTACAAACATTAGAAGCGCTTCAGGTTTAGGTATCATTCCTGATGTTGAGGTAAGTAGAACTGGTTATGACGAAAGAGATTTAACAAATTACAATGCTGAAAGTATAAAAGCAGATTGGGGATTATACTATCGCCCATGGGGAAATGATTTCGAAATTCAATATGTTGGTAAGGTAGGTACAGGTAATACGATTTATCAAGGTGCTAACCGTTATAACATTAAAAATTTCTTCCAACAGCAACATAAATTAGAAGTAAGAAATGATAATTTCTTTGTTAGAGGTTATGTAGTTGCTGACAACGCTGGAGATTCGTACGATATGGTATTTACAGGAATAAATATCAATAGAGCTTGGAAAAGTGATGAAGATTGGTTTGGTGACTATATTGCGACTTATGCTGGTATAGAATTGTCTGGTAACCCGCAAGGCTTAACAGAAGCACAAAAACATGCGTTATCGCGACAGGTTGCTGATGAAGTTATTGACCTACCAGGTGAAGAAGACAACATTGAACGTCTTGTTCCAGGTACGCAAGAATTCCAGAATGCTTTTGACAGAATCGTACAAGATCCGGATTTCAGCAGAGGTTCGAGATTCCAAGACCAATCTAAATACTATCACGCAGATTATAACTACAACTTAAGTCATTTAATTGATTTTGCTGAAATTCAAGTCGGTGGATCTTACAGAAATTATAGACTAAATTCATTTGGAACTATATACACAGATACCGACGGACCTATCAATTATTCTGAAGCTGGTTTCTACACACAAGTACAAAAGGCGTTAGAATTAAATGAAAACGTAGAATTAAAATTAACAGGTTCTATTAGATACGATAAATCAGAATTATTTGATGGCTTCTTCTCACCAAGAATTTCAGCTGGATTTACGATTAACGAGAACCACAATATTAGAGCATCCTTTCAAACAGGATTTAGAAACCCAACAACTCAAGATTTATACATTGGTTTAGATGTTGGTAGAGCTATCTTAATTGGTGGTGCTTCAGATAACCCAGCAAGAGATGTTAGAAACTATGAGGTAAGTGATTTCGGTCAAACAATATTAGGTTCATCTACCATCGCTTTTGACGGTACTGCTGCATACAATAATTCTTTCTTAGCAAATTCAGTTACGCAAGGTTTTGCAAATACAGGAAATCCAGCAGATTTAGAAGTTGGTAATTCAGCATTAGTGGATCCAGAACAAGTAACTTCTTTTGAAGTAGGATATCGTGGAAAATTAGATAAAGTAATTATTGACGCTTCGGTATACTATAACAGATATCAAAACTTTTTAGCTAATGAAACTGTAATAGCACCTTTTTATGGAAACGTTGATCCAAATGGTGATGGCATAGTTGACGCTACAGATCCTCAAACGCAATTGGCTGCATTAGCAATAGCTAACGAAGATTTTCAAGCTTTCCAAACGTATACAAACTTAGATGAAGATGTAAGTTCTTATGGTGCTGCTATAGGTGTTTCAACTAAAGTTTTTGATGGCTTTGATCTTAATGCCAACTATACATATGCAAAATTAGATTTTGATGTATCTTCTAATCCAGATTTTAGAACTCAATTTAATACTCCAGAGCATAAAGTAAAAGTATCTTTTGGTAAAACTGAATTGTTTAAAAACGTAGGTTTCAATGTAGCTTGGAGATGGAGTGACAATTACTTCTGGGAAGCTTCTTTTGGTGATGGTGACATACCAGCATTTAGTGTACTTGATGCTCAAGTAAACCTTAAGGTGCCAAGTATAAAATCTACGTTTAAAGTAGGTGCTGCTAACCTTTTACAAGATGAGTACTTTACGGCATTTGGTACAGGTTTCATAGGATCTCAATATTATCTGTCTTGGACGATAAATAACTTATAATAACTGATAAGAAATTAATATAGACATGAAAAAATTACAATATATTCTACTATCAGTGCTCTCATTGAGTATAGTAGCCTGCGAAAATGAACTCGTAGAAGATTTAAGAGAGGTTAGAGGTAATAATCCTGAAGAAGTTGTACTTGAAGATTTTACAGCTGGCTCATTAAATGTATCTAATTATGTAGCACTAGGTAATTCTTTAACGGCCGGGTTTAGTGATGGAGCTCTTTACAAAATTTCTCAAGAGAATTCAACACCAGCGATAATGGCTCAACAATTTCAATCTTTAGCTAATGGTGGAACTTTTACCCAACCTTTAACCAACGATAACTTTGGTGGTTTATTGGCTGGTGGTAATCCGCTTCCAGGATTCGGCACTAGATTAATATTTGGTGGAACTGATGATAATGGCAATCCCATTATTGTTCCTGTATCGGCTGTGAATCCAGGAGCAGTGCCATCAACTGACATTGTTTTAAACAATCCAACAGGACCTTTTAACAACTTGGGTGTCCCTGGTGCGAAAAGTTTTCATTTATTAGCTCCGGGTTATGGTAATTTTGCAGGTGTAATTTCTAATCCTCCAACAGCCAATCCTTATTTTGTACGATTTGCTAGTTCACCAACCACTAGTGTTTTAACAGATGCAATTGCACAGCAACCATCTTTTATTTCTTTATGGATTGGTAATAACGACGTCTTAGGTTATGCATTATCCGGAGGCGATGGCTCTAACCCTATAACGCCTATCGACGGACCGCCAGGAGTTGGATTTGAACAAACCTATGGTGCTATTGTAACGAGCTTAGTTTCTAATATTTCTGGTGTTCAAGGTATCCTTGCTAATATTCCTAATGTTACTGCTATACCTCACTTTACAACGGTACCACATAATCCAGTACCGTTAGATGCAGCTACAGCCGGAGCTGTAAATCAAGCTTACAGTGCTTATAATCAAGGCATAGTACAAGCATTTGCATTCTTAGTAGCAAATACGCCTATGACTCAAGAAATGGCTGATGCAGAGATCTCAAGGAGAACCATATCTTTTGAACCAGGTGACAATAATGCAGTAGTTATTTTAGACGAAAGCTTAACTGATTTAACTATGATTAATCCAGGTCTTGTAAGTATGCGTCAAGCCACAGAAGATGATTTACTAGTATTACCAGCTTCAAGTTTTATAGGAACCTTGGCAGATCCTAGCAATCCTTTGTCAGTTAATGGTGTTGCTATTCCCTTAGCAGATAACTGGGTTCTAACACCAGAAGAACAACAAGAAATAGCAGATGCTACTTCTCAGTACAATCAAATCATTTCTGCTTTGGCTAGTGCAAATGGTTTTGCATTATTAGACGCAAATACACTTCTAGATCAATTAGCAGGCAGTGGTATTGAGAGCAATGGCCTTATATTAACTTCGGACTTAGTTACTGGTGGATCGTTTTCATTAGATGGCGTGCACCCAACTTCAAGAGGTTATGCACTTATCGCCAATGAAATGCTTAAAGCAATTGACAATACATATGGATCTAATTTTGAGGCTTCAGGTAATTTAGTAGATGTATCAACATACAACACGAACTATTCACCTTTATTACAATAAAATAAACCTTAGATTAAATTAAAAGGCATGCTCAAAAAAAGCATGCCTTTTTTTATTTAAAAAAGCAACGATATTTTAAATAAAACTCTATCTTTGCAGCGCAAAAATCAAGCTGATTTTTCATATTAAATTATTGCAAAACAAAAACATATAAGTAATGTCAAAAGTTACAGGTAAAGTTGCACAAATCGTAGGTCCAGTTATTGATGTAGAATTCGCTGCTGGCTCAGAGCTTCCAAAGATTTATGATTCATTAGAAATTAACAACCAAGATGGTTCAAAATTAGTACTAGAAGTACAATCTCACATTGGTGAAGATACGGTACGTACTATTGCTATGGATTCTTCTGATGGTTTAAGTAGAGGAACAGAAGTTCATGCAACTGGTGCTCCTATCCAAATGCCAATTGGTGAAGATGTTTACGGACGTCTTTTTAACGTAATTGGTGATGCTATAGACGGATTAGGTGATTTACCTAAAGCTGGTGAAGCAGGTTTGCCTATTCACAGACAAGCTCCTAAGTTTGAAGAATTATCTACTTCAACAGAAGTTTTATTTACAGGTATTAAAGTAATTGACTTAATTGAGCCTTATGCAAAAGGTGGTAAGATTGGATTATTTGGTGGTGCTGGTGTAGGTAAAACAGTACTTATTCAGGAGTTAATTAATAACATCGCAAAAGGACATGGTGGTTTATCTGTATTTGCTGGTGTAGGTGAAAGAACTCGTGAAGGAAACGATTTATTACGTGAGATGTTAGAGTCTGGTATTATAAAATACGGTGATGACTTTATGCACTCAATGGAAGAAGGTGGATGGGATCTTCAAAAAGTAGATAAAGCTGCTATGAAAGATTCTAAAGCAACTTTCGTATTTGGTCAGATGAACGAACCTCCTGGAGCACGTGCTCGTGTAGCATTATCTGGTTTAACTATTGCTGAATATTTCCGTGATGGCGCTGGTGATGGACAAGGAAAAGATGTATTATTCTTCGTAGATAACATCTTCCGTTTTACACAAGCTGGTTCTGAGGTATCTGCACTTTTAGGTCGTATGCCATCTGCGGTAGGTTACCAACCAACATTAGCAACTGAAATGGGAGCGATGCAAGAGCGTATTACTTCTACTAAGAAAGGTTCTATTACATCTGTACAAGCGGTATATGTACCTGCGGATGATTTAACGGATCCTGCTCCTGCAACAACGTTTGCCCACTTAGATGCAACAACAGTATTATCTCGTAAGATTGCTGAGCTAGGTATCTATCCTGCGGTAGATCCATTAGATTCTACATCTCGTATCTTAACACCTGAAATCTTAGGTGATGATCATTACGATTGTGCTCAAAGAGTAAAAGAGTTATTACAACGTTATAAAGAATTACAAGATATTATTGCTATCCTTGGTATGGAAGAATTATCTGAAGAAGATAAAATGGCTGTAGGACGTGCGCGTCGTGTACAACGTTTCTTATCTCAACCATTCCACGTAGCAGAGCAGTTTACAGGTATACCAGGTGTATTAGTAGATATCAAAGAAACTATTAAAGGTTTTAACATGATTATGGATGGTGAGTTAGACCACTTACCAGAAGCAGCATTTAACCTTAAAGGTTCTATTGAAGAAGCTATCGAAGCTGGAGAGAAAATGTTAGCTGAAGCGTAAACAGCTTAAAGCATAAAGCTTAAAGCATAAAGCATAAAAACATGTACTTAGAAATTGTATCACCAGAAGCAACACTATTTAGCGGAGAAGTAGATTCTATTGCTGTACCTGGAGTAAATGGTGAGTTTGAAATGTTAAACAATCACGCACCTCTCGTTTCCATCTTAAAAGAAGGAAACGTTAAGATTAAAGGTAACATTCAACTTGAAGAAGAGGTTGAAGATAAATTTACCAAATCGGATAATGGTGTATGGTTAGCCATTAATTCTGGTACAATAGAGATGAAAGACAACAAACTTATTGTATTAGCTGATTAATACAATAGCAGTTTTATTTTAATAGACAATTAAACGCGAAGCTCTCACTTCGCGTTTTTTTTTATTTCATTTTTAGAATAGTAAGTTCTTTGTTAGCATTTAGAATCACTAAATGCAATTGACCACCAATACGCATCTTTTCAATGGCTTTGGCATCATGATAAGTTAGATTAACCAAATCTTGATAATTAGATAGTTTATTGTCATTATTACTAGTCAAAATAAAACCCTTAGAAGCATCGTAACGTACCGTTTCAACCTCAGCATCATATATATTGCCAACGCCTACAATCTCTTTAACTGAATCGTTATTTAAGTCCACAAACTCAAAATCTAGAATAGGTCCAAATTGCGCTTCTTTAGGTAATGCTTCAAATGAAAAAACTGCTTCACCTTTATTTTCAATATAGAATGAACTGAATGATGAAGCTTGTAGATGTAGAGCTGTTTCGATATTGTCTTCACCATAAACATCTATAATATTTGAATCTGCAAAAGCCTTATAAGTTGTTATTTTATCGTTTAAAAAAGGTGTTTGTTGCGAAGAACATTCTTTTCCTCTTACTGGAAACAAATTACCATCAGACTCTTTGCTCAGCGCAATATCAAAACTATCATTATCATCAAAGTGATTAGCATAAATATGAAGTGGCTTCTTTTCTGATGGTTTAAATTTATTGTTATTCCCAAAATTACCCACAAAATAATCGTCATCACCATCATTGTCGTAATCAATGGCCTTTATAGATTGATACCAACCTGAAATGTTAGAGAACTCATTCTTAACCTTTGTAAATCGTCCTTTTTGATTATACAACAACGTCACAGGCATCCATTCGCCAACTATAACCAAGTCTAAAAATCCATCAGAATCATAATCCGAAAATACCACATCGTTTACTAGTCCTAATTCCTTTAAACCTTCAGCTTTCTGAGATGTTACATCCTTAAAATAACCGTTATTATTCTCTAATAAGTATGAATTTGGTGCCATTGGATATTTACCCGAAACCAAGCGTCCACCAACAAATAGGTCTAAATCACCATCATTATCATAATCGCCAGTTGCAATTGCTTTAGTAATAGTCAACATTTTTGGAAGTTGACGTTTTGAAAAATTTCCTTTTCCGTTATTGATATACAATCTATCCTGTAGCAGTTCGTTATCTTCTTCTTGACTGTAATTACCTGAAGCGACATACAAATCTAAATCACCATCGTTGTCAGCATCAAAAAAGTGCGCATTATTGTCATTAAATGCCTTATCGCTTTCAAATAGTTTTTGGTAACTCTTATTGAAAGTGCCATTAGAGTTTTGAATATATAATTCTGATGGATAACCCATTGTATTCCCTACAAACAAATCATCCAATCCATCATTATTAACATCCGCAACTGCTAAAGTATTATCAATTGTAGATTGCTTTTGTGGCAATAACAACTGCACATTATAATCGTTAAAAACTACTGCTTTATGCCTGTAATCTATTCCTAAACTTGAAGCTGAAACTTTATCGAAAATTTGATTGTCTTCAGAATTACTAAAATTATTATCAAATGCTTCAGAATACCTTAAAGTCAAGTTTTGATTTGCCTTTATATTTTCGAGTAATTGCGTTTTGCCATCATTCCAGTGAATTTTCAAACTATCAATAACATTCAATTCACCAAGTCCGAAATTGAGTGTAGTCGTTACCGAAGACTGATATCCTCTTGCAGAATACAGATCTTTTACTTGCTGTACATCGGTAGTATAAACTTCTACTCTAGCACCAATACCATTTATATTTTTCTCTGAACCTTCAAGTGATATCTTTATATAATTAGAATCAGAATTATTTCGATATAGCGATGCTTTATCTGACTGATTATTCAGAACCAAATCTAAATCACCATCATTATCAAAATCGGCATAAGCAGCGCCATTTGAGTTAATTTTAGTTCCAAACCCTAATTCCGAAGAACTATCTTTAAAAGTGTAATCTTTATTGTTTGTAAACATGTAATTGGCCAGCTTCACCGATGGAATTAAATCTAAGGCTTCTTTTAAATTCTGTTCTTTATCATGACTTAAATCCTTGGCTAGCATCTGCTTCCTAAAGTCTTGATTAGCGATATCTTTTTCAATACCATTAGTTATAAAAATATCGTTATATCCATCATTATTAAAATCAGCAATTAATGGTGCCCAACTCCAATCGGTTTTGGCAATGCCAGCAAGTTGCCCTATCTCACTAAATGTATTATCGCCATTATTAAGTTGTAACATATTAGACATATACTGATGATGATAACCTCTATTCACCATACGATTGAATTTTGCCGTATTCATAGAAGCCATATTTTCTTTACCTCTTTTTCTATCGGCAGCCAACATATCTAGCACAATAAGGTCTGGCTTTAAATCATTATTAATATCTGCAAAATCAGAACCCATACTGTTATTAGAAATGTGTTTGAAGACATCTAAAGCCGAGTTGGTAAACGTTCCGTCTTGATTATTGATATACAAAACATCAGGTTCTATAAAGTCATTAGCCACATAAATATCTGGCCAATTGTCGTTATTAAAATCACCTATGGATGCGCTTAATCCCCAAGCCTTATTAAATGAAATTCCTGAAGCTTTGGTAACATCTTTATAAATTCCATCATCATTTCTATACAAACGGTCAATATCATCTTTAGTAATACTTGGTAAATCTTGCGGTTGCAGATATACATCTTGATTGGTGTCTAGACTATGATTAACCATATACATATCTAAGTCTCCATCTTTATCATAATCAAAGAAGTAAGCTTGCGTTGAAAAACTATTATCCTTTAAACCGTACTTAAGTGCTTCTTCTTTAAACGTATTGTCTTTTTGATTGATATATAACTTGTTTTGCCGTGCTTTACGTTGCTTTATTGAACCCGATTTACAAACATAGATGTCCAACCAACCATCATTATTAATATCTACCATGGTAACACCTGTGGACCAGCCATTTTCATCGGTGACGCCAGCATCTTCAGTAATATCTTCAAAAACAAAGTTGCCCTTATTTAGGTATAACTTATTTGAATTTTGATTAGATGTGAAATAGATATCTTCTAAACCATCGTTATTAATATCACCAACAGCCACTCCACCACCATTATAAATGTAACTGTAGTTTAGAAAATTGAAATCAACCGTTTCTTCAACTCTATTTTCAAAATTGATATTTGAATGACTTTCTGGAATAGACGTAAACATTAGACCAGAATCGTCTTGAAATGGAACTGTATTAGTGTTACAGCTAAAGTAGATGACAAAAAAGAATAAAAGGTATTTACCGAGTTTCATTTTTCTAAGTATAGAAGACTAATTTAAGTACTTTTTGAAGAATTTACCCTTAGATTTTACTCAAAATCTTATCCATAACCCAAGCGGTATGCGTTGCTGTAGCACCTGTTGAAGGATGCTTAAAATCTGAACTTAAGTGTTTCGTCATATTCTCAACATGATATTGTTGTATATGTTTCGGATTATCTATGTGAAATGTTTCTTGTCCTTTTGAAGTTATGACTGTAATTGGTTCTTCTAAAAAGACTGAAAAGGTAATTTCGCCATCGCTTCCAATAATTCTAACTTTATCTTCTCTTTGGTAAGTACCAAAACTCCATATGCCACTACCCAAAACACCCGATTGGTGTTTCCAAGACCCAGAAATAATATCTTTTGAAGTATATAGGTTTTGCTGATTGTCTGATATTCCATTAGCCTCAGAAATATCACCTAATAAATACGTAAATAGGTCTAAACCATGACTTGCTAAATCATCAAAATAGCCTGCTGCGGCTATATCTTCATCTGTACGCCAGTTATAGGTGTCTGACTTATCTAAGTCACTAGCCGTTCTACTTAAGTACCAACTGATGTGTCTTACGTCACCAATCGTTTCTGTTTCTAACAAAGATTTGACTTTATTGAATCTCGGCAATGACCTGCGGTAATACGCTACAAATAGCAGCAAACCTTTTTCTTCAAAGACATTGTTAATCTCTACACAATCTTGATAATTTGATGCCATTGGTTTTTCAATACAACATATTTTCCCAGCTTCAGCAACTTTTAATGCGTAATACTTATGTGTATCTGGTGGTGTCGCAATATAAACAGCATCAATATTTGGGTGATTAATTAGGGCATCTGCATCATTATAAAAATTAGGTACTCGATGTCTTAAGGCATAATCTTCTGCCAATTCTAAATTCCTACGCATTACAGCAAATAATTCAAAACCATCTGTCATTTTATATGCAGGACCACTTTTTATTTCAGTGACACTGCCACAACCTATAATACCCCATTTTATAGTTTGTTGCATGCTATAAATGTTTAACCGCTTCTAGTTCAACTTTTAATTCTTGAAACATACTCATAATACTGCTCATCTTAAGCTCCTTTTCATCGTACTCTTGTGTATTAATACAGCATGTAAACTCCCAAAGTTCTAGAATACTCTCTTTTAATACCAAATACGGTTTATAAGACTTATTATCTGACTTTAAAATTAATGCATTACTGTCATCTTCTGTAAGATAAACGCGCTTGTACACCAAGCCATCATCTTTGGTTAATACAATATAGGTTCGTCCGTTCTTAATATCATTAATATCTTCCACAAACTTTGCAACCACAAAAGAACCGTCTTTAACTGGTAACATAGAATCACCTTTTATAGGAAATGCACGATGTGTTCCGGTAGGTAAAAAAGGCAATTTTATCTTTTGAAGTTGTTCTATATATTCTGGATCATCATAACCAGATAAATAACCTGCTGAAGCTTTTGCAGGAATAATTTCAATAAGATCTTCATTATCTTCATTCACAGTAACAGGAAACAACACACGTTTGTTACCTACTTCTATAAAAGAAGTGTCTTTAGCTTTTCGCAAATCATTACGAACCAATATATCTATTGGAATATTTAAATAATTAGAGAGTTCTATTAAACGCTCAATAGGTGGTTCACTTCGTCCTTCTTCATAAGATCCGACCATAGAGCGCGACCATCCTAAATCGTCTGCAAAACGCTCTTGAGACAACTTCCTTAAAGCTCTGAGGTGTTTTATGTTGGCTTGTATGGCTTTCATCTACTTAAAGTTTCATTATAACTTATGGGTTACGCAATTAATTATCTTGATAAGTATTGACTATTACTGCTAAATGCCCATTATGGGCTTTCATCAAAAATAACTTTAACAACTTTTACTACAAATATAAGCAATAATAACTACAAATAGTAGCTAATTTTGTTAGCCCTATGTATTTAAACTGTCACACATATTACAGCCTACGCTATGGCACTATAAAACCAGAGCAGTTATTGGCTATTGCTTCAGAAAATGGTGTAAAAACACTTGCATTGACGGACATTAATACAACCTCAGCTTGCCTAGACATTGTTCGTTTATCAAAAAAATATAAGGTAAAACCGGTACTTGGTGTAGACTTTAGAAATAGCGCTCAGCAAGAATTTATTCTAATTGCAAAGAACAATAAAGGCTTTCAAAATATAAATGACTATCTCTCTAGATTTCTACATAATGAAGATTTAAAAATTCCCCAACGGCCAGATGCTGATTTAGAAGATTGCTTTATAATCTACCCTTATCAAAAAGGGAAAGATTTTGAGCTTAAATCAAATGAATTTTTGGGCATTACACCAAAGGACCTCAACGAATTAAAATTTTCAAAATGGAATACACATCGCGACAAATTAGTTGTCTTAAAAACGGTGTCTTTTCAAGATAAAAAAGGATTTAACACACACCGGTTACTACGTGCTATAGACAATAATACACTACTGAGTAAGCTACCTAAATCTGAAGAAGGTAACGAAAATGACAAGATGCTACCTTATGATGAGTTGTGTCAATTATACTCAGAGTTTCCAAGTCTCATTAACAATACAGAACATCTTCTAAACGATTGCTCTATAGCTTTTGACCTTGAGAATCCCATACCTAAAAATCAACGTTTTCTTACAGAAAACGCAGATACAGATTACCGACTTTTAGAGCAACTAACCTATGAAGGTATTCCGTACCGTTATGGTAACAATGTAGATTCTAAAATCTACAAACGCATTAAGAAAGAACTCGATATTATAAAACAAAAGGGGTTTGTATCATACTTCTTAATTAATTGGAAAATCTTAGAATACGCAAGAAGTAAAGACTATTACTATGTTGGTCGTGGAAGCGGTGCTAACAGTATTATTGCCTATTTACTCAGAATTACAGATGTAGATCCTATTGAATTAGATCTATACTTTGAACGCTTTATAAATCTCTTTAGACAAAATCCGCCTGATTTTGATATTGATTTTTCCTGGAAAGACAGAGATGACATCACACATTTCATCTTTAATTCCTTTAAAAACACAGCGCTCATAACAGTCTATAATACATTTAAATTTAGAGCTTCAGTAAGAGAACTTGGAAAAGTATTTGGATTACCAAAATCTGAAATGGATATACTGACTCGTGGTAAGTTTAATGTAAAACAACTCGATAGATTATCACTTCTCGTTCTTAAATACAGTCAATACATTGAAGGTTTTCCTAATTACTTAGGTATACATGCAGGCGGCATTTTAATTTCAGAAAAACCCATTCATTATTATGGCGCAACCTTTATGCCTCCAAAAGGATTTCCTACCACACAGTTTGACATGGTAGTTGCTGAGGATATTGGCTTATATAAATTTGATATTTTAAGTCAACGTGGTTTGGGTAAGATAAAAGATGCTGTAGAAATTATTGATAAAAACTACACGCGTCAATCACCTTTAGACATACATGATATTAAGCGTTTTAAAACAGATGAACGCATAAAGCACTTACTCAAAAATGCAAAGGCTATTGGCTGTTTTTATGTAGAATCACCTGCCATGCGCATGCTTTTAAAAAAACTGAGCGTAGACGACTATCTTGGTCTTGTAGCAGCCAGCTCAGTCATTAGACCTGGTGTTTCTAAATCTGGTATGATGCGCCAGTATATTCTACGTTGTCGTAAACCAGAACACAGAAATGATGCGCCCAAAGTACTCTTAGATATCATGCCCGAAACTTATGGTGTTATGGTCTACCAAGAAGATGTCATCAAGGTAGCTCATTATTTTGGTGGCCTTACACTTGGTGAAGCAGATATGCTAAGACGTGGAATGTCTGGTAAATTTAGATCTAGAGCAGAGTTCTTAAAAGTAAAACAACAGTTCTTTGACAACTGTAAAAATGATGGGAAATCTTTAGAGCTAACTACTGAAATATGGAGGCAGATTGAAAGTTTTGCTGGCTATGCATTTGCTAAAGGACACTCTGCATCTTACGCTGTAGAAAGCTATCAAAGTTTATTCTTAAAAGCGTATTACCCTTTGGAATATATGACGGCTACCATTAATAATTTTGGTGGTTTTTATAGTACAGAACTTTACATACACGAAGCTAGAATGCATGGTGGCAATATAGAAACGCCATGTGTAAATCATTCTTATAATCATGCTATTATTATTGACAAAACCATATATCTAGGTTTTATGTTTTTACATGCTTTTGAATCTAAAACCACACAAAATATACTTAGAGAACGTGAGTTAAACGGTAGATTTCAATCGCTCGATGATTTTATAGAGCGTGTTCCTATCTCTATTGAACAAATCACCATTTTAATAAAGATTAATGCATTTCGATTTACAAGAACCAATAAGCGTGAGCTCTTATGGGAAGCGCATTTAAAAATTAGTAAAACGGTCGTTGAAGAACATATGGTTACCTTATTTAAAACAAAACGTATCAACTACAATACTCCTAAATTACCGAGCACAGCTTTAGAAAATGCCTTTGATGAAATTGAACTACTAGGTTTTCCGTTATGTAGCCCATTTCAACTTTTAGAAACAGGTTCTAAAAGTAAACTACGTGCTAAACATTTAGGACAACTTGAAGGCAAGTACATAAAGATTGAAGGCTATTTAGTCACCACTAAAAATACAAGTACCTCTAACGGTAAACGAATGTACTTCGGAACATTTTTAGACAGAGATGGAGACTTTATAGATACCGTACACTTTCCACCTATTGCGAGTAAATATCCCTTTAGAGGAAAAGGTATCTATGAAATTACAGGTAAAGTTATGATAGAGTTTGACTGTGTTTCTATTGAAGTCTCAAAATGTGAGCGTTTAGCTGTTATTGAAGATCCTCGTTATGCTGTGACATCTACTAATCCGACATTTCAAAGAAAGAAAAGTTTTAAAGATTTGAAAAAAATACACGAACCGATGGGGTTTCAAAATAGAATATCAAAAAATAATACCACCAATGTCACTTCGAGTGATTTGTGAAACATGAGCAAATTGTATCGAGAAGTTTTTATCCATAACAAAGTTCTTAATGATTTTTCCTTTGACTTCGACAAGCTCAGCCTGACAGGAAAACACTCGAACTGACGTTAATCGTAAAATATAAGAATGAACAATAACCGCAGCATAGTACATATGGATTTGGACACTTTTTTTGTGTCTTGCGAACGTCTATTAGATAGTCGTCTAAATGGTAAGCCTGTGCTTATTGGAGGTACAAGTGATAGAGGTGTTGTGGCATCATGTAGTTATGAGGCTCGCAAATTTGGTGTGCATTCTGCCATGCCCATGCGCATGGCAAAACAATTATGTCCAGAGGCTATTGTACTTAGAGGTAATTCTGGTATTTATACTAAGTTTTCTCAAAACGTTACCGAGGTTATAAAAGAGAGTGTTCCGCTTTACGAGAAAACGTCTATTGATGAGTTTTACATTGACCTTACCGGAATGGATAAGTTTTTTGGATGCCATAAACTAGCTTCAGAATTAAGGCAGCGCATTATTAAAGAAACTGGCCTACCTATTTCATTTGGACTATCACTTAACAAAACGGTTTCAAAAATTGCCACTGGCGAAGCAAAACCAAATAACGAGATACGCATTCCTACCGGAACAGAAAAACCATTTTTAGCACCACTATCGGTAAAAAAAATCCCTATGGTTGGTAATGTCACTTATAAATCGCTCTGCGATTTAGGTGTTAAGCGCATAAAAACCGTACAGGATATGCCTATGGAATTAATGCACAAAGTTTTGGGTAAAAATGGACTTTCGATTTGGCGTAAGGCCAATGGTATAGACCACAGTCCTGTAATACAATATCACGAGCGCAAATCTATTTCCACAGAGCGTACTTTTGGACAAGACACCACCAATATGCATAAACTAAAAGGTTTGGTTATTGCTATGGCAGAAAACCTAGCTTACCAATTGCGACGTGGTAATAAGTTAACAGCATGTGTCACTTTTAAGATTAGATATTCTGATTTTCAAACTTACACACAACAAAAACGTATTCCTTATAGTGCGATGGATCATAATATTATTCCTGTGGTGTTAGATCTATTCCATAAATTGTATAACCGTAGATTATTGGTGCGACTTATTGGTGTTAAGTTTAGTCATCTGGTTGAAGGCGGCCATCAAATCAATTTGTTTGAAGATAACGAAACCCAACTCAACTTAGCAAAAGCTATAGATAAAATGCGCGAACGCTTTGGGGACAGAGCTGTTATAAGTGCTGCCGGTATGGAAGCAAAAACCATAAGTCGTTGGAATCCTTTTAATGGAGAACCACCACCACTATTAGCAAACAGACACCAATAAGATACTTCAAGTCGAATTTCTCTGTCACACTGAGCTTGTCGAAGTGTAATAAAAGTGACGAAAAATTAAAGCTATCAAATTCTCAAATGCCGACAACCTGAATTGAATCAAAAAATTGTAACTTTAAACTATGTGCTATTCTAATGCCTTACGGAAACAACGCGAAAACATAGAAAAAGAATTAAGAGATCAAATAAAGGTTAAGTTTCACCCAGAATCAACCTACACACCTTATTATCATCTCAACGGATTTACGCATGGTAATCTACAAATAATACCCATGAAAGATCCGACTACAATCTATGATGCCTCTTGGGGAATTATCCCAGATTGGGCTATGCACGATCCTGAAAACTTTCAAAAAAAAAGTAATACACTCAATGCCCGATCAGAATCTATATTTGAAAAAGCTTCGTTTAAAGATAGTGCAGAAGACAAACGTTGCTTAATCTTATCTGATGGCTTCTTTGAACCTCATCACATCAATGGAAAAGCACATCCATACTTCTGTTACCAACCATCCACAAGTCATTTAGAAGGAGATATTTTTGCCTTTGCAGGGCTTTATAATGAGACAGATCACAATACATTAAACGCGACCATTTTAACAACCCAAGCTAATGACTTCTTTATGGAAATTCATAACAAAGGGAAGCGAATGCCTTTGGTATTAGATCCTCATTATTTTGAAGATTGGTTAGATCCAGGTATAAGCTCTCAAGAAGTTAATGAAATCATTGCAATGGGTATGACTTCGAAGCCATTTGAAGCACATCCTGTAAGCCATGATGTTTATAAACGCAATGTAGACACAAATCAACCTTATATTGTTCAACCGATACAGAAGGACACTTTATTTTAACCTAATCCTCAACATACTCCAAGATATCACTCGGTTGACAATCTAATGCTTTGCAAATAGCCTCTAAAGTCGAAAAACGAACAGCCTTGGCCTTTCCAGATTTTAAAATTGAAAGATTTGCTGTGGTAATACCAATGATTTCAGCAAGCTCTTTGCTCTTCATACCTCTTAGAACAAGCATTTTATCTAAGTTTACAATAATTGGCATAGCTATATGGTTAATTCGTTTTCTTCCTTAGCGTGTTTTGCCACTTTAAAAGTTTCACTTAATATCATGAAAAATAAACCCAAACACATTAAAATAAGATGTGGGGTTAAACCCATACTTATTTTAAACTGACCTAATAAGACTATTCTCGATATAAAGGTCAATATAGAGCCTAATAACCCAACTCCAACCAATAAATACCCTATTTTATAAAAATTTTGTATCACATCACTATGAAAAGGTTTTGCTTTTTGAAAATAACGTAACGTCTTTCTGAAGACGAACAAACAATAAATCGAAGCTATGGCCAAACAAATATATGCAGAAGTGAATAGCTGCTTAATGTAGATGGGTTTA
>CAZFEV010000032.1:0-30237 GCA_964517835.1 uncultured Flavobacteriaceae bacterium | reverse complement strand
AAAATTTAGGATTTAAAGACGATATTGTAACAGTAAAGAACGGTTATGGTAGAAACTTTTTAATTCCTCAAGGACACGCTATCATGGCAACTCCTTCAGCAAAGAAAATGTTAGCAGAAACTTTAAAGCAACGTGCATTTAAAGAAAAGAAGATTGTTGACGAAGCAAAGGCTGTTGCTGATGTGTTAGCTGGTTTAGAAATTAAGATTGCATCTAAAGTTGGTGCTGGAGACAAATTATTTGGTTCAGTAAACAATATTGATGTAGCTGCAGCTTTACAAAAAGAAGGTCAAGAAATTGATAAGAAATTCATCAACGTTGTTGGTGGTAACGTAAAGCGTTTAGGTAAATACAATGCTGTAGTAAGATTACACAGAGAAGTTACTGTAGATTTACCTTTTGAAGTAGTAGCTGAGAAATAATTCTTATAAACTATAATATTAAAAAACCGTTTAGTTCTCTAAGCGGTTTTTTTGTTGAAACTAATACTTATAGAGCACTTTAATGCGAATTCAAGTATTATAGTTGAAATAATATCGCCGAAAAGCGGTATCTCAAATAAAAGATATTATCTAATGAAGCAATTTGTATTATTACTCGTATTTATATTTTCTTTTTTAGGTTGTAAAAACTCTAAAAGCAATACTGAAATTGATAACAAATCAAAACTGATTGAAGTTTTTAAAGCTTCGTCATCAGATTATCCTAATATCAGTGTGCATCGCGGTGGAAAAGGACTTAAAAACTATCCTGAAAACTGTTTAGAAACGATTACATATGTAAATGATAGTATTACTGCTATTTACGAGATTGATGTTGCTCAAACTAAAGATGGCCAGCTCATTTTAATGCATGATAATTCATTAGATAGAACCACAAATGGTTCAGGTTTAGTTAAAAATAAAACTTATAATCAGATAAAAAGATTAAATCTTGTTGATGATTTTGGTAACAAGACGAACTTCAAAATTCCACTGTTCACAGAAGTTTTAGAATGGAGTAAGGAAAACAATGTTGTACTTACCGTTGACATCAAACGTAGTGTCAGTCAGAAAGATGTGATTGATGCGATAAAAAAAGCAAATGCAGAAGATGTTTGTATCATTATTACTTATGACGTAGCTCAAGCGCAGTCTGCTTATAATTTAAATCCTAACTTATTATTGTCAGTATCAGCTAGAAATCATAAGGAATTTGACAGGTTGCTAGAAACTAATATTCCAACAGAAAACATGTTAGCATTTACAGGTACGCGTTTATCTAATGCATCACTTTATAAACGACTTAAAGAAAAGGATATTCTTTGCATTCTAGGAACTTTAGGAAACTTAGATAGGCAAGCAGATGCTAGAGGTAATCATTTATACAAGAATTGGTACAGTAAAGGTGTTAATATATTAGCAACCGATAGACCGTTTGAAGCATTTGAGGCGATAAATTAATGTATTTCTGCTGTCACATTGAGCTTAGTCGAAATGCATAAGAGTTAAAAATATAATTAAATAGATTCCGCATCAAGTGCGGAATGACAAAATAAATTTGTTATGAAATACGCAAGATTAACAAAAGAGCAGTTTGAAGAATTACACCAAGAGTTCATAAACTTTTTAGCGACACAATCTATAACTGCAGATGAATGGGAAGATATAAAGAAGAACAAACCAGAAGCAGCAGAGCAGGAGTTAGATGTTTTTAGTGATTTGGTTTGGTATGGAGTGCTTAACAAGGTTGAATATTTAGAACATATTTCACCAAATCAAATACACCTTTTTAAGTGTAAGGAAAAAGACATGCATCTTATTGCCTTAAAGTTGAAAGAAGATAAGGCAGATTTAACAACAAAAGAAGGTTTTCAGTGGTTAAGGGATAATTTATTGTCAGATGATATTGAGTTTTTTAATGCAAAAAAAGAGTACTCAGATGACAAGCATCAAGATATTTTTAAATTAGTTCAGCAAGGAGCAAATATCACTAAAGGTGAGTTGTTTCAGTACTTTGAAAATTTAATAAAGCAGTAGTTTAGTAGTTAGGCATTAGTAATAAGTAATTAGAATTTTGCTTTTCAACTTTTGTCTAATCACTTTTCCCTATTCACTAATTACTTACTCATATCTCAACGATTCCACAGGATCTAATCTTGCTGCTTTAGTTGCTGGATATAGACCAGAAATTATGGCAACAATAAACGCTATACTTGTGGCCCAAATCATTGCTGCCCATGGTGTAGAGAATTCTAGGTCGAAGCCTTTGGCAACACCGTAACCAATTAAAATTCCAAGGATAATCCCTAAAATGCCACCTAATTGACCAATAATAATCGTTTCAATAAAAAATTGAAAAGCAATTGTTTTACTTTTTGCACCTAGGGCTTTACGAACACCGATTTCGCGAGTGCGTTCGCTAACAGAAACAAGCATAATATTCATTAAGGCTATAGTAGAACCAAATATGGTGATAATACTAATAATCCATGCAGCCCAATATAAAGCTAAAGTATTATTAGCGGCTCTATTTATAAGGTCTTCACTTCGTTCTATACCAAAATTATTCTTTTCTACAGGATTTAGTCCACGTACATTTCTAAAAGTTACAATAGCGTCATCTTGTGCGCCTTCAAGCATGTCTTTCTTGTCCACCTTAACACTAAGTCGATAATTGATATTAGGATTGGTGAAAATTGAGCGTGCTTTTTTTAAAGGTAAAACAGCAGTTAAATCTTGGTTGTTTCCAAAAGTTGAACCTTTTCCTTTAATGGTTCCAATTACTTTAAATTTTGAACCTCTAATACTTATGGTTTTATCAATAGGGTTTTCATCTGGGAACAATGCCTTTTGTAAGTCTGCTCCAATGACACATACTGCATTGTTGTTTTCTACATCTGCAAAGTTTAAGGCACGACCTTTTTCTATTTCTAATCCTGAGTTTTCGATATAGTATTCGTTAGCACCAATTACGGATACTTCAGGGTCTGTTTTCTTGTTTTCATATTTAACTTCCGAAGCAAATGAACCATAGAATGATACCGCAACTTTAGTAAATGGAAAGTCATAATTATCAATGAAGTCCTTAACATTGCGGTAGCTGATGATTGGATTTATCTTTTGGCGTTCTCTACTACTTTGACGTTGTGCTCTAAACTCATAGCGTTGAAAGTTAAAGGTGTTAGCACCCATTGAAGAGAAGTTACTAGAAATAGTGTTTTCTAAAGCAGAAACACCGCTAAGTATACCAACCAATGCCATTATTCCTATGGCAATAATTAAAACTGTTAATATAGTACGAAGCAGTTGCCCTTTAATAGAACCAAAAGCTATTTTAATATTTTCTTTAGCAAGTGAAAACATAGTAAAATTTAAAGTTGGTTGGTCTGTTTAAAACTATAAGACTATTTAAACACAATAAAGTTACTACAAAATTGAAATAACTTTCGATTGCCTCTGTTTTTTATAATATTTTTGTGAATTGTGAATTGATTTTTTCTAGATTCACAAGTCAGGCTGAGCTTGTCGAAGTGTTTATGATTCAATTCAAGTATTACTATAAAAATAGTTTAATTAATCATTAGATTTCTAGACTACTTCGTAGTGTAGTTTCAATCAAAATATATTTTGATTTCAACAAATGCTCGAAATGACAGATAATTTATTTGAGATTATAATTTTAAAAGAAATTCCTGCCTACGCAGGAAGATGAATATGGCACAAAAACCAAGTATACCAAAAGGCACAAGAGATTTTAATTCAGTAGAAGTTGCAAAGCGTTCTTATATTATGGAAACCATAAAAGAACAATTTCAGCTCTATGGATTTCAGCCTATTGAAACCCCAAGTTTTGAGAATTCAGAAACCTTAATGGGTAAATATGGTGATGAAGGTGACCGTCTGATTTTTAAAATTCTAAATAGTGGTGACTATTTGAAAAAAATTAATGAGGATGATTATAATTTAAGATCTGAATCAGTAATGACTCCAAAGATTTCAGAAAAAGCCCTTAGATACGATTTAACAGTGCCTTTTGCACGTTATGTTGTACAACATCAGAATGAAATAGCTTTTCCTTTTAAACGTTACCAAATACAACCAGTTTGGCGTGCAGATAGACCGCAAAAAGGTAGATTTAGAGAGTTTTACCAATGCGATGCAGATGTTGTAGGTTCTAAGTCCTTATTACAAGAAGTAGAGTTTATACAATTGTATGATGCAGTGTTTACAGCTTTAAATCTTAAAGGTGTTACCATAAAAATTAATAACCGTAAAATATTATCTGGTATTGCTGAGGTTATAGGTGCACAAGACAAATTGATTGACTTTACAGTTGCTTTAGATAAACTAGATAAAATAGGCGAGGAGAAAGTAAAAGAAGAAATGCGAAGTAAAGGTATTTCTGATGATGGTATTACGAAGCTTCAACCCTTATTTTCTTTAGAAGGTGATTTTGCTAATCAGGTAGAAAGTTTAAAATCTATTTTAAGTGCTTCAGAAATTGGTTTAAAAGGTATTGAAGAATTAGAATTTATAGATACAGCCATTTCAAACTTAGGTTTAAAAACGGCAAACCTTCAATTAGATGTTACATTAGCAAGAGGTCTTAATTACTATACAGGCGCTATTTTTGAAGTTTCTGCACCAGAAGGTGTGAAAATGGGTTCGATCGGTGGTGGCGGACGTTATGATGATTTAACAAGTATTTTTGGCAAGCCTGATACCAGTGGAGTAGGAATAAGCTTTGGATTAGACCGTATTTATTTAGTTTTAGAGGAATTAAGTTTATTCCCTGAAACTATAGCTGATGCTACAAAAGTGCTCTTTATCAATTTTGGTGATAAAGAAGCTATGGCGTGTCTACAAGCAGTGTCGAAGTTGCGAGAAGTTGGTGTGAAGGCGGAACTGTATCCAGATGCTGCGAAGATGAAAAAGCAAATGACTTATGCTAACAAACGCGAAATTCCATTTGTGGTTTTAGTGGGTGAGCAAGAAATAGAATCAGGATTATTTGCTTTGAAAACCATGGAAACTGGAGAGCAACAAAAACTAGACTTAGAAGCATTGATTAAGTTTTTAAAATAATCGTTTGGATTGTTAAGAACTTATGATAGAATAAAAAAAGCCCATCAATTCTTTGATGGGCTTTTTTCATATCGTTAAGTGACTATTTAATCACAATTTTTTTGGACACAACACCACGTTGTGTTTTAAGTTCTATAATATAAACACCTGTGCTTAGACTTGGTGTATCAAATTCGTTATATGACTCTGTCCATAATCTTGCATTTTCATAAACAGATTGTCCATTTATGTTGTATAAGTTTAATTGTTCTAATTCAATCATATCAGGGTTTAGGACAACAATTTTATTTCTGTGAGATGCATAGTATATTCGCATTTCATCAATATCTAAATCGTCCATAGATAAAGTTTCAGAAGCATTATCAAAAGTGATTTCATACTTGTCTAAATGCTCACCAGTAGTAATTGTAGTTTCAAAATCACTTACTCTAAGATCATGATACGTGGCATTGTGTATGTCATGTAAATAAATGTTTACTGAATCTGGTACATTTTCAAGTGCTTCTATTGCAATTTTAATTATACCATCTGTACTTGCTTTTATACCTAGTGGATATACAGTATTTATGTCTGCATTATTATTTGCTTGTATCGCAAATTTCTCACTATTAATTAACCAGAACATATCATCAGTTTGTCCTTCGTTTAATGGCGCATCATAAGCCCAATCCACTCCAGCGGTAGTGTTTTCATCTATGGTTAATAATAACTGTCGCTGCAATTGTAAAGCATTACTACCTGTGAATCTAAATCTAAACTTCATTCTATCATCTACGTCTTCATCGTCAACTATTTCTGAAGGACCTTTAAAGAAAACGGATGAGCTACCTTCTTTTTTAAAGATACGTTGGTCGTTTTCAAAGGTAATGGTACCCGAACTTTCCCCTTTAACGAAGAAACCTTGTCCAACAGGAATGTATCTACCAGGTGTTTTTGTACCTACACCAACTTGTGCAACATCTGGATGAGGTGCAGAAGCAGGTACTCCACCTGCCAAGTTATATCTGGCATAACCACCACGATATTCTTGTAAATTATGAGATCCGCCACCCCAATGTTCCCATAATGCAATTGTACCACTTAAATGAGGGTTATCATTTATAAATTCATTGGCATCAATTGCCGAAGCATATGGATTACCAATAAGGTAGTTATTGTCTGCGCTTAGAGGTAATGTGATGGTACCATTATTTGGCTTTCCTACATAGACATAGTTTTGGTTATCTTCAATCGCACCTGTTCCAGGTCCTTTCATAGTATAACCTTCACCTGCACTCATGTTACCATTACTTTTTGCATGTTGCCATGATGAGTAATCACCCGCAGGATGATCAGCATATTTCCAAATCCAATAGTGCGCAATACCAATAGGTGAGGTATCTGTGCCATTATAACCACTAGTTATCCAATTAATCGCCTGAGGATTATCTGGATCGCTTCCGTCTCTAAGAATAGAGCTAATAGTATAATCGTTATTATTTGTTGTATTGTTTATAGCACCTACTGGCGAAGACCAATAATTATATGTAAATGTATCCGCTGTACCTTGCTGATCGCGCTCAATTCTACCTTTACTCGTGGCATCTAGAATACTATTTTCACCTTGAACAAGTTGTGATTCTCCTTCAAGATCAATAAACCCATCTAATTTTAAATACCAAGACACATTTAATTCTGAATCATTTGTAACGTGAAACTCTATAGGGTTTAAACTTGGGTCATTTTCTTCGACAATAAGACCGAGATGTTTTTGGTCACCATCAAAAGTGATATCGTCATGATTAATTTTTACAATAGACCACTCGTAAAAAATAGCATCAATACCGTAAACACCATCTTCAGGCTTGCTTAAGGCACTTTCTAAATCGGAATTTCCATAGTAAGACACAAATGGTATTGGTGCAGTTTCTGCGGTAATACTCTTTATATTGTAAAGTGTAGCACCTGAGCCTTCATCAATTGAAGGTGTAGTATAATCGTCTGTAATATTACCTTTGTATATATCTAATTTATAATATTTAATAAGATTAGACCATTGCAATGTTTCGATATCTAAAGGTATTTCAGAACCTCGAACGTTACCATTATCTTCAATTTTTTGATAGACCATTTTACTAACTTCATCAGAGCTCAATGATTTATTAAACAAACGAATTTCGTCTAATGTTCCTTTAAAGTAGTCATTGTTACTTGAAGGATCCTTTGCCATTGTAAAAGGACTAGAGTCCGTGTCTAGCAACCCAGTTCTTGAGCCACTTTCTACAACTTCACCGTTAATATATAATTTGTAAACTTCTTCAGTTGCGCTATATCCTATAGCAACATGTGTCCAGTGGTTTGTTGATATGGCAGTATTATAATTAACAGTTGTTCCGCTTATATTAGCCTGAAGGTTACCATTACTGAGTAATTTTAGACTAAAATTGTCTTGCCCAAACAAGAAACGATTACCTGAACCATCATTATCAATTTTAATCCATCCCATTAATGTAATTTCTCCCCAATTATCAATTACTGATTCATCTTGAATGTAATCATTACGACCGTCAAAATGCACCTGAAGATTTACGTTAATATCTCTTGGAGATCCAAAACTATTGTCATTAGTATCGAACAGGTCTAAAATACCATCACCATCTGTGTCAGCTGTATCGTCAATAACACCATCATTATTTTCGTCATAATAATAGTATAGTGAATTTGAGATATCATAAGTGTCATTAGAATTATTGTAAACATCAATGTAATCTGGCGTTCCGTCGTTATCAGAATCGGCAACATAATATGTGTGAGAAACACCTTGATTTTGGTTACCATAAGCTGTTTCAAATGTTGATCCATCTAAATAATCATAAATATCTAAAATACCATCAGCGAAGTATTCTACACTACCATCAGAGTCAACATCTTTTTCTCTAACCGCATCAGAATCTTCACCATCACCAACGCCATCACCATCAATATCTCCATCGCCATTTTGAAATGAAGTATCTAATGAATTGCCAGCTCCTGATTCATCAACATCAAAAATGGCATCGTTATCACTGTCTAAATCAATGTAGTTTGGTACACCATCATTGTCTGAATCTAATGGTGTTAGACCTTCATAAGCGTCATGCATTCCGTTATCATTATTGTCAGACCAATTATCTATTATACCCTTACCATTAGTTGTTGCTGTGTAGCCAGCTTCCACTGCGTCTGGTATACCGTCGTTATCACTGTCTAAATCAAATACATTTGCAACATTGTCTCCATCTGTATCACAAAGTGTTTGTGTAATTTGAATATCATCTATGGCAAGATCGTTTCCTAAGCCACCGGTTTCGTTATTGTAGAAATACACATTAAACTCACTGACATTAAAGGTTAAATCTGCAGAAAAATTGTACCAGTCGCCTTGTAAGTTCCCTGCTGTTGTTGGTGCAATTTCACCAGTTGTGATTGAAGCAAGAACGTTATCGTCTACGTCTCTAAACTCAACTAAAATATCTGGACGTAACCTTGAACCAATATTTGGAGCATCTGATCTGTCTAAGTTTAATACCCAAAAACTATAGGTAATAGGTATACCTGGTAAAGCACCTGTAATATTTGCTGTATAGAATATTCCAGGGTCGTATGACGCATTAAACATGGCCATTCTACCATTTGTGTCGTCTGGTGTGTGGTCTTCTCCTAAGTACCAATAATTATCTGCCCAAGAGCCAACCTCTTCATTTGGTGTGTCGTTAACTCCATCACCATCAGCAGCTCTATAATACACGGTATATTCACCGTCATTTAAATCAATACCGCCACTAGAACAACTTGATGTACCATCTTCATAACAGTATGTTGTTACCGCATCATAGGTTGTATTTATGGTTGTTCTTTCACCAGTACCAAAAGTCTCGTTTAAAAATTTATAATTGACTTTTAATGCAATATTTGTATTATCACAATCTAACTCTTCTTCACTATCTCTAATACCGTCATTATCATCATCTATATCAATGTTATCTAAAACTCCGTCGCCATCACTATCAAAGAAGCTTGCAACTGCTGTAGCTTTAATAGTAAATTGGTAAGAAGAACTAGAAGTTGCATTGTTTGTTATAGTAACGTTAGATGTTTTTTCACCGAGTGTTGATGAGTTGAAAGCAATTTCAAAAGTTGTGGAACCATTGGCTTCCACCGTAGTATCATAAGCGTCACCTATAAATGAAAAATCTGTAGTGTTAGATAAAGAAATATCAGATATTTCAAGATCTAAAGATCCGCTATTGTTAATCGTAAATACTCGTGAAATTGTTTGATTTGTATTTGCAGACCCAAGATCTGTATGGTCTGTTGGTGATGGTGTTGAGTCCCCATATGATATTTCATTATCATTACCAATTACCACAATTTCTGGTGCAGGTGCAGCTGACACTACTATGGTGTAATCTTCTACCTCACCATCAAAGTCTATTTCGCAATCATCAGGATAATCCCAGTATTTGGCAGAAACCCTCATACGTGTTGATCCTATTGCGGCATCCTCAGGAACAAGAACTGAAAGTGGTGATAAATCTGTAATACCATCTTCTACGTTTACTGCATAACCAAGATCGTAAGTTTCTCCGTCGTCTTCAAAGTCATAGTCACCATTCCAATCTATCCAAACGTTTGTGTATACAATATAGTTTCCGTCGGTATCTACACTAACACTGAGATCATAACTAGATCCAGCTTCAACCGTGGTAGATTGAGAATTTGTAAAATCTTCATAACCTACATTTTTCTCACCATCATCGGAATGGTCTAAGGTGTTAAATGTAACGTTGGTAATACTTGTTTGGTAATCTAAATTACCATAGGACTCGCAAAATTCACCCAAAACAGCATTACCTTGTATAGAAAAGCTGTAACTGCTTTCGTCATTATCGTTATTTGCAATGGTAACAGTAGCAGTTTTTAATCCATCGGATGTTGGATTAAATGCAATTGTAAAGTTAGTATTTGAGTTTGGATTGATACTATTAGATGGAGTAGTGGTTACACTAAACTCTCCTGAGTTGGCTCCAGACAAACTGATATAAGGTGAACTACCCGTAAGTGAAAGATTATTGTTAATACCAAGATTTTCTATGACAAAAGATCTGGATACAGTTGATTCTACAGAAACATTACCAAAATCTGTAAAGTCTAATAATATTGGTGAATTGTCTTGATTTAAGATGTTAAATCCATTACCAGTAATATTAATTTCAGAATTTGAAACCCCATCAGAAACAATTATTTCGTAGTCTTCTACCTCTCCATCAAAATTTGTAGCACAAAGCGTTGGGTCTGCCTCAAAATTAACTGCAATCCTCATACGAGTTGCACCTAATGTGGCATCAGAAGGAATCGTTATAGCAAAAGGCGATAAGTCAGTAGAACCATCAGATACATCATCTGCACTACCAAGGTCATAACTTTCTCCGTCGTCATTGAAGTCTAAATCTTGGTTCCAATCTATCCAAGCGAAAACGTGTGCCGAATAATCACCATCTGTATCCACATTAACATTTAAACTTCTAATTGTATTTCTATATACAGTAGTTGATTGAGTTGAAGTGAAGTCTTCATATCCTGAATCTTTTGGTGATCCGTCAGAATGATCTATAGTATTGAATTTAACATTTGTAATTCCAGTATTCCATGTTGTATGTCCCCATGAAGTACAATATCCTTCAGAATTGACTCCTGAAAAGTCTACAACTTGTATTTCGTGAGACATGCTATTGCCACTGCGATGAGACCAATGAGCAGCTTCAGTATTAGAATTAAAATAATAATTACGCCATCCACGACCATATGCTGTGCCACCACCACTAGATATAGAGCTACCAACAATTATTGCTTGGTTAGTATTTGAAATATTAGCGGATGTGATGTCTATTGTGCTTTCATTAGATGCATTTGTACTAGATTGAAATCTCGAAACGTTAATGCTCGGATTGCTTAAAATATGAACAAAATGTCTATTAGTACCATTAGAGCCATGACTGGAGTGAAAAACCCAATCAACCTTATCTGTACTACCATTGGGTTCAAAAATTGGCCAATTATCTGCAATAGCTTGGTTAGCGCCACTGGACGTGTTGTCACCTCTGTGATGACCAAATATTATGGCATTACTCCATTGTGATACTGAGGTTGTAGTTCCTGTTCCATCTGAGCCATCTTTTAATGTAATATTGCCAGTGCTTGACGATACATTTCCTGAATCTCCATATAATACGGTCCAGTTACTTCCTGTAAATTCAACTACAGTTATAAAAACCGTAACATTGTTTCCGTTACTACCTTTTTGAATTCTTAGTGTTGATGCATCTTCTAAATAGGCTATTGCTGTTCCAGAATCTGCTCCTTGACCAGAATCATCATTAAGAATACCCGTAATAAAAGGAATACATTTATTGGCATTAACAATACCACTAAGTGATTCTGTTGTAGAATTATTAGATCCATTTAAGGAGACTTGAAATCTTCCACGAACAATCATTTCGTTAGCTCCACCTTGTTCTCCTTTATATTCCCAAATAGACGAACTAAATCGAGTATCTGAGTTTATGGAGTTAGATTCTCTATAATACGTAAGGGTATTTGTTGCTGTTAAAACATTTGCGCCGGCTAAATCATCACCGTTAAGATTAGATCCGGTTCCATTCACTCCAGCACTAGACCTTCTATTATTGTTTAATAGAACAAATGCAGAGTTAAGTGAAGATACTTGAGTAAAATTATCTGTCGTATCACCAGAGTTGTTTACATCATTTTGAATATGCTGAATAAAAAAGTCTTGAGTTTGCGCTTGTAAATTATGGGATAACAAGGGCATTAGACAGAGGGCAAGTCCTAATAGGACAGTAGTATGTCTTTTCATATGAGGCTAAGATTAATAGTTATCGAGTTGGGGCTCGAGGTCTTTTAACTAATTAAAAATCGCTGGAATATAAGGAATTATTTTAAAAAAACCTATAAAATGCACGATTTTATCGACGAAAAGCATAAATTGAAAGTAAAAAGTGTCTTAAAAAGAAAAAGTCCTGAAAAATTCAGGACTTTGTTGTTAAGATTTTTAAGTAATGGTGTAAAGGATTATTTGACTAAAACTTTTTTCGTTAATACAGCCCCTTTTGCGGTATTTAACTTAATTATATAAGTTCCAGAACTTAAATTCTTAACGTCATACTCAGAGTAGCCTCTCAAAAACTCAGAAGTATGTTTTATTGTTAACATAGATTGTCCTAAAATATTGTATAGTTCAATCGATTTTATGTCTTCTTTATTCGGGTTCAAAAGTACAATTTTTTCTTTATCATTTGAATATAAAATATCAATACTTTCAACAATTTCATCATCTATGCCTAAGCTTTCACCAGATTGACTGAATGTAATTTCAAATCTGTCTGTGTACTCTCCTGAGTTTAAGAAGATTTCATAATCACTTACTCTTAGGTCGTGGTAAATGTTTAATGTTTTATCATGAACAAATATGTCTAAATCACTAGGTACATTTTCTAATGCATCGATTGAAATACGGTTTATTCCATCCGCATCTGTTATTACACCAAGAGGGAAAATGGTACTATCTTCGATTACATTACTAGCCTGAATAACAAAATTCTCATTACTTATACGCCAAAACATGTCATCCATCTGAGTGTCGTTAGTTGAAGCATCATAACCCCAGTCAATACCAGAAGTAGCATTGTCGTCTATAGTTAATAACAATTGTCTATGAATTGTATTAATTGAATAGAATCCGAACCTTAACTTTATTCTATCATCAATTTCAGCACTTTCTGTAGCGTTTGCATACTCATCATTTTTTACAAAAGTTGAAGCTGCACCTTCTTTTACAAATACACGTTGACTATTATTAAAGTTAATTGTACCTGTGTTATCTGCAGCTACAAAAAATCCTTGTCCTACTGGAATATAGCGTCCAGGAATTTTGGTAGGCGTTCCTCCTGTTGCTACATCAGGATCATTAGTACCTAATGATGCTGCAGCTACACCTCCAGAGAAGTTATACGTTGCATAACCACCTTGGTATTCTTGAAGTATGTGTGATCCACCTCCCCAATGTTCCCAGAAGTATAACGTACCACTAAGTAATGCATTTGTTTCTGGACTTGCACCAGTATAATCTAATGTAGGTCCGTTGTCTTGAATAAACTTATCAGCATCAATAGCTGAAGCGTATGGGTTACCAACTAAATAGTTGTTACCTGCACTAATTGTAAGATTGATATCAGCATTATTTGGTTTACCAAGGAAAACATAATTTTGCTCGGTTGTTATAGATCCTGTTCCAGGTCCTTTCATTGTAAATCCTTCACCAGCATTTATGTTACCAGTTCTTCTTACATGTTGCCAAGATGAATAGTCACCTATTGGATTATCTGCATATTTCCATATCCAGTAATCTGCAATAGTCACTGGTGTAGTTGCGCTACCATTGTATCCAGAATTTGTGAAGTTTACTGGATTAGTTCCATCGTACATAATATCCTGTACAGTATATCTGTAATTGTTTGTACCAAGATCAGTTTCTCCAACAGGTGCAGACCAGTAGTTGTAAGTAAAGGTGTCTGCCGTACCTTGTTGGTCCTTTTCTAAGGCTCCGTTACTAACCACAAGTAAATCACTATCTAATGTCTGAATTAATTGAGACTCTCCTTCAAGATCTATTTTTCCTTCTAGTCTCAAATAATGACTTACTGTTAATCCATAACCTGTATCTAAACCATTATCACCATCTACAGTTAACTCATTAGCATCTACATAAAGACCAAGTAGCGTTCTATTATCCTGATTACCGGCAGGTAGACTAGAATTGTCTAGTGTTATATTATGTGATGTTCTAACGATGTTCCAATCTACAGTTACCGCCGAATCAACAATAGAAGCAGATCCAGGAATTGTTAACATAGAACCATTAGTCCACGTAGTATTAGTATCCCAATCTCCATTCTGGTTTGAAGCATATGGTAGTGGTGCGGTCTGACGATCTACAGTATCTAAATTTCTTAGAGCTCCTTGTTTGCCATTTCCTGAGGCATCATCGGTATTTGTATAAGTAAATACAGACATCGGATAGTAACCTGCTAAATCAGACCATGGGATTGTATTAATATCATTTTTTGTAATTGAACTAGGTAATTCAGTTCCCATAACTTGGCCAGCATTATCTTCAATTTCTTGATTCATTATAAATCTTAATTGGTCTACAGTTAATGCCGTATCCCAAACACGTACTTCGTCAATATTTCCTCTAAAGAATTGAGAAATTGTTCCTTTACCAGCAGCAGCGATTAAAAATGACTCGTCAGTACTTAATGGTGCTAATCTTGACGCTGTACTGTCTAATACACCATCAACATATAATGAGATGTCTGATCCGTCGTATATAGCTGAAACATGGTGCCATTGGTCATCAGGTAATCTTGTATTTGAGATTAAACTTTGATCACCACCATTTTTCCATATAATTTCCATAGAATTATTATCTAGAATTCTAAAATCAAAACCTTGAGTGAAACTTGCATCTCTTTTAGAGAGAATAGATTTTGTTCCACTATCAGCAGCATCTCTTTTTATCCATGCTGATAATGTAAAGCTTGTTGTTTCTATATCTAATCTATCTTCAATATCTACGTAATCATCAGTACCATCAAAGTAAACAGAGCGTTCTACTACAACTTGTGGCGCATAACCAAAGGTTATAAATTTAGTTCCGTCAAAGTCGTAGTCAGTTTCTAAGTTTCCGCTACCATCTGAAGTCATAACTCGATAATCTGCAGTCGGGTCGAAAACATCAGTATCTGATATGAACATTAAATAACTTCCAGGAGGCGTGATATTCCTAATGGCATTTTGCGGTATTTTAATTTTTACACTCGGCACATCTCCACCAGTTTCTACAAACTTCCAAATACGTTGCATACCCGTAAATGTTACCGGTGTTGAAATCCCTAAAATTCCGCTACTCATGTCAACGTTTATTGTTGAAGACGCTAAATCTAAATCAGCTCCATTATTTCCCCATACTAAGAATTCTTTATCATTAAAAGTAACCGCATTGGTGTTTTTATTAATAGTATTAGTATCGTATATATCGCCTAAGCCTATTGTTAGAATTCCTTCTATACGACCTGTGCCGTCCGCTGCATCGTTAACGCTTCTTGATTGCTTTTGGTTTAATTCAGAAATATCATCTCTTCCTATGCCGGCAATATCGTAATTATACCCAGTATTTGTTGATTCATCCCAAATAACTGAACCATCACTATCTACGTAATCTTGCGAGGTACCATTTACACCTAGCGTAATACCATATTTAATAGCTAAGTAAGATTGAATTCTATTTCTAGATTGGGTCAAGTCTCCATCATTATTTGCTGAAGAGAAGGTGATAATTTCTGCAATTCTACCATCAAAACTACCGTTCCAATATTGACTTCTTCCCAACCAGAATCTCTCATTGTCAATAGCACCAAAATCAGCCGCATCATTAGTAACATTACCGATTGAATTTCCATTTAAATAAAGTTCCATATCTGTTACGGTACTATTCTCTCTAATATTGATTATCCCAATTTGGTTGTAGTTATTAGTACCAGATGTATCACCGCGTCCATAACCTGTGAAAGTAGGAGCGGTTCCAGCACTCGATCCAATACAATATCCAAATAGTTCATTAGTAAACCTCTGACTATAGTTGCCATATCCAAACCCTGTAACATCTTCGGCTTGAGAACTTATAGTAAATGGATCGGTACTTGTGAATGTGTCTAATGGAACCATAGTGGTTGTGATACTTGGATCTGGCATTATAACTATAAACATATCACCGCTACTAAAACCACCTGTACCTGTAAGTTCATGTCTAGACCCATCATTAATAATGTAGGTTAAATCACTTGAAGCGGTGTTATTATCATTTTCAAAGTCAATGACTGGGTTAAAATTGAAGTTTCTTGTAATATTGTCTTGGTAAATTGGTTCTTGCCCAGTTACCATTGACTCTGCATGATTTCCTTTACCATTATCAAACCATGAGTTCACTGCACTTCCGTCGGCATTTTCATTAATACCATCAACCATATCAGCTTTTAACCATAAGTCTAAATCACTTGTTACCCCTCCAGGGCCTTCAGATGGCGAACAATAAGATGTACCGTTAATGGTAATATTATCTATGTAAACTTCGTCGTCATTAGCATCACCATTACAACGTACTCTAAACTTTGAGATTGCTGATGCTGGGAAACTAAAGTCTGTACTTTTTAATGTCACTATTCTGCCATAGAAAATTGCTGTACTCGATGTCTCAAAATCCGCATTTTTGTTGGCAATTTGACCACTTTCAAAACTTTTAACAACCGTCCAAGTAGCACCATTGTCACTACTATATTCTAATATAAAATCTTCAAAAGAGTCTTTAGTTATACCAGTGTATGCAGAATCCATACTATTAGGTGCAAAGAAGAATTTAAAATCAACTTTTTCATAATTAGATAAGTCAAATGAAGGTGAATCAAAAGAAGTCGTTGATCCTACAGCATCGCCATTTCTAATTTGTAGACTGTAACTTCCGTCATATGACCATGTAGCATCATTTACTCTATTGGCATTTGCACCACCTGATGTCCAGCCATCTAATCCTGTTTCAAAATCAGCAGTATGAACCACCGATGAACCACATGGTGGCGGCACAAAACCAGTTCCTTGGATATTAAAATTATATGGGTTTTCGTCAGAATCGTCATTTGCAATGGTAACTGTAGCTGTTCTTAAACCAAGTGCACTAGGATCAAACGTAATTACAAATGCTGAAGAACTGTAAGCTGCAATAGAATTTGATGGGGCAGAGGTTATAGTAAAGTCTGCCGCATGAGCACCACCAATAGTTACATATGGTGAGCTACCTGTTAAATTAAGGACGCCACCACCAAGATTTTCTATGATAAATGTGTTTGGATTTGTCCCTCCTGTTATATTAACATTACCAAAGTCTGTAAAGTCTGTGAAGGAAGGTGTTATATCGCCATCTGTAATGCTTGTGCTATTTCCTGTGATATTCATTTCAGGATCAGTAGATGCAGGTATAATGTTAACCGTATAATCTTCAACTTCTCCATAATTTGGGTTATTACATGGATCTGTAACTAAAATTGCATCATCCATTATAACGCGCATTCTTGTATTACCTAATACAGCTCCTACAGGAATACTAAAAGTTCCTGTTTGCGGTGAAACTGTGTCAGGACCTACTTGCATGATTATTTCAGATGCATCAAAAGTATAATCTTGATTAAAATCTATCCATACTGTTACACCTTCTGTATACAGTGTTGAAAGCCATACAGGTGTTACAGAAATTGTATTGCCAGTAGAGCCCTGTATTAAATCAGCTGGTGTTAAGGCAGTGAAATCTGAGTAACCTGTTGATGTACTACCACCGCTTGAAGTGTTACTTGTAGAATTTACAGTAACATTACCAATCCATTCGAAACTATCGTCAGTTGCAACGGCTGTACAGTAAGTTGGCGCTACTCCAGTACCTTGTATACTAAAATTATAAGGACTTTCATCACTGTCATTGTTTGCAATTGTTATTGTAGCTGTTCTAAGACCAATCGCACTTGGATCAAAAGCAATATCAAAGCTTGTGCTTCCTGATGCTGCAACCGTCGCAGAAGGATTAGCTGTTACAGAAAAATCAGCGGCATGTGATCCACCAATTGCTATAGATCCGAGGTTCAATACTAGGTTACCCGTATTTTGAATAGTGAATGTATGTACTTCCTGAGTACTCAATGTACTAATACTACCAAAATCGGTATCGTCAGAAAAATTTGGTGTAGAATCTCCATCAACTATTGTTATAGCGTTACCAACAACATTCATTTCAGGTGCTGGTGTGTATCCTGTTCCTTGAATATCAAAGTTATATGGGTTTTCATCACTATCATCATTTGCAATAGTCACGGTAGCAGTTCTCAATCCATCTGCACTAGGGTTAAATGTAATTTGAAAAGTTGTTGAGGTTCCTATATTAATTGATGATGCAGGAATTGTAGCAACATTAAAATCTGAGGCATTTGCTCCGGTAATACTAACGTAAGGTGAACTACCTGTTAAATTTAAATTCGCCGTTCCTGTATTTTCTATTGTAAATGTGTGAGTATCGGTTCCACCAGTTGTTAAAACATTTCCAAAGTCAGTATCATCTGTCAAACTAGGTGTTGTATCACCATCCGATATATTCGTTGAATTTCCGACAAGATTAATTTCTGGTTCTAATGTTGAAACTAGTCCAGATAAATCAACAATTTGTATCTCATGACTCAACGTATTACCACTCCTAGCACACCAGTGAGCTGCCTGGGTTGTTGAATTTAAATAATAGTTTCTCCATCCTCTTGCATATGCGGTTCCACCACCACTCGTAGTTGATGTACCTACAATTAGAGCTTCATTGATGTTTGAAAGACCAGCGGACGAAATATTAATAGTATTTTCTCCTGCTGAAGGATTAGTATCTTGAAATCTTGTTACACCTAAATTTGAATTATTTAGAATATGTACAAAATGTCTGTTATTTCCATTAGAATCGTGATTAGCATGAAAAGTCCAATCGACGCTTTGGTTATTAGAACCAGGATCAGTTATAGGCCAATTGTCAGCAATAGCATCATTAACGGCATTTTGATTATTATCTCCTCTATGCTGTGTGAAAATTATAGCTTCACCCCAATTACTAACATTCGTCGCTGATCCGGTACCATCAGAATTTGCTCTTAAGGTAATAGTTCCTGTATCGGCAGACGAACTTCCTGAGTCCCCATGAAGCACAGTCCAATTACTCCCTGTAAATTCTACGACCGTTATATAAACAGTCACGGTATTTGCGTTGGTACCTTTTTCGACTCTTAATGTCGAAGCGTTTTCTAAATATGCTATCGCTGTACCAGAATCAGCACCTCTACTATTTCTATTTGTTATAATACCGGTAATGAAAGGAATACATTTATTTGCATTGGTAATACCAGATATTACTTGAGTTACACTATTTGTGCTACCATTTAAGCTTACCGCATATCGACCTCTTACAATCATTTCGTTTGGTCCTCCAGGTGTTCCTACATACTCCCAGATAGAACCATTAAATCTTGTACTAGATCCTGTTGAGCCGCTTTGTCTGTAATAGCTTAAAGTATTTACGCCAGTTAAAACTCTGGCACCAGATAGGTCATCTGCAGGTAGGGTTGAACCGTTACCATTTATACCAGCACTAACTTTTCTATTATTGTTGGCTAGAACAAATGCATTATTTAATGACGAGACAGCTGTAAAACTTGTGTTTGAGCCACCAGTATTACCAATATCATCTTGTACATGCTGTACATTAAAATCTTGCGAAAATGTGTATGCAGAAAATAGGGTAGCACACAACATAACTAGGCAGTCCCTAAGGACTGAATTGTAGGTTTTCATATAAGCGGTTTTTTAGTTTGGGACTAAAATTATAATGCGAATATAGTAATTATATTCCATGAAACGCTAAAAAAATCGATGAAATGCACATCTTATTTTTTAATTAATTGAAAATCAGCAATTTAAATTTAGATTAATTGTTCTGATTTTTCGTGGCAGGTAAATTCATTTATGTTATTCGTGTTATTATGTGTTAAATATTTGATTTTTAGGAATTAACAAAAGTGAATTTAGAATAATTGAACCCATCTGATTTATTTGAGATAAAATTACCTGATAGTAGGTATTTTAAGGTCAAGTTTTAGTTTCTAGATTGAAAACCTAAATTTTAAATGGTTAATTAAAAGTTAATATTCAATTTTTGAGTTTTTTTTAAGAATTTAACTACATTAGTCAATAAGTTGTTAGTTATTAGTTTGTTATGGTTAAGAAGGTAAATTACTTTATTCTAATTTTATTTGTAGGCATATTAGGATATGCTTCAACTATGAGCTTGAAAAGCTATTCTTTTAATGAAGAGTTTAATACAAAAGAATTTACTGTTAATTATCCTCCTGACGCTAGTATTTCTGGTACAACTACGGTATGTCTTAATGAAGCACCACAGCCTCAAATAACTTTTACAGGATCAGATGGTGATGCACCATATGTATTTACCTATAACATCAATGGTGGAGCAAATCAGATAATATCTACTCCAAATAATAGTGATACAGTCACTTTAGATGTAAATACTGGTGCAGTTGGTACTTATGTCTATACTCTAATTTCCGTGATAGATGATTCTGGTGACACCACAGCAATTAATGAATCAGCCACTATCACAGTTGCTGAGCCTCCAACAGTAAGTTTTACAAATAATAATGGAGGTTGTTCTGCAGATCCGGTCAATTTTGTGTCATCAGTAACGGGTAATGGCCCGTTTACTTATAGTTGGCAATTTGGCGATGGTAATACATCAGACGAAGAGAATCCTTCACATATATACGATGCATTAGGATGTGGTTTCTCAAATTACACAGCCACATTAGAGGTGACAGATGATAATGGTTGTACGTCAACTTTTTCGCAAGCGGTTAACGTTGAACAAAGACCAGAATTAAGTTTTGAAGATTTAGATGCTCAGTTTACTCCTCCTTTTGACAACTGTGGAAACAATACAGTTGATCCTGCTTATACTATTAATGTAGGTAATACATCACCATCAACAGCATGTATTACAAGTTATGATATCGATTGGGGAGATGGAACTTCTGCAACTAATGTAACTTTTCCATTACAACACACTTATGCAGAATTGGGGTCTTTTGAAATGGTAATTACCGGATATGGCGATAGTGGCTGTAATGCAACTGAAACTATTTTGGTGAAAAATTCGAGTAATCCGATTGGTGCAATTATCAGTCCAGGTAACACAGTTAACCTTTGTTTACCAATCAACGAACTTGATTTCGCAATTGGATCTTGGGGTCAGAATCCTTCAGATACAACCTATTTTATTGATTATGGTGATGGAACTCAAGCTAACTATACTCAAAATGAATTAATAGCTGCCTCTGCAAACTATGATCCCAATAATCCGAGTGCAGCAGATCCGTTTCCGGTACCGCATGAGTATACAGAGTCAAGTTGCCCAAATGGTAGTTTTACAATTACTTTAATAATTTCTACGTCATGTGGACAAACTGTTTTAACAGCAGGACCAATTATAATTTTAAAATTACCTGAAGTAGATTTTGAATTTGATTCACCTAGTTGTGTCAATACAGCGGTTCAGTTTACTAACACAACTGAAGGTGGTTTTGGACCAAACTGTACGAGCCAAGCATTACATCAGTGGGATTTTGGTGATGGTACAACATCAGATTTGGAGAACCCAACGCATGTTTACACATCATCTGGAACTTATACTGTAACACTTATTGAAGAAAATTTTTGTGGGTTAACAGATCCTGTAGTTAAGACTATTTGTATTGAGCCAGAACTCGTACCAACCTTTACTCTAAATTCTAACTCCGGATGTATTCCATTTAATGTTTCTGCTACAAATACAACGGATTTGTCGCAATCTTGTGGTGCTGATACATATTTATGGGAAGTGACTTATTCATTAGGCTTTTGTGATACTACAGAGTCTTGGAGTTTTACAAACGGGACTGATGAAAATTCAGAAAATCCATCCTTTGAGTTTAACAATGCTGGAACATACGAGATTAGTATGACTATAAGTAATGCATGTGGAGATTATACTATTACAGATACAGTTGAAGTAAAACGACCACCAGAAGCTAGTATTAATCCCATTGCAGATGCCTGTGGGCAAGCTACATTCAACCCTATTGCAGTAGTTCAATCTTGTGCACCTGCTACTGATACCATTACATATAGTTGGTCTTTTCCTGGTGGAACACCAGCTACTTCAGATCAATTAGATCCAGGAACCATTACATACGCAGCTATTGGCGATTATACAGTTACTTTTAGCGTGACAAATGACTGCGGAACAACAACCATAACAGAAGATTTTTCTGTTAATGTAGTACCAAGTATTACCAATACAGATCTTTCTCAGAGTATCTGTTCTGGTGCAGATACAAATGAAATTGTTTTGCAATCAGATACACCAAACACAACGTATAGTTGGACTTCGAATAACCCAGTAGGACTTTCAGGTTATTTACCAAATGGTTCAACTGATGTAATTCCTCAACAAACAATCGTGAATTCTACCAATGCGTCAATCACATTAACGTATACAGTAACACCAGAAGTTAATGGATGTTCTGGAGCACCAGTCAATTTTGATATTGTTGTAGAACCAGCACCTTTAATTACAACACAGCCAATTTCGGAAGAAGTATGCCAAAATGGAACCGCTAATGATTTAACTGTAGCATTTCAAGGTACAGGAACTCCAACGTATCAGTGGTATGAAAACACAATAGATGATACAACAACAGGAACGGCTATAGCAGGAGCAACTATGGCAACATTTACACCTCCAACGGATTCGGTCGGAACTACGTATTATTATGTCATTATTTCCTTTACAACTGGTGGCTGTAATGAGATAATCTCAAATACTGCAGAAATTGTTGTTGAGAATACAGCTCAAATAGATGCAGAACCTTTAAATACTCAATCTATATGTGTAGGTGGACTAGCTGATGAGCTTTCTGTAGTAATTTCTGGTGGAGCAGGAGTTGCTTCTTATCAGTGGTTTAGTAATACTACAAACTCTAACGTTGGAGGAACTGCAATAGCAGGCGCAACAACGCCAAATTATACTCCACCAGTATTTACGGCAGTAGGTAATTATTATTTTTATGTTGAGGTTAGTTATGTTGCAAGTGGTTGTAATGGTCTTACAAGTGCAGTTTCGGAAGTTGTGGTTGTTGATGACCCAGATATAACAACGGAACCTATAGCTTTTCAAAGTATATGTGAAAACACAGCTGTACAAGATTTAGAAGTGGTAGTTGCAAATGGATTAGGTAATACAACATACCAATGGTATGTAAATACAGTTAATAATACTACAACAGGAACAGCAATAGCAGGTGCTACATCTTCAATATATTCACCTCCAACAAATACGGTTGGCACATTATACTATTACTGTATTATTACTCAAGACATTTCGGGTTGCGAGGTTGTAAGTGCTGTTGCGGAACTGGAAATAAATGCGGGAGCACAATTTACCTCTCAACCAATTTCAGATGAGTTGTGTTTTGGTGAAACTACAAGTGATTTATCTGTGTCATTCACAAACGGAACAGGTACACCAACATATCAATGGTATCAAAATACTGTTAATGATACCACAACTGGTACTGCAATAGGTGGTGCAAATACAAATACCTATACGCCAGATGTAAGTGCAGTTGGTACAACTTATTATTATGTTATTCTAACTTTTAATACTGGCGGATGTTCTGAAATTATTTCTGATGTTGCTGAAATAACAATTAATTCGACACCAAGTATTTCCGATGCTAGTGTTTTAATATGTAGTGGTAATACTTTTACACATATTCCAGATGAAACTAATGGTGATACTGTACCTTTAAATACAACTTATACTTGGTCGCAGCCAGTTATTGTTCCTGCCGGAAGTATAATTGGCGCAACAGACCAATTAACACCTGTTGGAACGATTTCTCAGTTTTTAGAGAATACGACGACAAACCCAACGACAGTTACATACACTGTGACACCAACTGCAGGCAATTGTGTTGGTAACGATTTTCAAGTTGTGGTAACGGTTAATCCTTCAATCACAGTGACTTCAAGTATTGTGAATAATTCATGTTTTCAATCTAATGACGCTTCAATAGAAATAGATATTGTTGGAGGTGTTCCATTTACTTCAGGAAATCCATATAACATCACCTGGACAGGTCCAAATGGGTTTACAAGTAGTTCTGAAGATATTTTTAATCTTGAAGCAGGAACGTATAATTTGGACATTCAAGATAATGGAGGTTGTCCATATTCTGAAAGTTTTACTATTACAGAACCAGATGAATTGACATTCAGTTTTGTGGATTTTAATCCTGAAACTATTTCTTGTTTTGGAGCAAATGATGGTGAAATAAGTATTGACGTTTCGGGCGGAACACAACTATATGCATATACTTGGACTTTAAATGGAGGGTTCTTTTCAAATGACGAAGATCTCAATAACCTTGGGCCAGGTGATTATATGATTTCTGTAACAGATGCTAATAATTGTACTCCAATAATGTTGAATTTTATTATTGTTGAACCGCCAATTTTAGATGTTTCTTTAGATAGTAAAACAGATGTGTTGTGTTTTGGAGATGCTACTGGTGCAATTAATGTAAATGTTACTGGTGGTAGACCAAATTATACTTATAGTTGGACAGGTCCTAATGGGTTTGTTAGTGCTAGTCAAAATATTAACACACTATTTGCGGGAATTTATGATCTTACAGTGACTGACAATTCTGGTTGTACAGATAATCTTCAGGTTGAAGTTTTTCAAAATGATGAAATAAATATAGATGTTACTGCTACCGAAATAGAATGTTATGGCGATAATGATGCTTCAATAACAATTAATAATATATCAGGTGGAGTTGCACCTTATAATATTTCTTGGAGTAACTTCGGAACAGGAAATGTTCAAACAAACCTATCTCCAGGAACATACACAATTACCATTACAGATTCTGAAAATTGTTCTAGAGATTTTCCAATTATTATAGATGAACCACCACTATTTTTAATAGATCCTGTGGTGACTCAAATGTCTTGTGCTGGAGAAAATGATGCAATTATTGTATTAAATTTTGTTGGCGGTATTGCTCCTGTATCTGTAGTTTGGGATGACGATGCTTCAGCAGGAGTAGAACGTAACAATTTAGCTCCAGGTACATATAGTGTTACGATTACTGATGGTGTTCCTTGTACCATTCAAGAGAGTTTTACAATTTTTAATATTTTGCCTTTAGAAGTGTCTGCTAATGTTACAAATGCTTTGGATTGTGATGATACCAATAGTGGCGCAATTAATCTATTGATACAAGGAGGAACACCACCATTTAATGTGTCATGGTCAAATGGTGATAGTACTGAAGATTTAGTAGATATTCCGCCAAACACCTACACGGCAACGATAACCGATGCGAATGGTTGTGAAACAGAAGGTAGTTGGGAAGTCACAAGGTTTGCACCTTTAATGGTTGAAGTAGATACCCAAACAGAAGTAGATTGTGATACCAAATCTGTGCAACAGACCTTTGTTGCAGTTGGTAGTGGTGGAGTACCGCCATTTCAGTATAATTGGTCTAGTGGCACTACAAGTGGTCTTAATAATGAATTAATGACTACCGATATTAATGGTTTAGTTATTTTAGAAGTGGTTGATAGTTTAGGTTGTACAACAAGTTTTGAATTTAATGTAGATATACCAGAACTTGGTGACCCAGATTTTGATGTTTCTTCATTTGGGTTCTTAAACTTTGGTGTTTTTGCCATTCAAGATCCTATACAATTTACAAATACAGCTACAGGCGATTATGAAACTATATTATGGGATTTTGGCGACGGGAGTTTTTCTGGCGAAGAAAATCCAATTCATACCTATTTTCAAGTAGGTAGTTATGTGGTTACCCAAACAGTGACCTATCCTTTTGGTTGTGTCTATGAAAGAGTAATCACATTACAAATTGAAGAAGGCTATAAATTAGTAATGCCAGATGCTTTCACACCAAACGACGATGGACTTAACGACTTTTTCGGGCCTGAGTATATCGGTTTGAATACTTTAGAATTAAACATCTTTGATACTTGGGGAAGTCTTATTTATTCTGAATCTGGAGATCAAATTAGAGGTTGGGATGGCAAAGTGAAAGAAGAGTTTGCCGAAAACGGAAATTACTATTACACCTTTACTGCAAAAACATTTTATGGTGACGAAATCAAAGAACAAGGAGCATTTGTTTACCTCAAATAGAATATATATGAAATTAAAAAATAAGAGTATTATTATTCTGTTCGTTGTAGCAAGTTTTTATGCAAATGCACAAGATCCAATATTTACACAATCTAATTATATTCAAGAAACACTTAATCCCGCATTTTCTGGTTTTGAAGATAACGACAGAATTGCGGCAGGATTAATAACAAGAACTCAATGGCCAAATTTAGATTTGCGTGTAGATACGCAATATGCTTATCTCAATAAATCTTTTGATAATGGTCCTAGTTCGGGTTACGGTATTGGCGTTAACTTTTTAAGGTTACACGAAACCTTTAATAAGTATAATTATTACCAAATGAATATTAATTATGCGCACCGTGTTAATCTTAATGATGGTTGGTTTTTTAGACCAGCAATAGAAGTTGGTCTAGGGTTTAAAGATTTAGGATTTAATAATCTGACTTTAGCAGATCAAATAAACATCAATACAGGTCAAATTAATGCGCAATCGGTAGACCCGTTAGCAGATACAAGAGAGAATCTTTTTTTTGGTGATTTAGGTGCTGGTTTCTTATTTGAAAAAGAGGAAATAGATGAAATTAGTTATTGGTTTGGTATTTCAGCAAAGCATCTTACTCGTCCAAATATATCATTGATAGATGGTCAGAGATTAGCCTTAGATATATTCTATTCCATACATGGTAATTTTAGATTTCCATTGTTAAAAGAATACGATATGATGATGACTGTTAATTATATGCAGCAAGGAGAATACAATCGATTAGATGTAGGTTCACTTTTTATGGTAAATCAGTTTCTTATTGGTGTTACTGCAGCAACAAACCCAGCAGGTAATGATGATAATAGTCATTTGTTAACTTCTGTAAATGCTTTCTTCGGATTAGAATATGAACAGTTTCGATTTGGTTTGTCTTACGATATTAACACCACAGGAATAGGGAGAACTGATGGTGTATACGAGCTTTCTGTTACCTATTTATCTAGATGCCGTAAGTGCGATTTAGATAGAAGTAGAAAGCGTTAAATAATATTTGAAAAACTAAAAAGTCCGATACTAACGTATCAGACTTTTACAGTTGTAGCGAGATCGAGATGTATAGAATCTGTGTTAAGGAGGCTGTACAATAGTTAAAAGTCAAGCACGCTATGGCGTGCTTCTGTACCTTTCTTTATAGCTTCACATAAAAGCAAGCTTTTCATTCGCTATAAAAAAAAGTCCAGTACTTTTGTACTAGACTTTTGCTGCTGTAGCGAGATCGAGATTTGAACTCGAGACCTCCGGGTTATGAATTTGATATTTAAAATTATAAAATATTGATATTCAATTATTTATAAAAATAAAAAAATCCAAAATATCTAAAATCGTGTTCGTTTTATGTTCACTTAGTTAATACTAAATGAAAGATAAAAAAATAATCTTGCATTACCTTAGAATTTTAGAAAATCTACCATTTATGGGTTGCATGAGTAATACTTTATTAATAGATTGAAGTGCAATTCGTGTTCGTTTGTGATATCCAGAATTATGGTGAATTTAAAAGTTATGATCATAATATTATTCATAATCTAATTTTTGGTACAGACCTTGAACAATATGTATATTGAAAATCTATTAATAACTACAAATGACTAAAAACAAATTACTTATTCTGTTTTTTGCAATTTTTTTCTCTGGTTCTCACTTTATTTTTAGTCAAGAATTTGAAATAGGTTTACCAATTGGTCATTCTAAGGATGTGACTTCTGCTACATTCAATCAAAATGGTAAACTTTTGATAACTACTTCTAAAGATGATACAGTTAAATTATGGAATGCTGAAATTGGAATGTTGATTCATTCATTCGACGCTGATGAATATTTGAAATCTGCAATTTTTAGTAATGATGGAAAGAATATAATTACAAGTAGTTTTGATGGGTCGATTACTGTTTGGGATTTAAATACATTAAAATTAAAGTATCAGTTAAAAGGTAATACATCAACTGGCGTATCTGTTGTAAATTCTACTGATAGTAAAGAAATTTTAATGGGTTTTGATGATGGAAATGTAAAAAAATGGAATTTAGAAACAGGAAAATTAATTAGCTCTTTTACTGGTCATTCAAAGACAATAAATACCATAAAATATAATCCAAATGGAAAGCAGTTTGCTACCTTATCCAAAGATAATAAACTAAATATTTGGGATTCTCAATCTGATGAGCTAATAACCTCATTAGAATTGAATAGAGTAAGAAGGAATGATGAATTTTCTTTTAGCAAAAGCGGTAAATTTCTTTTAGTGTCTGAATGGCCTAATAAACTTAAAATAGTCGATACTAATACTGGTGAGATTATTAGAAGTTTAAATAATGGACCTCCAGTAAATAAAGCTTTTTTTAGTTCTGATGAAGAAAAACTAATTACAGTATCAAGTTCAAAAATTAAAATATGGAATTTGAAAACTGGGGAATTAATCCGATTAATAGATGATAATATTTCTAAGCATAAGGTCCTTGATTATAACGATTCTAATAAAATATTAATTAAATCAGTTGAAAATGCGAAATTATTAGATTTAGATACCGGACAAATAATAAATGAATTTAAAGGACATAGATTATCCATATTTAACGGATTGTTTAGTCCAGATAACAAAAAGGTTTTAACTACATCTGATGATAAAACCGCAAAGTTATGGAATGTAGAAAATGGAAAATTGATTTATAGTTTTGAAAACAAATCTGAGCAAATAGAAGTAACCAAGTTTAGTATTGATGATAATTTGCTTTTAACAGTTTCAAAATATTCTCAAATCGCAAAATTATGGGATATTACATCTGGAAAATTATTACACGTTTTTGGAGATTTAAATTTCGACGCAATTATTAATGATGCTACAATAGAATTTAGTTCGGATAATAAGTACATTTTAATTGGACACAATGATGGTAGTTTTTATATGTACAATCTAAAAACTGGAAAACTTATAAGATCATTTAAAGGACACTCTGATTGGTTGCTATCACTAGAGTTTAGTCTGAATAATAAACATATTTTATCTTCTTTACGAGATGGGACAGTAAAAGTGTGGAGTGTTGAAAGTGGAGAGTTGGTTAATTCATTTGAAGGTCTTTACAATAATTTCTCTAGCAATAATGCAATATTTACAAAAGATGGAAATCAGTTATTAACTATTTCTAATGACAAATTTGCGAGATTATGGGATTTTCAAACAGCAGAACTGATTCAAGTTTTTGAAGAAAGAGAGATAACAAGTATTCAGCTTAGTCCAAATGGAAATGAAATTTACTCAAATGGTTTTACAGGTGGTTTATTTTTATGGAATCTTGAATCTGGAGAATTGATAAATAAGTTTGAAGGTTCATTTTTAGAAGGAAAAGCTGTTTTGAACCCTAAAGGTGAAAAAGCGCTTACTGTCTTAGGAGTTGGGAATGACTATGCTGTTTCATTATGGGATGTCAAAAGTGGAAAAACTTTATACAAACTTAAAGGACATAATAATTCCATTGTGTCTGCTTTTTTTAGTCCAGATGGTAAGCATGTTCTAACCGCCTCTAAAGATAATTCGATAAAGATATGGAATGCAACAAATGGCAATTTGTTATATACAATAAATGGACTATCTGCGGAAGATGAAAATGTTGCTTTTAGCAATGATAGTAAGTCTTTGGTCGTTATATCTAATAATGGAAGCGCTGATTTATATGATGTAAGTTCAGGAGATCAAATTCTAAAATTTATTGTAGTTAGTGGTAAGGAATGTATATGGCTTTTGCCAAATAGTTATTACATGGCTTCCAAAGAGGCAGCTTCCAAATTATACTATAAAAAAGGATTAAAGACTATTGGTTTTGAGCAACTAGATGTCAAATACAATCGTCCAGATAAGGTTTTAGAAGTTTTAGGTGATATTACAGGAAAACGCAATGAGCAACTAATAAATGCATATAAAAAAGCCTGGGAAAAACGTATTAGAAAATTAGATATAGATACCACGAGTTTTAGAGAGGGTTTTTCTGTTCCAGAAAGTGAGTTCTATAACAGAGATAATATCACTTATGAGCAAAGTAAATCAGAATTAAAGTTACGCATCAAAGGGTCTGACAATACCTATAAGCTAGAACGTTTTAATGTCTGGATTAATGAAGTGCCTGTTTATGGTCGAAAAGGAATTTCTT
>CAZFEV010000031.1:0-30356 GCA_964517835.1 uncultured Flavobacteriaceae bacterium | reverse complement strand
TCTTTAAAAGAATTACACGATTGGATTGTATCTGTGATGCAATCCAATTCGTTTTCATATGAATTACTTTTTATTGATGATGGTAGTACTGATGATTCTTGGAAGGTTATTGAATCGCTTGTTACAAGCAATCCTAATGTAAAAGGTATCCGTTTTTTTAAAAATTTTGGAAAATCTCAAGCTTTACATGCTGGTTTTGCAAAAGCCCAAGGTGATGTGGTCATTACTATGGATGCTGATTTACAAGATAGTCCAGATGAAATCCCTGAACTTTTTGACATGATTACCAATCAAAATTATGATCTCGTTTCAGGCTGGAAAAAGAAACGGTTTGATTCTGTAATCACAAAAAACCTGCCTTCAAAACTTTTCAATTGGGCTGCAAGACGCACCTCAAAAGTAAAATTACACGATTTTAATTGTGGTTTAAAAGCCTATAAAAACACTGTAGTAAAACATATCGATGTTTATGGTGAGATGCATCGGTACATTCCAGTACTCGCTAAAAATGCCGGGTTTACAAAAATTGGGGAAAAAGTAGTAACCCATCAAGCAAGAAAATATGGCGAAACTAAGTTTGGGATGAACCGTTTTGTGAATGGATTTTTAGACTTAATAACCATTTCATTCATTTCAAGATTTGGAAAGCGTCCAATGCACTTATTTGGCTCATTAGGAGTCATAATGTTCTTAATCGGTTTTGGTTTTGCCGGATATTTAGGAATTGATAAGTTATTTATTAATACCTCTGGTAGACTAATTACAGAAAGACCTCAATTTTACATTGCTTTGGCAACCATGATTATTGGTGCTCAATTATTTATTGCCGGCTTTTTAGGTGAACTTATTCTTAGAAGTAAACGCCAAGGTCAACGTTATCATATTAGAGAAGAAATTAATATTTCTTAAGAATCTTGATATTATTAACCTAGAGATAAAGCAACAAAAACCTTATTTGTTTACATTTGCCTTACAATAAACTTTACCACATGATTTATATAAAACCAGAGATTTTAGAACGTGTAAACACTTGGTTAACACCTTCTTTTGATGAAGACACTCAAAACGATATCAAAAACCTTATTGCTTCGAATCCTAAAGAACTAGAAGAAAGTTTTTACAAAGATTTAGAATTTGGAACTGGTGGTATGCGAGGTATTATGGGTTTAGGTACCAACCGCATTAATAAATACACCTTAGGAAAGAATACACAAGGTTTAAGCAACTACTTAAAATCTACTTTTTCTGGTGAAACTATTAAAGTAGCAATTGCATATGATTGTAGACATAACAGTAATACATTTGGTAAAGTAGTAGCTGATGTATTTTCTGCAAATGGCATACAAGTGTTTTTATTTGAAGACTTAAGACCTACTCCAGAACTTTCTTTTGCACTAAAACATTTAGGTTGTCATTGCGGTATTGTTTTAACCGCATCACATAACCCACCAGAATACAATGGTTATAAAGTATATTGGCAAGATGGCGGACAATTGGTGCCTCCGCAAGATGGTGAGATTATTGCTGAAATTAATGAACTAGATTATTCAGAAATTCAATTTGAATCAAACGCAGATTTAATTCAATATATAGGTAAAGATGTAGATGATGTGTTTATAAATGCTTCTATTGAAAATGGAAGTTTTGAAACATCTTCCGAAGCTAAAGAAAACTTGAATATCGTTTTTACATCGCTTCACGGAACATCAATAATGTCTATTCCAGAAACACTAAAACGTGCTGGATATACCAATGTAAATATTGTTGAAGAACAACGCGAACCTAACGGAGATTTCCCAACTGTGGCTTCGCCTAATCCAGAAGAAACTGAAGCTTTAAAAATGGCAATGGAACTTGCTCAAAAAGTGGATGGAGATATCGTTATTGGTACAGATCCAGATTGCGATCGTCTAGGAGTTGTAGTTCGTGATTTAGATAACGAACTTGTAATTCTTAACGGAAACCAGACCATGATTTTAATGACAGATTTCTTGTTAAAACAATGGAAGAATTCAAATAAAATAAATGGCAATCAATTTGTAGGGTCTACTATTGTATCTACACCAATGATGTCTGTTTTAGCTAATGCATATAATGTTGAATGTAAGATTGGTTTAACCGGTTTTAAATGGATTGCTAAAATGATTAAAGACTTCCCAGAACTTGATTTTATTGGTGGTGGTGAAGAAAGTTTTGGTTTCATGGTAGGTGATTTTGTGAGAGATAAAGATGCGGTTACTTCTACTTTATTGGCATGCGAAATTGCTGCACAAGCAAAAGCTGAAGGAAAAACATTATATCAAAAACTCATTGATTTATATGTTGAACATGGTTTCTACAAAGAGCGACTAGTATCATTAACAAAAAAAGGTATTGAAGGTGCGCAAGAAATCAAACAAATGATGATTGATGCACGCGAGAATCCATTAAAAGAGGTTAACGGCTCTAAAGTAGTACGAATAGAAGATTACCAACTATCTATAGCCAAGGATGTACAAAACAATTCCGAGGAAGCAATTGACATTCCGAAATCTAACGTACTTATTTACTACACTGAAGATGGTAGCAAAGTAGCATTAAGACCTAGTGGTACAGAACCAAAAATTAAATTCTACATTAGCGTAAATACAAAACTTGACAATGTGTCTGCTTTTACAGAAACGGAGCAGTTATTGGAAAACAGAATTGACGCTATCCTCAAGGATATGAATTTATAATAGATGAATTATATAAAAAAGCTTTCTAGATTTATTATCCCATACAAACGCTATGGGATTTTAAATATCATAGCAAATGTTTTCTATGCTCTATTTAGCACCTTAGCTATGGTATCTCTGATGCCTATGATTAATGTATTATTTGGCAAAGGAGCGAAAGTAACAGAAAAGCCCGTTTATAATGGTTTTGAAGAAATAAAAGACTATTTAGAAAACTCAATTAATTATTTTATAACTACAACATCAGAAGAGTTCGGACCTCAGCGTTCTTTGCTGTATATGATTATTCTGATTATATCTTTGTTTTTACTAAAAAACTTGTTTAACTATTTAGGTTTATACTTTATCACTTTTCTTAAAAATGGTGTTTTAAAAAGTCTCAGAAACGAAATCTATTATAAAATTTTAAACCTACCAATATCATACTATTCTGAAAAGAAAAAAGGAGATATCATAGCTAGAATATCTGGTGATGTTAATGAAGTTAAAAATTCGCTTTTAGCTATACTAGAACTCATAGTTAAGGAGCCGTTAACTATACTATTTGCAATTATAGCAATGTTCACCATATCAGTAAAACTCACCGTATTTGTCTTTCTATTTATTCCAATATCAGGATTAATTATTTCAAGAATTGGGAAAAGCTTAAAGAGAAAATCAAGCAAAGTACAGGCTGAACGAGGAATATTCCTTTCAACTTTAGAAGAAACTTTAAGTGGATTAAAAGTAATCAAAGGATTTAATGCTGAAGACAGATTCAATGATCAATTCAAAGAATCAACCAATAGATTCTACAATTTTTCTAACAAATTGATGAATCGTCAAAACTTGGCATCACCAACAAGTGAGTTTTTGGGGATTGTCACAATTGCAGCCTTACTCTGGTATGGTGGATCTATGGTGTTAATTGAAAACTCGTTGTCTGGTGGAGCTTTTATTGGTTACATGGGATTAGCTTACCAGATCTTAACTCCTGCCAAAGCAATTAGTAAAGCCAGTTACAAAGTAAAAGCCGGTAATGCTGCTGCCGATAGAATTCTAGAAATTTTAAATACCATCTCACCTCTAGAAGATAGACCAAGTGCTAAAACTAAAGAGAGCTTTAATTCTGAGATAAAACTAAATCATATTTCTTTTAAGTATCAAGATGAATTTGTTCTAAAAAACTTCTCACTAAATGTCCCTAAAGGCAAAACAGTCGCGTTGGTAGGGCAATCTGGAAGTGGAAAAAGTACCATCGCTAATTTAGTAACACGTTTCTATGATGTTAATCAAGGATCTATTTCTATAGATGGAGATAACATCAAAGAACTTTCAAAAAAATCATTGAGAGGTCTTATGGGATTAGTTACTCAAAAATCTATTCTATTTAATGATACTGTGGCTAACAATCTTAAGATTGGTAAAGAAGACGCCACAGAAGGTGAAATTATTGAAGCCTTAAGAATTGCCAATGCTTGGGAATTTGTTAAAGACTTACCTCAAGGTATTCACACTAATATTGGAGATTCTGGTGGGAAATTATCAGGTGGCCAACAACAACGTTTGAGTATTGCTCGCGCTGTATTAAAGAATCCACCAATTATGATTCTCGATGAAGCAACCTCTGCTTTAGACACAGAAAGCGAACGTATCGTTCAAGATGCTTTAGAAAAAATGATGCAAAATAGAACGTCTATTGTTATTGCGCATCGTTTGTCAACCATTCAGAATGCAGATGTAATTGTTGTCATGCAAAAAGGTGAAATTGTGGAACAAGGCACACATGCAGAACTAATTAATAAAAATGGTGTGTATAAAAAACTTGTTGAGATGCAAAGCTTCGAATAAAACTAAATAGCCTTTAAATATAAAAAGGATGCAGTATTTCATGCATCCTTTTTTTTATGCTATCAAATTTGGGGAAGTTGATAACAAGTTAATAGGTTAAGCTGGGTCAAACTTAAAGTAAAAAAACATATAAACCAAGAAAAAAATGCTTTTTATCGTATTTTTTTGCTTTTAATCGATATTAAATTATGTAATTATTTGTTTTTCAACACATTAAATAAACACTGGTATTTTATTAAATTCTAATTAAACTTTTAGTAATTTATCTAGTCTAAACTACCAAAGCAAAACATTTGACCAACGAACAAGATTTTATTAAACGCCTACGAGATTCGCAAACAAAAGAATCTGCCTTTAGAGAGTTATTGCAACTCTATAAAGAACGGTTGTATTGGCACATACGTAAAATTGTTATTAGTCATGATGATGCCGACGATGTGTTACAAAACACGTTTATAAAAGTATATCGTAGTATTGACAGGTTTAAAGGAGACAGTAAATTATTTTCTTGGATGTATCGTATAGCAACAAATGAGTCTATTACACATATTAATAAAAACGCTAAACGACAACATATATCTAACGAGGAATATCAAAACAACGCTATAAATAACCTTACAGCTGATGTGTATTTTGAAGGTAATGACATTCAGATAAAATTACAGAAAGCCATTGCTACCTTACCACAAAAGCAACAACAAGTATTCAACATGAAATACTTTGATGATTTAAAATATAAAGATATGGCCGAAATACTAGACACAAGTGAAGGAGCATTAAAAGCATCATATCATCTGGCCGTAAAAAAAATAGAAAACTATTTGACCTCAAATTAAACCATTTCATCAATTCGAAGTCATATAAATAGAGACTGAATTAAGTTCAGAAATATGAAAAAAGAAGATTTAAATAATATAGCAGAAACTGGCTTTAAAACACCAGACAACTACTTTGAGTCGTTTGAAGATAAGCTTTTTGAGCGCTTAGCAGACCAAGACAACAATATTGGTGTTAATGATACCGGTTTTAAAGTGCCTGATAATTATTTCGATACGTTGGAAGATACTATACTAGACAAGTTAGACAAAGAAGAAACACCTGTGGTGCAACTTAGACCAAGGACTAAGTTCTATTACATTGCAGGTATTGCAGCTTCAATAGTATTAATCTTAGCACTTTTTATTAATAGAAACACAGTTGATGAACTTTCTGTTGAAATGGTAGAGTCTTACTTTGAAAATTCAGATTTAGACAGTTACGAATTGGCAGAATTGCTTACTGAAACAGAAATCTTGGAAGACGATTTTGAAATTACAGAAACAAATCTAGATGAAGAAAACATAGAAACTTATCTTTTAGATAACGTAGATTTAGAATACATTTTAGAATAATATAAACATCATGAAAAAAACAATCACAGTACTAATTTTACTTGTAAGTCTCTCAGGATTTGCACAACGCGGAGGAAAAATGATGCATGAGCGCATCAAATCTCAAAAAATTGCCTTTATCACAGAACGTCTGAACCTCACTTCTGAGGAAGCAGAAAAATTTTGGCCGATTTATAATGAGATTGAAGAGAAAAAACATGAGCTTAGAGAAAAATCTAGCTTAAAAAAAATAGGCAAGCGACCTGCTGATATGACAGAAGCAGAAGCAGACAAACTATTACAAGAAATGCTAAAAATGAAGGATGAAAGACATGCCTTAGATAAAGAATTAATTTCAAAGCTTTCAGATGTCATCTCAAGTAAAAAGATAATAGCATTAATGCGTGCCGAGCGTGAGTTTGACAAAAAACTTATTGAACGTTTGAAACAGCGCAGAGAAAAGCGAAAAGGAAAGAAGTAGTATACTACAATGACTGTCTGAAAAGTCAAAATAAATTCCTACTTGTCACATTGAGCGCAGTCGAAATGTCTATGATTTCAAAACCAAAAATTTCTCGACTACGCTCGAAATGACAGATATTATTATTCAAACAATCTTTTATTTAAAAATCAATTTACTTATCCTTCCATTGCCTGCAGCGTATGCTGTAGAATCATTAAGGAATCTAATAGTGTAAAAGCCTTCATCACTAAGATGCTTCCATGTATTACCCGCATCGTTACTGTAATCTATACCTTTAAAACCTACGGCTACTAATTTTTTAGCATCACTATTTGGGACATATTGCACACAACTTCTATAACCAGGACTTTTTCCATCTGCTACGACCTGCCATGTTTTCCCACCATCAGAAGTTCTAATTTTATTAGCAATTGTATCGTTAGGCTTTGTGTAATCACCGCCAATAGCGAAACCATTCTTTTCATCATAAAAATCTATAGAATACATACCAGTGGTTTCTTTGCCTTGAATAATTGGTGTATCATAAACTTCCCATGTTCTGCCTTTGTCAGGTGAATATAATATACGACTACTTTTTCCACCTGTCGCAACCCAAGTATGGTTGCCAACAATAGCAATATTAGTATCACTAGCGGCAAAAGCAGCTTCACCATCTTTAGCTTTTGGTAGTACATCACAAGATAATTTATTCCAAGTTTCACCCGCATCTCTTGTTATAATAATGCTCATACAGTCATCTGTTGGGTCACCAATTGCTATGCCTTCATTATAATTCCAAAATTCCATAGAATCGTAGAATGCTTTTGGGTGGTTTTCTTTATAGACTATTTTATTTTTATCGATATCAACATCCAAACTATATAAAAGCGCTGGTGAACCAATAGATAATCCGTAACCTTTATTAGCTACAATGGCCAATGATCTAAAATTTGGTTGAATAGTATCATTTTTAAAAGAAACTTCAATTTTATGAGGTAATTTTATTTCGGTTTTATTCAAAAAGTCTTTATTAAATATTATTCCTAAATCACCTTTAGATGATAAATATGTCAACCCAATTGTATCAGTAATTTCTATAGCTCTCACATTCAAAAGCGAATCTTGAATTAAGTGTTCAATATCAACCGTTGAAAATTTCATGATAGGTTGAGTTATTTCAGATTTACAAGACACAAGACCAATTAAAAGAATACTAAAGAATAAAAAACGCATACACCTAATTTTTTCTAAAAATAGAAAACTTGTGTATTAATTGCACATACATGCAACAAAACCCATATTATTAAAGATTTAGATTACCTTTGCACGCCTTTTAATACTTAAACATTAAGCATCATGCGATTACACAGAAATCTATGCTTTGCAGTTATCGACGGATTACACCTCATTTTTAATGAAGGAGAATATGCCGATAAAGTGATTCAACAACTATTAAAGCGAGACAAACGTTGGGGAAGCAGAGATCGTTCTTTCATTGCTGAAACCGTTTACAGCATTGTTAGATATAAAAGATTATACAGTGAAATTGCAAATGTAAAGGCACCTTTCACTCGTGACGATTTATGGAGATTATTTGCTGTTTGGGCAACGTTAAAAGGCATTAGATTACCAGATTGGAAATACTTTACAGACACACCAACACGTAAAATAAAAGGCCGTTTTGATGAACTTTCTAAAATTAGAAAGTTTAGAGAATCAATTCCAGACTGGATTGATGAACTTGGTGTAAAAGAAATTGGAGAGTCCGAATGGACCAAAGAAATTACCAAGCAAAATGAACAAGCTGATGTCATTTTGAGAGTAAACACGTTAAAAACCAATAAAAAAGATTTAAGATTAAAGCTTCAATCCGAAGATATTGAAACCGAATTCTTACCAGATTACTCTTCAGCTTTAAGACTCACAGAACGTGCTAATGTCTTTAAAACTGAAGCCTTTAAAAATGGTTGGTTCGAGGTACAAGATGCATCATCGCAACTTGTGGCAGACTTTTTAGATGTACAACCAGGAATGAAAGTTGTGGATTCTTGTGCTGGTGCTGGAGGAAAAACATTACACCTAGCTTCTTTAATGCAAAACAAAGGGCAAATCATTGCCATGGATATTTACGAAAGTAAATTGAAAAAGCTAAAAGTAAGAGCGCGTAGAAATGGAGTTCATAATATAGATATGAAAGTCATAGATTCTACGAAACCGATAAAGAAGTTGCATGGTAAAGCAGACAGATTGCTTATTGATGCACCATGTTCTGGATTAGGAGTTTTAAGACGTAACCCAGATGCAAAGTGGAAATTACAACCAGAATTTGTAGAAAACATCATTAAAACACAGTCTGAAATTCTAGAACAATACTCTAAAATGGTAAAACCTGGCGGAAAACTAGTTTATGCTACGTGTTCTATTCTTCCATCAGAAAATCAGAAACAAGTTGATAAATTCTTAACATCAGAAGCCGGAAAAGCCTTTACCTTTGTTAAGGACAAAAAAGTATTAGCACATAAATCTGGCTTTGATGGCTTTTACATGGCTTTACTAGAAAAAAATAAAGACAACTAAATCAAAAGATAAATCTTATCAGATGAAACAATTTTACCTTCTATTTTTATTCGTAACATTTGCAACATACGCACAAGTGCCTTCAAATTATTACGATTCGGCAAATGGATTAACTGGTTATACTTTAAAAACCCAGCTAAAAACTATTGTTACAAACGGTCATACATATAATGCTGGTAGTTATGATAACTTATTCACGGCCTATGCATCTACAGATAGAGACTATTATTATGAAAACGATGGCTCATTGTTAGATATTTATTCAGAAAATCCCACAGGCTCTGAAACAAGCTATAATATTCCTAACGACGAATGTGGTGGTAGCATACCTAATGAAGGCTTATGCTACAACAGAGAGCATCTATTCCCACAAGGATTCTTTAACAATTCAGATGCATTACCAATGGTGTCTGATGTTCATACAGTAGTACCTACAGATGGTTTTGTTAATAATGGAAGAAGTAATTACCCATTTGGTGTTGTCTCTAATACGAATACGTCCTATTCTAACGGATCAAAATGGGGAACAGGTAATAACTACGGATATACCAATAGAGTTTTTGAACCAATCGATGAATTTAAAGGTGATATCGCAAGAGCTATGCTCTATTTTGCTGTAAGATATGAGGACAACTGGAATGATAGCGGTTGGGAAGCACCTGATGAATCACCTTACAACCCATTAAATGGAACAAGCGATCAATTTTATGAAACATGGTTTATCAATACCATGTTAGATTGGCACGCGGCAGATCCTGTTAGTCAGAGAGAATTAGACAGAAATGACGAAGCTTATAACTTTCAAGGTAACGCGAACCCATTTGTGAATCATCCTGAATATGCAGCATTAATTTGGAATCCAGTACCAGATACACAAGCACCAACAGATCCTTCAAATTTGGTTGCTTCAAACCCAACTGATAATAGCATTAATTTAAGTTGGACAGCTTCAACTGATAATGTAAGTGTAGCTTCATATGATATTTATCAAGATGGTGTTAATCTATACAACACAGTTACAACCTCTTTTGTAGTAACTGGACTTAGTGCAAATACAAATTACTGTTTTACTGTTAGAGCAAATGATGGATCTGGTAATACTTCTGGCTTTAGTAATCAAGCTTGTGAAACAACCTCAGATAATGGCTCACAAACAACTGATCTTTTCATCTCTGAATATGTTGAAGGAAGTGGAACAAATAAAGCTATAGAAATCGCAAATTTCACTGGTGGTCCAATAAGTTTATCAAATTATACTTTAAAATTGGCCACTAACAGCAACAACTTCTCAACCACATACACGTTTCCAAATAGTCCAACAATAGCAAATGGTGATGTGTTTGTAGTAGCAAATAGTGGTCTAAATTCTGGGTGTCAATCAGAACAAGATGATGTTAATAATAGCATTACTGGTTTTAATGGAAATGATGCAATTGGTTTATTCAAAAACGATGTACTCATTGATATATTAGGAATTGAAGGTGATGGCAATGACTTTGCAAAAAATGTAACGTTAATCAGAAAACCAGAAATTCAGTTTCCATCAACTACTTATGACGCCAATGAGTGGAATGTAGTAAGCATTGATGATTGTTCAGATTTAGGTCAGCACAACCAAACCTTAAGCTTACAAATCAGTAATGTTAAATTCGTTTCACTTCATCCAAACCCAGTAAAATCAATATTAACGATCAACCTTAAAATTGATAATAACACAAGTATTGAAATTTACGATGTACTTGGAAAGAAGGTTTTAAGTGAAATGATACAAACTACGAAAAGCATTAATGTACAATCTTTAAAAACTGGTGTTTACATTATAAAAATTAGTCAAGGTAATTCTAGTATCACAAAACGCTTGATAAAAAACTAGACTTAGTTTAGAACTAACATTTATGTCATTTCGAGCGTAGTCGAGAAATCTAATTAGAGATTTAATATACATTTCGACTGCGCTCAATGTGACATTTTCTTCCTCTTATAATTTTTCTACTTTTTTGTTTAAAACCTGTTGACTTCTTCGATATATGACAATTAAATTATATCTAGAATAACCTAAAATGCATTAAATTTGCATTTTTAAATCGCTAACGAAAATCATCACATAATGATTCATTTCTTCGGAAACCAAAACAGTAAAGTATTTGCTGTTCAAGTAACAAAAGAATTATCTACAGAAGACATTTCAAAATTGGTATGGCTTTTTGGCAACCAACCTAAAATAGAACAAGCATCAATAGATGCTTTTTTTGTTGGTCCAAGAGCAGCAATGATAACACCTTGGTCAACAAACGCTGTTGAGATTACCCAAAATATGGGAATTGAAGGTATTATCAGAATTGAAGAATTTGAATCTATTACTGAAGATTTCAAAGATTACGACCCAATGATTTCTGAAAAATTCTCTGGTCTTAATCAAGATATCTACACAATCAATATAGAACCTGAAGCTATTCAAAATATTGAAGATATAGCTACTTATAACCAAAAAGAAGGTTTAGCACTAAGCGATGAAGAGATTGAATACCTAGAAGGTGTTTCTAAAAAAATTGGACGACCATTAACCGATTCTGAAGTATTTGGGTTTTCACAAGTAAATTCAGAGCATTGTCGTCATAAAATTTTCAATGGAACTTTTGTCATTGATGGTGAAGAAAAAGAGACGTCTCTTTTTAAAATGATAAAAGAAACGTCTAAACAAAATCCTAACGATATTGTTTCGGCATATAAAGACAACGTAGCGTTTATAAAAGGTCCAGTTGTTGAACAATTTGCACCAAAACGTGCTGATGTTCCAGAATACTACGAAACTAAAGATTTTGAATCTGTAATTTCATTAAAAGCAGAAACACACAATTTCCCAACTACTGTTGAGCCATTTAATGGTGCTGCAACTGGTTCTGGTGGTGAAATTAGAGATAGACTTGCTGGTGGAAAAGGTTCTATTCCTTTGGCTGGAACCGCTGTTTATATGACAGCGTATTCTAGACTTGAAGAAGAACGTCCTTGGGAAAAAGCGTTCCCAGAACGTAAATGGTTATACCAAACACCAATGGACATTCTAATTAAAGCGAGTAATGGTGCTTCAGATTTTGGAAACAAATTCGGGCAACCGCTTATTTGTGGTTCGGTTTTAACTTTTGAACATAATGAAATGGTGCCTGAGGCTCTCGAAGGCACAAATGAAGCTTCGAGAACCTCAACTTCCAATGCTAGATTAGGTTACGATAAAGTCATTATGCAAGCTGGTGGTATTGGATACGGAAAAGCAGACCAAGCTATTAAAGATGTTCCTCAAGCAGGTGATAAAATCGTCATTCTTGGTGGTGATAACTATCGCATCGGAATGGGTGGCGCTGCTGTGTCATCTGCAGATACAGGTGAATTTGATTCAGGTATTGAATTAAATGCTGTACAACGTTCTAATCCAGAAATGCAAAAACGTGCTGCTAATGCGGTTCGTGGTATGGTAGAAAGTGAAGAAAATTTCATTGTTTCTATTCACGATCACGGAGCTGGTGGACACCTAAACTGTTTATCTGAACTTGTTGAAGATACAGGTGGAAAAATTGATTTAGATAAACTGCCTGTTGGTGACCCAACCTTATCTGCCAAAGAAATTATTGGTAACGAATCTCAAGAACGAATGGGATTAGTTATTGCAGATAAACATTTAGATACACTTCATAAAATTGCAGACAGAGAACGCTCACCAATTTACGATGTTGGTGATGTTACAGGTGAACATCGCTTTACGTTTGAGTCTAAAACCAATGGTGACAAACCAATGGATTTAGCGCTAAACGATATGTTTGGCAGTTCGCCAAAAACGATAATGAATGATGTTACTGTTGCTAAAAATTACAGTGATGTATCATATAATTCAGATAATTTTTATAATTATTTAGACCAAGTACTACAACTAGAAGCTGTGGCTTGTAAAGATTGGTTAACCAATAAAGTGGATCGTTGTGTTGGTGGAAAAGTAGCCAAACAACAATGTGTTGGTTCGTTACAAATTCCTTTGAATAATGTTGGCGTTATGGCATTAGATTTTAAAGGAAAAGAAGGTATTGCAACTTCGGTTGGCCACTCACCTATTTCTGGTTTAATCAATCCTGAAGCTGGAAGTAGAAATTCAATTACCGAAGCTTTAACTAACATAATTTGGGCACCTCTTAAAGATGGTTTAACTAACGTTTCACTTTCTGCAAACTGGATGTGGCCTTGTAAAAATGAAGGTGAAGATGCACGTTTATATAAAGCTGTAAAAGCAGTTTCAGAGTTTGCTATAGATTTAGGAATCAATGTTCCTACAGGAAAAGATTCGTTGTCTATGAAGCAAAAATATCCTGAAGGTGATGTTATTGCACCAGGAACTGTGATTATTTCTGCGGCAGCAAATTGTAATGATATTACTAAGGTTGTTGAGCCTGTTTTCAAAACTGGAAAAGGAAACATTTACTACATCAACATTTCTCAGGATGATTTTAAACTTGGTGGTAGTTCGTTTGCTCAGATATTGAATAAAATTGGAAACGAAACACCAAACGTTCAAAATGCATCTTATGTAAAAACCGTTTTCAATACCATTCAGCAATTAATCAATAACAATCAAATTATTGCAGGTCACGATGTGGCTTCTGGTGGATTAATTACAACATTATTAGAATTATGTTTCGCAAATAATAATGTTGGTGCAGAATTAGATATTTCAGCATTATATGAAACCGATTCTTTAAAGGTGTTATTTGCTGAAAACTCAGGAATTGTAATTCAGGCTGAAGATGCTATCGAGTCTACTTTAAATGAAGCAGGAATTACATTCCATAACATTGGAAAAGTTACTGAAAGTGATGTGCTAAGTGTGATTAACAACAATGACGTATTCACAATGACCATTTCTCGATTAAGAGACATGTGGTACAAGACCTCTTTCCTACTCGACCAAAAACAAACTGCAAACGGATTAGCTAAAGACCGTTTTGACAATTATAAAAATCAGCCGCTTCAATATAAATTCCCAGAGCATTTCACAGGAAAACTTGCTGATGTTGTCAGCCTGAGCGCAGTCGAAGGGTCAAAAAGGCCAAAAGCAGCCATACTTCGTGAAAAAGGAAGTAACTCAGAACGCGAAATGGCAAACGCTATGTATTTAGCAGGTTTTGATGTTAAAGATGTGCATATGACCGATTTAATTTCTGGTCGCGAAACATTAGAAGACATTCAGTTTTTAGGTGCTGTTGGTGGATTCTCAAACTCTGATGTTTTAGGTTCTGCGAAAGGTTGGGCAGGCGCAATTAAGTACAACGAAAAAGCTAATAAAGTGATTAAAAACTTCTTTGAAAGAGAAGACACCTTATCTGTAGGTATTTGTAATGGTTGTCAGCTTTGGATGGAATTAGACCTTATCAATCCAGACCACGAGGTTCACGGAAAAATGGTTCATAACGATTCTAATAAGCACGAAAGTTCATTTACTTCGGTAAAAATTCAAGCGAATAATTCTGTAATGTTATCATCTTTAGCAGGAACAACTTTAGGTGTTTGGATTTCTCACGGTGAAGGTAAATTCAACTTACCATATTCAGAAGATAAATATCAGATTGTTGCAAAATATGGTTATGAAGGTTATCCACATAATCCAAATGGTTCAGATTTTAATACTGCTATGATGAGTGACAAAACTGGTCGTCATTTAGTGACAATGCCACATATTGAACGTTCAACGTTCCAATGGAATTGGGCAAACTATCCTAATGGCAGAAAAGATGAAGTTTCACCTTGGTTAGAAGCGTTTGTAAATGCTAGAAAATGGTGTGAAAAGCATTAATGATGCAATAAACAAAGATTACTTAGTCATTCATTCCTTGTAATGATAGTTATCATAAAAAAACCTCGAAACAATAGTTGTTTCGAGGTTTTTCTTTACAAAAATTATGGAAGTTACTACATCGTAGTCTTAATTGCAGCTTGTGCTGACACCAAACGTGCAATAGGTACACGATAAGGTGAACAACTCACATAATCCATACCTGTGTTATAACAGAATTCTATTGAGCTTGGTTCTCCACCATGTTCACCACAAATACCAACTTTCAGTTCTGGTTTTGTAGCTCTACCTCTTTGAGTTCCTATTTTAACTAATTGTCCAACGCCTTCTTGGTCAATAACTTCAAAAGGATCTACTTTTAATATACCTTTTTCAATATATTTTGGTAAGAACTTACTCGCGTCATCTCTTGAGTATCCGAATGTCATCTGAGTTAAGTCATTGGTTCCAAATGAAAAGAAATCAGCTTTTTCAGCAATAAGATCTGCCATAAGTGCTGCTCTTGGAATTTCTATCATTGTACCTACTGAATATTCAACAGAGTCATTTCGCTCTTTAAAAATAGTTTTGGCTGTTCTACGAATAATCTGCTCTTGCATCTCAAATTCTTTAACTGTACCAACTAAAGGAATCATTATTTCAGGTTTACAAACTACTCCTCTTTCTTTTAAGTTAAGTGCAGCTTCAATAATTGCTCTTGCTTGCATCTCAGTAATTTCAGGATATGTGTTACCTAATCTACAACCTCTGTGACCTAACATTGGGTTGAATTCTTCAAGTTCAGCTACCTTATTCTTAACAGCTTGTAATGAGATATGCATATCTTCAGCAAGTTCTTTTTGAGTAGCTAATTGGTGAGGTACGAATTCGTGTAATGGTGGATCTAAAAGTCTAATGGTTACGGCACAACCTTCCATTGCTTCAAAAATACCTTCAAAGTCAGAACGTTGCATTGGTAATAATTCCTCTAATGCTTGTTTACGACCTTTAACAGTATCCGCTAAAATCATTTCTCGCATAGCTTTTATTCTGTCCAATTCAAAAAACATATGCTCTGTACGTGTTAGACCAATACCTTGTGCACCAAAACTACGTGCTACCTTTGCATCTCTTGGCGTATCGGCATTTGTTCTCACTTTTATTTCACCATACTTATCTGCTAAATTCATAATTTCTGCAAACTCACCGCTTAATTGAGGTTCTTTAGTGGCTACTTTACCTTCAATAATATTACCAGTAGATCCATTTAGAGAAATCCAATCACCTTCATGATATTTTTGGTTTCCTATAGTTACTGTTCTTCTCTTATAATCAATTTTAAGCGCTCCGGCACCGGAAATACAACATTTACCCATACCTCTAGCAACAACAGCAGCATGAGATGTCATACCACCACGAGCGGTTAAAATACCTTTGGCTATATTCATACCTTCTAAATCTTCTGGTGATGTTTCAATTCTCACCAAAATACTGTTCTTGTATTTATCAGCTTCATCAGCAAAAAATACTATTTTACCTGTGGCTGCACCAGGTGACGCAGGTAAACCTTGAGCGATAACTTTTGCTCGTTTTAGTGCATCTGGATCAAACACAGGATGAAGCAATTCATCTAATTTATTAGGCTCTACTAACATTAAAGCTTCCTTCTCATCAATCATACCTTCTTTTTGAAGATCCATTGCAATTTTAACCATGGCAGCACCAGTACGCTTACCATTACGAGTTTGTAAGATCCAAAGTTTACCATCTTGAATTGTAAACTCCATATCTTGCATGTCTCTATAATGCTTTTCTAAAATATCTTGATATGAGTTAAGCTCTGAGAATATGGTTGGCATTAACTCTTCTAATGACGGATAATTCTCTGCACGATCTTCTTCTTCAATTTTAGCTAATTCTGCCCAACGTTGTGATCCAATTTTTGTGATCTGTTGTGGCGTTCTAACACCAGCTACAACATCCTCACCTTGCGCATTAATAAGATATTCACCATTAAATATGTTTTCACCTGTACCTGCATCTCTAGTAAAACAAACACCAGTTCCTGAGTTTTCGCCCATATTACCATATACCATGGCTTGCACGTTAACTGCAGTTCCCCAATCCGCTGGATAACCATTCATATTTCTATAATACACAGCACGATCGCCATTCCAGCTATTAAATACCGCTATAATTGCACCCCAAAGCTGATCCCATGGATTTGTCGGGAAGTTTTTACCTGTTCTCTTTTTAACAGCATCTTTAAAATCGTAAACTAAATCTTGTAAATCTTGAAGTGTAAACTCAGTATCTAAAGTAATACCTCGCTTCTCTTTAAGATGCTCCATGATTTCTTCAAACGGATCTATATCTTCTTTTGAAGCAGGCTTCATACCTAAAACGACACCACCATACATTTGAATGAAACGTCTATATGAATCCCATGCAAATCTCTCGTTATTTGTCTTTTTGGCTAAACCTAAAACAACCTCATCGTTAATACCTAAATTTAAAACAGTATCCATCATACCAGGCATTGATACTCTTGCTCCAGATCTCACAGAGATTAATAAAGGATTGTCTTTATCGCCAAATGTTGCTCCCATTTGAGATTCTATGCTCGCCACTGAAGCTTCCACTTCATCTTTAATTAAATTGATAGCAGCAATCTGCCCTAGCTCATTGTATTCGGTACATACTTCTGTCGTAATTGTAAATCCAGGAGGAACAGGAATACCAATTGAACTCATTTCAGCAAGATTCGCGCCTTTACCTCCAAGAAGGTTACGCATCTCGCTATTGCCATCTGCGGTTTTGTTACCAAATTTGAAGACTCTTTTCTTCACGTCTTGTAATACTTCCATGATTTTTTATATTAAAATTATTTTATTTAAAAAGTTTCTATAAAAGTACTTCTTAGTATTGCCAATTATTATGACATAAATCATGTTAAGCCCTTTATTTATAAGGAATAATTGTTTTTAAGGTATTCGTTTTAAAATTTTTAAAGAGATATCATTTTTAACAATTAAAGATGACATTTCTCATTTTTACTGTGTCATCAAATCTCTATTTTAGGTGCTGTGAAAACTATACTTAATACAAAAGTCCCAGAAGGACCATTAGAAAAAAAATGGAGTAATTATCAGTTGAATTCTCAACTCATTAATCCTGCAAATAAGAAGAAACTAAACGTTATTGTTGTTGGTTCTGGTCTTAGTGGTGCTGGAGCCGCTGCGACCTTAGCAGAACTTGGTTATGATGTAAAATGTTTTTGTTACCAAGATTCTGCAAGACGTGCGCATTCAGTTGCTGCCCAAGGTGGTATAAATGCTGCCAAAAACTATCAACATGATGGTGATAGCGTCTACAGAATGTTTTATGACACTTTAAAAGGTGGAGATTTTAGATCTAGAGAAGCTAACACATATCGTTTAGCAGAATTATCTGCTCCGTTAATTGATCATTTTGTACAACAAGGTGTGCCTTTTGCAAGAGAATATGGTGGCACACTTGTAAATCGAAGTTTTGGTGGTGTACAAGTGCAAAGAACTTTTTATGCTCGCGGCCAAACAGGACAACAATTATTGTTGGCGGCCTACTCTCAGCTTTACAAAATGATTAAAGCCAAAAAGGTGCAAATGTTTACGCGTAGTGAAATGATGGACTTAGTGGTTATTAATGGTAAAGCCAAAGGAATCATAGTTAGAAATTTGGTTTCTGGTGAATTAGAGCGCTATGCTGCAGATGCTGTAGTATTGGCTACAGGAGGCTACTCAAGAGTATTCCGATTATCTACTTTAGCCATTGGTTGTAATGGTAGTGCAATCTGGAAAGCTCATAAAAAAGGTGCATTTTTTGCTGCACCAAGTTTTACTCAGATTCACCCAACAGCGCTGCCACAATCAAGTGAAGCACAATCTAAACTGACACTAATGTCAGAATCACTTAGAAACGATGGTCGTATTTGGGTGCCCAAACAAAAAGGAGATAAAAGATTACCAAAAGATATTCCAGAAAACGAGCGCGACTATTACTTAGAGCGTCGTTATCCTAGTTTTGGAAATTTAGCACCTAGAGATATTTCATCTAGAGCAGCTAAAGAAAGAATAGATGCCGGATTTGGTGTTGGTAGACTTAAAAATGCGGTGTATTTAGATTTTAAACATGCTATTGAAAAATTTGGACTAGACACTATTAAAGACCGTTATGGTAATCTATTTAAAATGTACCATAAAATTACCGGTATTGATGCCTATACAACACCAATGTTAATTTCTCCAGCAGCTCATTTTTCTATGGGAGGTCTTTGGGTAGACTATGAATTAATGACAACAGTTCCTGGACTTTATGCTGTTGGGGAATGCAATTTCTCGGATCATGGTGCTAATCGTCTTGGAGCAAATAGTTTGTTACAAGCAAGTGTTGATGGTTACTTTATTTTACCCAATACGATAAATAATTATTTGGCTAATGAGATAAAATCTGATCATCCTTCAACAGATCATCCAGAATTTGATAATGCGGAAAAAAGCACACGTGCCCATATTAAAAACATTTTGTCCGTAAACGGTACCAAAACCGTAGACCATTTTCATAGAGAACTTGGTAAAATTATGTGGAATGAGTGCGCAATGAGTCGAACAAAAGAAGGCCTAGAGAGAGCTATTGTTCAAATAAAGCAACTGAAAGAAGACTTCTGGACTGATGTTAAAGTTACAGGTGACTCAAACGAAATGAATACAGAACTTGAAAAAGCATATCGCCTAGCCGATTTTATTGAACTCGGAATTTTAATGTGTACTGACGCCTTACAGAGAGACGAATCTTGCGGTGCACATTTTAGGGAAGAATTCCAAACGAAAGATGGTGAAGCAATGCGCGTAGATGATGATTACGCTTATGTGTCAGCATGGGAATATGATAATGGTAATTTCAATCTCCACAAGGAAGAATTAGAGTTCCAATTTGTAAAACCAACAGTAAGAAGCTATAAATAAATTAACATGAAGGTAACCTTTAAAATATGGCGTCAAGACAAACCGAATTGGGAAGGAAGTTTTAAATCTTATGAATTAGACAACTTAACTGAAGACATGTCTTTTCTTGAAGCCTTAGATCAGCTTAATGAAGAATTGGTTTTAAAAGATGAAAAAGTTATTGCATATGAATACGATTGTCGCGAAGGTATCTGTGGCCAATGTGGAGTCTTTATTAATGGTAGAGCTCATGGACCTCATGCTAATATGACGACATGTCAATTGCATATGAGAAGTTTCAAGGATGGTGATACCATTACTGTTGAACCTTGGCGTGCAAAAGCTTTTCCAATAATCAAGGATTTGGTTGTAGATCGTTCGGCGTTTGACCGTATTATTGAAGCTGGTGCATACATCAGTTCCAAAACTGGTACGGCACCGGAAGCAAATGCCATTCCAATACCAAAATCAGTAGCAGATAAAGCTATGGATGCTGCGGCTTGTATAGGATGTGGTGCTTGTGTGGCCACATGCAAAAATTCTTCCGCTGTTCTTTTTACTTCAGCTAAAATCAATCATTTTAATAATTTACCTCAAGGAAAAGCTGAAGCTAAAGACAGACTGCAACAAATGACTTACCAAATGGATCTAGAAGGATTTGGAAATTGTACCAATACTGGAGCTTGCCAAGTGGAATGCCCGGAAGGGATTTCAATAAAAAATATTGCCGAGCTAAATTCTAGCTGGCTGAAGTCTATGTTTTAATTTATAATCATTACTTAAAATGAAAAAGCCAATAATGAATAATCACTATTGGCTTTTTACGTCATATTGAATATAAAAAAATAGAACCCTAGCTAAGCTAGTTTAAGTTTTTTATGCAAACGTTTGTCTTTATCTTGATGTGCTTTGTCCACGGTTCGTTTCATGAATAAGGAAACAACAAAAGCAACAACAAATAATCCTGCAAACACAATAAGTGTTGTATCTAATGAACCTGTTGCCTTTTTAACCATATCGTAAACTGTTGGACCAACCACACCAGCTAAAGCCCATGCTGTTAAGACCATACCATGAATTGCACCTAATTGTTTTGTTCCGAATAAATCTCCTAAAAATGCAGGAAGCGTTGCAAAACCTCCACCATACATCGTTATTACAGTAAATAACACCACCAAGAAAACTATTTCTACACCAATTTTAGGTAACAAGAAAAAAGCTAAAATTTGGAATCCAAAGAAGATGATATAGGTATTAGCTCTTCCTAAATAGTCAGATAAACTTGACCATAAAATTCTACCTAATCCGTTAAACACTCCAATAAGACCAACTATAGCAGCAGCTTCCATTGGTGTATAATTCAGTTTTTCTTGCATCATCGGACTTGCTGCAGAAATTATTGCAATACCACAGGCAATGTTTATGAACATCATAATCCAGATGTAATAGAAACGGTTGGTTTTTAAAGCCTCATTAGCTGTAATATTTGCTAAATCCTTTTTAATTGTTTTGCCTTCACCAGGCTTAAAACCTATAGGTAAATAACCTTCTGGTGGACGCTCAATATATCTTGCAGATGATAAAATGAGTATCATATAAATAAGACCTAAGATGTAAAAAGCATTAGATACACCAACATAGTTAAATAAGGATTGCATTACAGGTCCAAATATTAAAGCTGCAAAACCAAAGCCCATAATCGCCATTCCGGTTGCTAATCCGCGTCTATCCGGAAACCATTTTACCAATGTACTAACTGGTGTTATATAACCTAACCCGAGACCAATACCACCAATAACACCATAGCATAAATAAAACAGCCATAATGATTCTAATTGTACTGCCAAACCAGAACCTAAAATACCTACTCCATAGAATAATCCAGCTGCGGTTCCACTTACTTTAGGGCCAACTTTCTCAACCCATCTTCCTAAAAATGCTGCTGAAAGCCCCAATAATAAAATAGCAATTTTAAATGCCCATTTTATGACACTTCCATCTACATCAAATATATCTTTTACAGGATTGGTCATTACTGAATAGGCATATACCGAACCAATAGAAATATGAATTCCTACGGCAGAAGCAGCAATTAACCAACGATTTTTTAGTTTTTGTGTTTTCATGTTTTCTTAAAAGTCTACAGATAGTACTACTATCTTAATTCACTCTTACCTCTTTAAAATACTGCTGAAGTATATCTACGGCTGCATCAATTTCTTCTGCTGTGTTTTCTCTGGCTTTTTTTAAAGGATACTTCATTCCCATGGTTTCCCATTTGTGCACACCTAACGTGTGGTATGGCTGAATCTCAATCTTTTCTATAGTCTCATAATCCTTAAAATAATCACCCATAGAATGAAGAAGTTCAGGTTTACCTGTAATTTCAGGAATTAAAACATAGCGTAACCACATTGGTTTGCCTGAAGCTTCGCGATATTTGGCAAAATTGAAAGTCGTTTCTTTATTTTTCTGACCTGTGATGTATTGAAAACCTTCTTCAGTCATATGCTTAATATCTAACATCACTAAATCCGTATACTCATCTAACAATTCTTCCGTAAAATGATTAAGAATTCTTCCGTTGGTATCTAGATTGGTATGAATACCTTCTTCTTTTAATCTTTTGAAGAACTGCACCAAAGCTTTAGATTGTAATACAGGTTCGCCACCAGATACTGTAACTCCACCTTTTTTACCAAAATATGGTTTTTGTCTAACCGCTTGCTGTACCAAATCTTCGATATCATATTCCTTACCAGCATGTGTATCTATGGTATCAGGATTATGACAATACAAACAATTGAGTTTACAACCTTGTAAAAACACAATCATTCGTACACCAGGACCATCATGTGTCCCCATAGATTCTATAGAATGAACTCGCAGTATGTTATCTTTAGTATTGATAATTATTAGTTTTAAAATTAGCACCTAAAAACAAGACTTTGACGTCTCATTTTTAGGTACTAGTATTAATAAATAGAGTTGTTTCTTAAATTGATTCGTGGAAAGACCTTGTAATCACTTCCATTTGTTGCTCTCTAGTTAAGCGTACAAAGTTTACAGCATAACCAGAAACTCTAATAGTTAATTGTGGATATTCCTCAGGATGTTCCATAGCATCCAATAATGTTTCTTTATCCAAAACATTAACATTAACGTGTTGTGCACCTTTTAAGAAGTAACCGTCTAATATTGATGTTAAGTTATCTATTCGGTCTTCATCTGTTGCACCCAAAGATTTTGGAACTATAGAAAATGTATTTGAAATACCATCTAATGAATCATTGTAGTCAATTTTTGCGACTGAACTTAATGAAGCAATCGCACCATTAGCATCTCTGCCATGCATTGGATTTGCACCTGGTGCAAATGGCACGCCCATAGCTCTACCATCTGGTGTAGCACCTGTCTTTTTACCATAAACTACATTTGATGTAATGGTAAGTACGGACATTGTTGGTTGTGCATCTTTATAAACCGACAGTTGTTTTAATTCATTATTAAAATCTGCTACGGCATTTGCTGCTAAAACGTCTACGCGATCATCATCATTACCATAGCAAGGGAATTCACCTTCAATTTTAAAATCTACAGTTAAACCTTCTTCATTTCTAATTGGCGTTACCTTCGCATATTTAATTGCAGAAAGGGAATCGGCTACAATTGACACACCTGCAACACCATATGCTATATCAATACTTGGGTTGGTATCTATAAGTGCCATCTGAGCTTTTTCATAGTAGTACTTATCATGCATGTAATGAATAATATTCATAGCATCATTATACACTCTGGCTACTTCTTTCATAGCGATTTTGTAGTTCGCCATGACTTCATCGTAATCTAAAACTTCTGATGTTAACGGTTTAATACCATCAACCATTTGAGTTCCTGTGATTTCACAACGACCGCCATTTAAAGCTAATAATAAGGTCTTAGCAAGATTTGTTCTTGCACCAAAGAATTGAATAGATTTACCTAACTCTTGGTAAGACACACAACAAGCAATACCATAATCATCAGAACCTCGAGTTACACGCATTAATTCATCATTTTCAAACTGAATTGACGACGTATCAATCGCAACTTTAGAACAGAAATCCTTGAAGTTTTGAGGTAATTCTCTAGACCAAAGAATTGTCATGTTTGGTTCTGGTGAAGGTCCTAAATTGTATAAGGTATTTAAGAAACGGAACGATGTTTTAGTCACCTTAGTTCTTCCATCTTCAAACATACCACCAATAGCTTCAGTTACCCAAGTTGGGTCACCAGCAAAAATTTCGTCATAAGCACTCATTCTTAAATGACGTACCATACGTAATTTCATTACAAATTGGTCTATCATTTCTTGAGCTTCAACTTCTGTAATAAGACCTTCTTGTAAATCTTCTTCTATATAAATATCTAAAAATGTAGATACGTTACCCAATGACATTGCTGCACCATCTTGTTCCTTTACTGCAGCTAAATAACCCATATAGGTCCATTGTACAGCTTCTCTTGCATTTTCAGCAGGACGCGTTAAGTCTAAGTTATATTTAGCACCAAGCGCTATGATTTCTTTTAATGCCTTAATTTGGTCTGTAACTTCTTCACGTAATCTTATAACAGCATCTGTCATAGGACCAGTAATATTGGCTAAATCGTGTTTTTTAGCTTCTATTAATGCATTAACACCATATAAAGCGATACGACGATAATCACCTATAATTCTACCACGTGCATAATTATCTGGCAAACCTGTTAAGAATCCTAAAGAACGGTATTTTTTAATCTCTTCGTTATATGCAGCAAATACACCATCATTATGGGTTTTTACATATTTTGAAAATAATTCAGTAAGATTTTCATTAGGTTTAACACCTTGCTCAGCAAGTGCTTTTTGAACCACTTTAAAACCACCAAAAGGTTTCATGGTTCTCTTAAGTAATTCGTCTGTTTGTAAACCTACAATAACTTCGTTGTCTTTGTCTATATAACCAGCATTAAAAGCACTAATTGTAGAAATGGTATCCGTATCTAGACATCTAACTCCATTGTTTTTTCTTTCTTCTAATGTAGCTTGTTTACAAACCTCCCATAATTTTTGGGTTTTGTTGCTTGGACCAACCAAAAATTCGTGTGTTCCATAATAAGGTGTAATGTTATTGAATACGAAATTCCTAACATCAATCTTATCCGTCCAAATTCCTGGTTTAAATTGTTTTACTTCCATTACTCTATTTATTTAAGATATTGAAAAATTATATGCGCTTTTTATACTCTCAAAGTTAGCAACAGAACACGTGAAGATTTATGATATTTATCAGTAAACCCTTATTATGAAAGGTTTTATACAATTTTAGATATAATTGAATAAATACAATTTTAAAAGGATTACTAAATCGATTTCGGTTTAATTATTCTCAAGAAAAAGCGTTAAAAAATTAATAATTCGAAAATTAAATTGTGTTAAATTTTGTAATTTGAAGTATTATTGCATTCGTGTTTGAATAAAAAAGGTATTCTGCCTTGGTATTTTCAAACTCTAAAAATCATTTGACTTTTATATTAAAGACTTAATATTCGCAATTCTTTATGACTGATATTACACGCCTTTTTGATTTTCCTTATTATCAATTAGAACACAAACCTAACTCCAAAGCTCTTGTTACAAAATACGATGGTAAATGGACTGCTATGTCCACTGAGGAATACCTCAATAAAGCCAATGCGGTTAGTAGAGCTTTAATAAAGTTAGGTGTAAAAAAAGATGATAAGATTGCTGTAATTTCTTCAACAAATCGCACAGAATGGAATATTATGGATATAGGTGTACTGCAAGTTGGCGCTCAAAATATTCCTATTTATCCAACTATTTCGTCAGAAGACTATGAATATGTATTGAATCATAGCGAATCGATTTATTGTTTTGTTTCTGATGAAGAAGTATTGGCTAAAGTGAATAAGATTAAAGCAAATACCAAATTAAAAGAAGTGTTTTCTTTTGACCATATTGAAGGATGTAAACATTATTCTGAATTATTTGAGTTAGGTAAAGATGAGAGTACTCAGCCAGAAGTTGAAGCTAGAAAAGATGCAGTAAAACCTGAAGATTTGGCTACCATTATTTATACCTCAGGAACAACGGGCAAACCAAAAGGTGTTATGCTATCGCATTGGAATATCACTAGTAATGCAGTTGATGCCTCATTACGTCTTCCAAAACTTGATGGTGATACCAAAGTCTTAAGTTTCTTGCCTATATGTCACATTTTTGAACGCGTACTTATTTATATCTATCAATATGCAGGCGCTAGCATTTATTTCGCTGAAGCCTTAGACAAAATTGGTGATAATGCAAAAGAAATAAAACCTAACTTAATGAGTGTTGTACCACGTTTATTAGAAAAGGTTTTTGATAAAATTATGCTTAAAGGTGAAGACCTAACAGGTATTAAAAAAGCATTATTCTTTTGGGCTGTTAGTCTTGGAGAACAATGGAAACCATACCAAGCAAATGGTTCATGGTATGAATTTAAATTAAAGATAGCAAACAAACTTATTTTTAGTAAATGGCGTGAAGCTTTAGGTGGTGAATTAACAACTATGGTTTCTGGAAGTGCTGCATTACAACCAAGATTAGCTCGTGTTTTTGGAGCGGCTCAAATGCAAGTGATGGAAGGTTATGGTTTAACTGAAACCTCACCAGTAATTTCTGTTGGTCAATATGATGGCAATAAATATAAAGTAGGCACAGTAGGAAAACCTATAAAGAATGTTGAAGTGAAAATTGCTGAAGATGGTGAGATTATGGTTAAAGGTCCTAATGTGATGATGGGCTACTATAAGGACCCAGAAAGAACAGCCGAAGTTATGACAGGTGATTATTTTCACACCGGAGATAAAGGGAAAATTGATGAAGACGGTTTCTTAAAAATTACTGGACGTAAAAAAGAAATGTTTAAGACTTCTGGTGGTAAATACATTATTCCGACATTATTAGAAAATGACTTTAAGCAGTCATTATTTATAGAACAAGTTATGGTTGTGGGAGAAGGTGAAAAGATGCCATGCGCACTTATCCAACCTAACTTTGATTTTGTGAGAGATTGGATAGACCATAAAGGACACACTATTGGCACGAGCGAAGCAGAAATTTCTTCTTCTGAAATTGTAGTTGCTCGCATTCAAAAGGAAATAGATAAATACAATAAAAACTTCGGAAAGTGGGAACAAGTTAAAAAGTTTGAACTTACCAAAGAAGCCTGGACTATTGATGAAGGACATTTAACTCCAACAATGAAAATGAAACGTAGCGTCATATTAGACATTTACAAAGACTTATACGAAAAAATGTATCGAGGATAAAAACTTTTCCTGCTCTGATTTTTGTTCAGGGAAACAAAAAATAATTAAATCACATTCGTTGAATGTGATTTTTTTGTTTTTAAAACTACGTATTTCACAACTTAGAATCGATCAAAAGAACTAAGAATCTTAAAATATTCACTCCTGTTTATTAAGATATTCTTAGTAATCACCTGATAAATTGACAATATCAAAAAACATTTGAAAATTTATTATGCACGCATAACATATTTTACTATATTTGTGTCCCGATGATAAAACCCTATGAAGGATAAAACTATAGATTACATATTTAGAACAACTTGGTTAGCCATTAACAAAATGTATAATGAAGAAGCTGCAAAGTTTGACACAACCATGGCAACCGGATTTGTTCTAATTAACATAGATAGAGAAAACGGTACACCATCTACTTCATTAGGTCCTAAAATGGGTATGGAAGCCACAAGCTTATCCAGAACCTTAAAAAACATGGAAGACAAAGGACTTATTGTTAGAAAACCGAATCCAGAAGACGGTCGAGGTGTTCTCATCTGTTTAACGGAATTTGGAAAAGAGAAAAGAGCATATTCTAGAGAAAAAGTTTTAACATTTAATGAAGCTATTCATAACAATGTATCAGAAGAAGAATTAGAAAGCTTTTTTAAGGTAGCAGATATTGTAAATCATCTGATTTCAAATAAAAAAATATATAACCAAAACGAAACCATTTCAAACAAAAATGAGTAAACGTAGAATTAAAAAAGTAGCAGTAATCGGTTCCGGTATAATGGGAAGCGGTATTGCATGCCATTTCGCCAATATTGGTGTTGAGGTTCTGCTTTTAGACATCGTTCCTAGAGAACTTAATGATGCCGAAAAAGCAAAAGGTTTAACACTTGAAGACAAAGCAGTTCGAAACAGAATTGTAAATAACTCACTTCAGGCGTCTTTAAAATCAAAGCCATCACCAATTTATTCTCAAAAGTTTGCTAGTAGAATTAGTACTGGAAATCTTGACGATGACTTACATAAGATTAAGGATGTTGATTGGGTTATGGAAGTTGTTGTTGAACGTTTAGATATCAAACAACAAGTTTTTGAAAAGGTTGAGAAATATAGAACACCAGGCACGTTAATTACATCTAACACATCTGGTATTCCTATTCAATTTATGAACGAAGGACGAAGCGAAGATTTTCAAAAACACTTTGCGGTAACGCACTTCTTTAATCCACCAAGATATTTAAAGCTTTTTGAAGTAGTTCCTGGTCCTAATTGCGACCAAGACGTTACTGATTTCTTAATGATGTATGGTGAAAAATTCCTTGGTAAAACATCGGTTTTAGCAAAAGACACACCTGCTTTTATTGGTAATAGAATTGGTACTTTCGGAATCTTTGCCTTATTCAATGTCATTAAAGACTTAGGTATGACAGTTGAAGAGGTTGATAAATTAACTGGTCCAGTTATTGGTCGTCCAAAATCTGCAACCTTCAGAACTGTGGATGTTGTTGGTTTAGATACTTTAGTTCATGTTGGAAACGGTTTATATGATAACTGTAAAGACGACGAACGTAGAGAAGCTTTTAAAATGCCAGAGTTTATCCAATCTATGATGGACAACAAATGGTTAGGAAGCAAAACTGGTCAAGGTTTTTACAAAAAATCTAAGAGTGCAGATGGTAAAAAAGAAATCCTTACTCTAGATTTAGATACTATGGAGTATCGCTCTAAGAAGAGTGCGAAGTTTGCCACTTTAGAGCTAACTAAAACCATAGATAACGTTGCAGACAGATTCCCAGTATTATGTAACGGAAAAGATAAAGCTGGTGAATTCTACAGAAAAAGTTTTGGTGCATTATTCGCATATGCATCACAGAGAATTCCTGAAATTTCAGACGATTTATATAAAATTGATGATGCCTTAAGAGCTGGATTTGGATGGCAACACGGACCATTCCAAGTTTGGGATGCTGTTGGTGTAGATAAAGGTATAGAATATGCTAAAGCAGAAGGTTTAGAAGTTGCTAGTTGGGTAACAGATATGCAAGCTGCAGGTATCACGTCTTTCTACAGCGTTAAAGATGGTGCAACCTACTATTATGACATCAGTAAAAAGGCTATGGAAAAAATTCCTGGTCAAGATGCATTCATCATTCTAGATAACATCAGAAAAACAAATGAAGTTTTCAAAAACTCTGGTGTTGTAGTTGAAGATTTAGGTGACGGAATCTTAAACTGCGAGTTCCAATCTAAAATGAATACGATTGGTGGTGATGTTCTTGCAGGATTAAACAAAGCTATTGATTTAGCCGAAAAAGATTTTGAAGGTTTAGTTGTCGGAAATCAAGGTGCAAACTTCTCTGTTGGTGCAAACATCGGAATGATTTTTATGATGGCTGTTGAGCAAGAATATGACGAGCTTAATATGGCTATTAAATACTTCCAAGACACTATGATGCGTATGCGCTACTCTTCTATTCCAACTGTAGCTGCGCCTCACGGAATGACACTTGGTGGTGGTTGTGAGTTATCAATGCACGCAGATAAAGTTGTTGCTGCAGCAGAAACATATATAGGTTTGGTTGAGTTTGGTGTTGGTGTAATTCCTGGTGGTGGAGGCTCTAAAGAAATGGCTTTAAGAGCGCAAGACCTATTCCATAAAGGAGATGTACAGCTTAATGTATTACAAGAGCATTTCTTAACTATCGGAATGGCAAAAGTTGCCACTTCTGCATACGAAGCTTTTGATATGAATGTGCTTCAAAAAGGAAAAGATGTAGTTGTAGTAAATACAGCTCGCCAAATTGCGGAAGCTAAAAAACACGCATTATTAATGGCAGAAGCTGGTTATTCTCAAAAACCAATGCGTAACGATGTTTTAGTATTAGGAAAACAAGCCTTAGGAACATTTATGGTTGGTACAGACTCTATGAATGCTTCGAGATATATTTCTGAGCACGACCAAAAAATTGCAAATAAACTTGCCTATGTAATGGCTGGTGGAGACTTATCTGCACCTACAAAAGTTTCTGAGCAATATTTATTAGATATAGAGCGCGAAGCGTTTTTAAGTTTATGTACAGAACGTAAAACACTAGAGCGTATTCAGCATATGTTAAAAACTGGTAAACCGTTACGCAATTAGAAAAGCCCATCTAAATCTTCCCAAAGGGAAGACTTTATGAGAGTTAAATACAATATTGAAAATTTTAAAATTAAATACAACCTGTAAATCCCCTTTCCTCTGGAAAGGGTTAGGGATAG
>CAZFEV010000030.1:0-32942 GCA_964517835.1 uncultured Flavobacteriaceae bacterium | reverse complement strand
GTATCTTTATTCAAGAAAATAATAAACATAAAAATGGCTCGCTAAAGTTAGTGCTCGATTGAAACAAAACAACTTTCAAAACCCGCACTACTCATAACCGAGGCCGTTCTCTGCAAGCATAAAAAACCAACCCCCAAAAGCAAAGAGTGCTAACGCACACATTGCTTTTAACCAACCGCACAAAAAAATGGTACTTAAAGATTGAACAAAAATGAATGAAAAATTAGAAAATAGGCTCAATCAAAGAGACATTAAGCCAACGGCAATGCGAATACTTGTTTTGCAATACCTTATGGAGCAGGACAGGGCTATCTCTCTTCAAACCATTGAAAATGCTTTTGATATTGCAGATAAATCTACACTGTATCGAACTTTAAAAACCTTTGAAAAAAACAAACTTGTCCATACTATTGATGATGGCACAAAACAACTCAAATATGCCCTTTGCTTAGAAAGTTGTGAGTGTGAAACTATAGACCAGCATTATCATTTTCATTGTATAAAATGTCAAAACACTTTTTGTCTTACCAATCAAAACATTCCTAAAATAGAGCTACCAAAAAATTTCAAGATGAAGCAAGCCAATATGGTCATAAAGGGTTTATGCGAAAATTGTAATAAGTAAGAAACTTTGCAAGTGGGTTGCAGAGAACTTGTCTTATCTTTGAACCCATAAATGAGAATATTGGCATTCATATTATGTATTTATATCACAACACTATCTTTAGTGCCGTGTACAGATGGTATGCCAAATACTTCCCATTCTTCAAACACTGAGGTATCTGCCGCAGTGCACGACCACAATCATTCAGACCACCAAGATAGTTGCACACCGTTTTGTGTATGTGCTTGTTGTGGCACTATGATTACTATGCCTACTTTGCAACCTTTGGTGCAGGCAAGAGTGGTTATTTCTACAGATTACCTTTTTCATTACACATTCAATTATTCCTTTGACTATAGCGAAGGAGTATGGCACCCGCCAACCCTTAGTTAAACCATTTACCAAGGGATAACTATGTCCTTTTCAATCATAGTATAGGTTTAACTTTTTTACAAAATCAAAAATTAATGTTCGATAATATAATCGCTTATTCGGTAAAGAATAAGTTTGTCATAGGGCTTTTCGTAGCAGCTCTTATAGTTTGGGGATTATTTTCTCTCAAACAGCTACCCATAGATGCCGTACCTGATATAACCAATAATCAAGTACAGATAATCACCATATCGCCCACTCTTGCTACGCAAGAAGTGGAGCAATTTATTACGACACCTGTTGAGCTGGCAGTCCAGAGTTTGCAAAAAACAGAAGAGATACGTTCTATCTCTCGTTTTGGGCTGTCAGTCGTTACCGTAGTGTTTGAAGAAAACTACGATATATACTTGGCTCGTCAGTTGGTCAATGAAAAACTCAAAGAGGCTGAAGAAGATATTCCTGATGGATTAGGCACACCTGAAATGGCACCACTTTCAACAGGCTTAGGTGAGATTTATCAGTATGTAGTCCGACCAGAAGAAGGTTTTGAAGACAAGTATTCACCCACCGAGCTTAGAAGTATTCAAGACTGGATTGTTACTCGACAACTTTTAGGCATAGAAGGAGTGGCAGAAGTAAACTCTATGGGCGGTTACCTCAAACAGTATGAAGTGGCGGTAAACCCCAATCTTTTAAAATCAGTAGGGATAAGCATTTCAGATATTTTCACAGCCTTAGAAAAGAGTAATGAAAATACAGGGGGTGCTTATATCGAGAAAAACTCTAACGCTTACTATATACGGTCAGAGGGATTAGCTAAATCTTTAGATGATATTGGTAATATAGTCGTTAGTGATGCAGGAAATATTCCCGTATTAGTAAGAGATGTAGCAACTGTCCAATATGGCAAAGCACCTCGATATGGAGCATTGGTAAGAGATGGAGAAGAAGTAGTTGGCGGAAAGGTAATGATGTTCAAAGGAGCAAATTCTGCACAGGTAACGGAGTTGGTAAAAGAGCGAGTCATTCAAATACAGAAATCACTTCCAGAAGGTGTAGTTATTGAACCCTATTTGGTAAGAGATAAATTAGTAAGTACTGCCATTGGTACAGTTAAAAAGAACCTCATTGAAGGTGGTCTTATCGTCATTTTTATTCTTGTCTTACTCTTAGGCAATTGGAGAGCAGGACTGATTGTAGCTTCTGTCATTCCTTTGGCAATGTTGTTTGCCGTTTCTATGATGAATGTATTGGGCATTTCTGCCAACCTAATGAGTTTAGGGGCTATAGATTTTGGATTAATTGTAGATGGGGCTGTAATCATTGTGGAAGCCATTGTACACCGCCTACAAGTCAAAAAAGCAGGCAGTTTGCTTTCGCAAAACGAAATGGACAATGAGGTAATTACCTCTTCTCAAAAAATAAGAAGTTCAGCAGCATTTGGTGAGATTATCATTCTTATGGTATATATACCCATTTTAGCTTTGGTAGGGATAGAAGGAAAAATGTTTAAGCCTATGGCTCAAACAGTAATGCTTGCTATTGCAGGTGCATTGATACTTTCACTGACCTATGTGCCAATGATGGCAGCCTTAGTACTGAAGAAAAATGTAGTCAATAAGAAAACGATTGCAGATAAAATCATTGCCTTTTTTCAAAAAGGCTATTCACCTATTTTAGATGCAGCTCTACGTTTTAAGACCGTTTTTGTAAGTGCTACTGTAGTGGCTTTTTTAATCAGCCTGTTTGTGTTCGGCAGAATGGGTGGAGAGTTCATTCCAACCTTAGAAGAAGGTGACTTAGCAATGCAGCATATTCTGCCACCGGGAAGCTCACTTTCACAAAGTGTAGAAACAGCTAAGATGATACAAAACAAGCTACTGAAAGATTTTCCAGAAATAGAAGATGTAGTTGCAAATATTGGTTCGGCAGAAATACCAACAGATCCTATGCCTGTAGAAATAGCAGATTATGTATTGGTGATGAAGCCAAAATCTGAATGGACTTCCGCAAGCTCAAGACAAGATATGTTTGAGAAATTGGAAGAATCATTACATAACATTCCAGGAGTAGGTTTTGAGTTTTCGCAACCTATACAGCTTCGCTTTAATGAATTAATGACTGGTTCTAAGGCAGACATAGCTATTAAACTATTTGGTGAAGACTTGGATATATTGTTTCAAAATGCAACGAAAGCGGAGAACATAATAAAGCAAATAGATGGTGTAGGAACAGTCAACGTAGAACAAACCATTGGAATGCCACAGATTATAGTAAAGTATGATTATCAACGAATGGCACAATATGGCTTACATATTCAAGAAGTAAATCAAGTTATTCGTTCAGCATTCGCAGGAGAAAAAGCAGGAATTATTTATGAAGGAGATAAGCGATTTGATTTAGTCATTCGATTAGCAGAGGAAAATAGAAAAGGTATAGAGGATGTTGAAAACCTTTACATAACCCTAAATAATGGAAATCAAATACCATTGAACAATGTGGCAAACATTGACCTGATTAATGCACCAATGCAAGTATCTCGTGAGAATACCAATAGACGAATTGTCATAGGTGTAAATGTAGGTGACACAGATGTAGAAACCTTAGTTGAAAAAATACAAACAGAGTTAGATGCTAAAGTCAGTTTGCCTGTTGGCTACTACTTTACGTATGGCGGTCAGTTTGAAAACCTAAAAGCCGCAAATGCAAGATTATCTATAGCAGTACCAATGGCTTTAGCCTTAATCTTCATATTGCTTTATTTCACCTTCGGTTCCGTATCGCAGGCAGCTTTGATTTTTACCGCTATTCCTTTATCGGCCATTGGTGGAATATGGGCCTTACAACTAAGAGGATTACCGTTCAGCATTTCAGCAGGTATTGGTTTCATTGCATTATTTGGAGTTGCCGTATTGAATGGAATAGTCCTTATAGGTTATTTCAATCAGCTTAAAAAAGAAGGGATGAAAGATATAAAAGAGAGAATAACAACTGGAACAAGAGTAAGACTAAGACCAGTAATAATGACCGCAGCAGTAGCTTCACTTGGGTTTTTACCTATGGCTATTTCTACTTCGGGTGGTGCTGAAGTGCAAAGACCTTTGGCAACAGTTGTAATTGGTGGTTTGATAACCGCTACTTTTTTAACATTGGTCATATTGCCTATTCTTTATTATTGGTTAGAAAAATGGAGCGAGAGAAAATCCAATAGAATTAATGTATCGAAAGGTGGTGTATTAGGAATCTTGTTGATGATAGGATTATCTTTTTCAGCCCAAGCACAAGAGCAAGCTCTTGATTTGGATAGTGCTATTTCTATGGCAATCACCAATCACCCCAATATAAAAGCAGCAGAATTAGATGTAGAAAAAAACAAATCTTTACAAAACCTAAAATATAACTTTGGTACTACTGATATATCATATCAAGGTGATGGTTTGGCTGATAATCAGTTTGGACAGCAGGTAAATCAAATAGGTATAGTTCAGAATTTTCCAAGTCCAGGTATTACCAAAGCTCAGAATAAGTTGCAGGATGCCTACACAAACCAAAGTAGCACTCAACAGCAGATAACAGAGAACGAACTGAAACGGAAAGTAAAACAACTATACTTTGAAATCCAGTACAAAAAAGAGTTGGAGCAACTGTACAGCAACCTTGTTTCTACCTATAAAGAGTACCACGGAAAAGCAACTGTAAGGGTGCAAGCAGGAGCTGCCAATCGAATTGAAGAACTGACTTTACAATCCAAATGGAATGAATATGAATTGCTTCTAAACCAAGTGAGAATAGAAATTGCCAACTTAAACAAGCGGTTTCAATTACTACTAAATACAAAAGAACCAATTACGACAACAGATAGCTTGTCAGTGGCAAACTATTCCAATCAAATAGATACCACTACGAATCCACTTCTATTAAAAAGTCAGCAAGAAATTGCCATTGAAAATGCCAAAGTAGATGCTATGAAAGCTGAATTAAAACCCAGTTTTAATGTAGGTTATGCAGCACAGTATTTCAATGAAGGTGGTTGGCTAAGTTCACCGCAAGTAGGTGTTTCAATTCCTTTGTTTAATGGTCAAGCAAAAAAGAGAATAGAAGCTCAGAGAATGCAAATTGACATTGGCAACTATCAATACCAAACTCAGCTTCTACAATTCAAACAAGACCAGTTGGAAATACAAAATACACTGAACTTGTATCAAGCAGGAGTAGATTTTTACAAAAACCAAATAGAAACCATTAATCCAGAGATTATCAGAATAAGTGAATTGAATTATCAAGCAGGAGAAATCTCTTACTTAGAATTACTGAACACTTTACAACTGATGTCTTCAAATAATAAAAATTACTGGGAACAGATTTTAGCCTACAACAAGGCTGTTGCCGATTTTCAATTTCTTACTAATCAATAAAGACTTTAAAAATGAATCATATAAAATATATCATAGCTATAATCACAATACTATCTGTTGTTATGTTCTCTTCTTGCGGTCATAAACATTCCGAAGGAGATGGACATAATCACGGCTCAGAGGAAACCTCACATTCTGTTGATGATGGACATAATCACGGAGAAGAAGAACACCAAGAAGAAGGATTGCACCTTACTAAAGCTCAAGCCGAAACCATAGGTTTAGAATTTGGGTCACTATCTTCTATCAAAGTCAATGACTTTGTTAAAGCAACGGGTTCTTTGGGCTTACCACCAAATGCCTATTCTTCCGTTTCTGCCAAAACCAATGGTATAATAAGAGGAACAAAGAAATTTGTGGAAGGTAATTACATAAAGAAAGGGGCTGTAATTGCATATCTCGAAAATGCTGATTTAATAGTAACACAGCAAGATTATTTAGAAGCAAAGGCACAATTGCACCTCAAACGTTTAGAAGTACAACGCCAAAAAACATTGGTAGAATCAAATGCTGGAGTAGCTAAGAACTTGCAAAATGCACAAGCAGAAGTGTCCGTTTTAGAAGCCAAAACACAAGGGCTTGCTAAGCAACTTTCTTTTTTAGGAATATCCACTTCTAATCTATCGCCAAGTACCATAAAACAGCAGATAGCCATTGTAGCACCTATGAGTGGCTACATTTCTAAGATTAGTTTTCATAACGGAATGTATGCCCAATCTTCGGTTTCATTGATGGATATTATTTCTTCTCAGCACCTGCATTTAGAATTAGATGTATTTGAAAAGGATATTGCCAATATCAAAAAGGGGCAAAAGATTAGCTATACAGTTCCTGCACTTGGTCAGACTATTTATTATGGTACGGTAGATGTTATTGGAAAAGAGTTCAATCCCAATTCTAAAACAATCCGTATTCACGGTCATTTAGACGGTACAAAACCCACATTTCTAAAAGACTTGTTCATTAACGCTAAAATCTATCTCAATGATGTAGAATCCTCAGCCCTTCCTGAGAACGCAATTATCAAAGATGGAGGAACCAGCTATATCTATGTAGCCAATGAGAAGGCGAATGATGACGAAATAGAATTTAAAAAGATATCAGTTATTGCAGGTGCAACAGATAATGGCTTTACAGCAGTAAAATTAATCGATACAATTCCTGATGGAATGCAGATAGTAACAATAGGAGCATACTATGTCTATGCTCAATCAAAAGCAGGAGAATTAGAACACGAACATTAAATCAAACATTATGTACTTATTTATATATTTTATCGCTTATTTTCTCTTAGTATTTGTACTGAGGTCCTTTTTACTTTGGAAGAAAACCAAAATCAATCCTCTTACCTTTAACAAGGGTGATGATGCACACGGCTACAATGGAAAAGTCTTTGGAATTATTTCTATCATAGAACTAATTGTGGTTTCTATTTATGCCTTTGTTCCAACCTGGCACAAGTTTTTATTGCCGTTTTGGTATTTAGAAAATGATATCTTGGTTTATATCGGTTGGGCATTACTAATCCTATCCTTTCTATTTGTATGGTTTTCTCAGTCCAATATGAGAGAATCTTGGCGTATCGGTATAGATGAAGAAAACAAAACCGAATTAGTAACCAACGGCTTTTTTGCTATTTCTCGTAATCCTATTTTCTTAGGTATTATGATAGCCAATATTGGTCTATTCTTAGTCCTTCCGAATGCTTTTACCTTACTAATTATTGCACTTTCTACCGTTAGTATCAATACACAGATTAGATTGGAAGAAGAATTTTTGATAAAGGAATTTGGAGAGCAATATTCTAAGTATAAAGGAAGAGTAAATAGATGGATCACCTTTAAAAGTTCAAACAATGACAAATAAAGAACATACACATATATATGATAAGAACGGCAAGCAGATCTGTTGTTCTCTTGAAGAAAAAATAGATAGAAAGTCACCACCACCTTTAATGCATTCTACAGAAGGTCACAGCCATTCTCACAGCCATTCTCACGACAATGAAGGTAATTGGAAGGTCTATTTTCCTGCCATTATCAGCTTTGTTTTACTTATTTCGGGTATAGCCTTAGATTATTTTGATATAGTTTTCTTTCAAGGCTGGGTAAGAGTAGTATGGTATGCAGTTGCTTATATTCCAGTAGGTTTTCCAGTTTTAAAAGAAGCATTTGAAGCACTAAAAAAAGGAGAAGTATTCACAGAGTTTTTCTTAATGGGTATAGCCACTATTGGAGCTTTTGCCATAGGAGAATATCCCGAAGGAGTTGCTGTAATGCTTTTCTATGCTGTTGGTGAATTATTCCAAAGTGCAGCAGTAAGAAGAGCAAAGGACAATATCAAAGCATTATTAGATGTACGTCCTAAAATAGCCAATGTATTACGAAACAAATCTTTCCTTGAAGTCAATCCAAATGATGTAAAGGTAGATGAAACCATACAAATAAAAGTTGGAGAGAAAGTACCCTTAGACGGCACTTTACTTTCTGCACAAGCCAGTTTAAATACCGCAGCACTCACAGGAGAGAGTAAACCACAAAGTATATTAAAAGGAGAAAACGTATTGGCAGGCTCTATCAATTTGGATGGGGTAATAGAAGTGAAAACGACAAAACTCTTTAAAGATAGTTCTGTATCAAGAATATTGGAGTTGGTTCAGAATGCCACTTCAAAAAAGGCAAAAACAGAACTATTAATTAGGCGATTGGCTAAAGTCTATACGCCAATTGTGGTTTATTTGGCAATAGCAGTATGCTTTCTACCATACTTTTTTGTAGATGATTATGTATTTAGAGATTGGCTATATAGAGCTTTGATTTTCTTAGTAATATCTTGTCCTTGTGCATTAGTCATTTCTATTCCATTGGGCTATTTTGGAGGACTTGGTGCAGCTTCTAAAAACGGTATTCTGTTCAAAGGAGCTACCTATATGGATAAGCTCAAAGAAGTGAACACTATGGTAATGGATAAGACAGGCACCGTTACCAAAGGAGTATTTAAGATTAGAGACATAGAAGTTTTTGGCAATTATTCCAAAGAGGAGTTTATGACCTATCTATTGTCCATTGAGTCTAAATCTACCCACCCAATTGCCAAGGCTATTATGGAATATCCAGTAACAGGCTCAATTCCAGAAGCTACTGAAATTAAAGAAATTGCAGGAAAAGGCTTACAAGGCATAGTGAATGGCTCTAAAGTAGTTGCAGGAAATAAAAAGCTAATGACCCAATTCAATATTTCCACACCAAAGGAAATTGATGGTATTGTAGAATCGATAGTTTTAATAGGTATTGATGATCAGTTTGCAGGATATGTAACCATAGCGGATGAAATGAAAGAAGATGCCAAAGAAACAATTGCAGCATTCAGGCAAGAAGGTATTGACTTAATTATGATGCTATCAGGTGATAAAGACAGTATCACTCAACAAGTAGCAAATGATTTAGGTATTTCAAAAGCAAAGGGTGGTCTTTTGCCAGAAGATAAATTGAATGAGGTAGAATTGCTCAAACAAGATACTTCTAAAACAATTGCTTTTATGGGTGATGGTATCAATGATGCACCAGTATTAGCAGCAAGTGATGTAGGTATTGCAATGGGAGCAATGGGTAGTGATGTGGCCATTGAAACAGCAGATGTAATCATTCAAACAGACCAACCTTCAAAAGTTGTTACAGGTATTAAAATTGCTAAATCTACTCAAAGAATTATTTGGCAAAACATTTTCCTTGCCTTTGGTATAAAAATCATTGTTCTAATCTTAGGAGCAGGTGGATTAGCCACAATGTGGGAAGCTGTTTTTGCAGATGTAGGCGTAGCACTTTTGGCAATACTGAATGCAGTAAGATTACAGAAGATGAAGTGGAATTAAAACGTAATTTTGTACAAAGAAAATACCCAACACAATTTACAGCACATTGCAATCCTCGTTCCTGCGGTTGCAAAGAGCTGCACGCCAACGCTAAAACGAGCCGAATGAAAAGAAAGCCAGCAGAGAACAATGTATATGAAATCATAGCACCCTACGGGATGCTACGCTTCATATACTAAACGTTAGCCACAATATGCACAAAGCGACAACGTTTAAATTATAAAAAACTTAAATGAAAAATTTTTTAATCATTTTACTTTTCTTTTTAAGTATAAAATCGACTTACGCAAAATGCGCAAGTGGTGGATTTCAGTTTTATCCTGAGCAGGAAGAAGTTAGTCTGAATTCTATGTTTATTATTCAAGGCTATGCAAAAAGTCAAGAATTAATTCTTGGGTTTGATAATACAAATATTTTTTTGGAAAGTAAGAATGGGGAACTTATTAAACTTATACTACAGGAATTATTAAAAGGACAAAAAGGCTTAACTCAAGCAATTTTTAAACCAGAAAAACAATTAGAACCAAATACAGTTTATTATCTTAAACATCCCGACGATTCAAAAGAATTCTTCACGCGATGGAATTCTGATTCAAGAAAAAGAGAGAAAGTACATTGGACTACTATTGACTCTGAAACTTATGAGCCAATAGATTCAATAATACAAATTGAGTTTGAGAAAAATCAAGTTAAATATTATGGTTGTGGTCCTTCTGTAAATGCAATTTTCAATACTTCAAGTAGTTCGGATATTGAAATCTGGTATAAAACAGAATTGTATAACATAACCAATAAGAGTTCAACTATTTACTTCATAACGGAAAGTAATGGGAAACTATATATCGGACATGGTATGTGTGCAGGTGCTTTTGCTTTTGATAAATCAAGTAATTACAAGGTTCGTTTTACACCTGTGAATATTGATGGAAATGAAACAATGACAACCGAATGGTTTGAATTTAAAAATCCCTATTTAAACGAAGAGTAAATACTGTGGCTAACAATGGCTATAATTCATTGCTTAGTAATGGCAAAACCTAAAATTAGTTTAACTTTAAACGGCTCGATTTCTACGGTTGAAAATTCCAGCGGAATTTTCAACGCAACGAAATCACAGCCGAGACCGTTGTAACACATTTACCCATACCATCAAAATTGAGTGAATTAAGAACATTAATAGACCGAATCACGGAATTCGGAATAAATCCAAAAGTTGAACTGACCGAGAAAACTGATATCCTAAAAAAATTGTTGGTCGGAATTTACTCGGAATTTCTAAATGTGGAATTTGAATTTGACGAAACAGATTATGAAGAAGAGCCTGACTTTGATTACAACGAAGTAAAGCAAAATGTAAAATCCAACTTTCCAGATTTGGATTACTATTCAATGGTTTTGGACTTAAATAAAATGGAACCTAATGCAGAAATCGGAATTGGAGACGCATTAGACGATTTAACTGATATAATAAAAGACTTGTTGGTTGTGAAGTGGAAAATGGAAAACACAAGTGAAATGGATGCACTTTGGGAATTTGAGTTTTCTATGAGAACTCATTCGGAACAACACCTAATTAACCTCTTAAAATTTATAAAGGAAAAGAATAAAATCTGATGAGTAAAAGAAACGCAAAGATTATAAGACTTTATATGATAGGTGTTATTTGTATCATCAGTTACTTCTTTTTGGAGAATTCCAATGTCATTCCAAATCTCGTAGAATTTATGAGTAAATTTCGTCATAACGGATTTTTTACATTCTTTTTGACTGGATTACTTAAATATGGATTGCTAATAGTCGGAATGGGAATTATTATAATTACGACTTATTTATTAATAAAAGAAAGAGTAACAAAATAATTGAAGAAATAAAAACATGTTACAACAATGGCTATAATTCATTGCTTAGATATGGCAAAACCAAAAATTAGTTTAACTTTAAATGGCTGGATTTCTACGGTCGAAAATTCCGCTGGAATTTTCAACACAACGAAACCATAGCCTAGACCGTTGGCAGTAATATGAAGAATAAAATAAGTTAAAATGAAAAGAACTAATCTAATTAATATACTTTTACTTATAGCATTTACTTTAAACTCTTGTTCTAATAGACGCGTGACCGAACCAGAACAAATTGGTAAAAAGGTTTTTGAAATTCTAAAAACTATTAGCACAAATAGTAAACAAGATTATATCGATAATTTTTTATCAATTGAAGAAATTCGAGAATTAGGCAAAAATGAAGAAGTTGTTAAAGCAGAAAGTACTCGTAATAAAATGACTTCTATGTTAAAGGAAAAATGGATTGACAGAATTACTGGAGACTATAATCATGTAAAAAAGAAAGGTGCTAGTTCAGGTATTGTCTGGCAAGAAATTAAATATTTAGATTTCGTTTATGAAATAAAAGAAGAAGAGGGATTAAAAGGTACCGAAGGAGAGCTTTATTTTAAACATAATGATGATACTTATAGGATTGAGATCTCTGCTATATGGAACGGAAATGAATACCAAATTACAGAAATTGAGGACCTCTTCAAGAAATAAATACTACTGCCAACAATGGCTATAATTCATTATGGATTACGAGCTAATATGAATAATAAAACAACGGTAAGATGAGAGACCTGAATAGAATAACTGAAACATTGAATCATCTAGAAAGAATTTGGAAAGCAAATCCAGATTTTAGACTAGGCCAATTACTTGTGATTGCGACGAAGTCAAAAGAACCTTGCAGTGCTGTTTTTTATAAAGAAGATTACGAAATGCTTGAGGGGCTTTTAAAATTTGAAACCAAGACTAATAAAAGTATATAACCCACTGTTGCAGTAAATCTTTAATATATTAACCGCTATAACGACTTCACATCGGCTGTTATGCTCATGAATAAAGTAACTCTAATACTATTAATCGGAATACTATTTTCTTGCGATTTAAAAAGAGAAAAAGAAAAAACTTCTTCATTTGAAAGTCCAACTTTTTCCGACTCATTAACAAATAAATTAAATAAAATCTATAAACAAGGACATATAATGGGTTTCTCAGTGTCCATAGTGAATCAAGATAAGACCCTTTATCAAAAGGGGTTTGGTTTTTCAGATACTAGGTATAAAAAACCATATACTGAAAACACAATTCAAAACATTGCTTCGATATCAAAAACTTTATTAGGTATTTCGCTACTCAAAGCTCAGGAATTAGGAAAATTACACCTAAATGATCCAATTAATAAGTATCTTCCCTTTGAAGTAAAAAATCCTTACCACCCAAATTTACCTATAACAATCAATCATTTAGCAACACATACTTCTACAATTATTGATACTGAATACTATAATAAAAGTTATCTTTTCAAAACAGATTCTGATCAATTGAGTACGTATCCTACTCTATTAGAATATTTGACAGATATACTTACCAAAAATGGAAAGTTTTGTAAAAAAGAAGGCTTTTTGAACAACATGCCAGGAAACCTATATAAATACACTAACGTCGGATCAGCTTTAGCTGCTATAGTCCTTGAAAAAGCTACAGGTGAAAAATATTATGACTTTACAGAAAAGTATATTTTAAAACCTTGTAAAATGGAAGATTCTGGTTGGTCCATCAACAAGTCTGATCTTTCAAACCATTCTATTCTTTACAGTGCCGACGGTATTGAATACCCTAGTTACAAACTAATTACTTATCCTGACGGAGGATTTATCACTTCTGCGAATGATTTAAGTTTATATCTCACAGAATTAATTAGAGGTTACTCAGGAGGAGGAGGCTTACTCAGTGGCAATAGCTATAAAACATTATTTAATCAACAACTAGGAGAAGAAAATTTTAATCTTAGAAGTACGACAGACTATTCTATTGAATACAATACAGGAATATTTATAGGGTTCACCCCAAATGGACTTATTGGTCATACCGGTGGAGACCCAGGTGTGTCAGCATTTATGTTTTTTAACCCAAAAACTAAGATAGGGCGAATTTTAATTGCGAATACTGATTTAGGAGAAGACGGTTGGCAAGAATTTATTGATGTTTGGAATATCCTTGATAAGTATTCCGCACAACTACAATAATGCTAACTTAAAAATAAATAAAGTCGAGTTAATAAGAACATTTTATTAAACTATTTATATTTGAATGAGTTAAATTAAAGTAATATTAATTACTTAATATTTATATTCTGTTTTTTATTCTAAATAAATATTGAATCATCAAAAATCTATAGCGGTACTGCCATTCGTTAATATAAGTAACGATATTGAAAACGAGTATTTTAGCGATGGTATTACTGAAGAAATCATCAACGCTCTAACGACTATAAAGGGCCTAAAAGTCATTGCTAGAACCTCAACCTTCGCCTTTAAGGGCAAACAAATTGATGTACGCCAAGTTGGAAAAGAATTAAATGTTTCAACTATCCTGGAAGGGAGCGTTCGAAAATCAAATAATAGAGTACGAATTTCTGCACAATTAATAGATACTACCGATGGATCACATTATTGGTCTAAAAACTTTGATCGTGAACTCGATGATATCTTTAAACTTCAAGATGAAATTAGCCTATTAATTGCGGATAAAGTCAGAGAAAACTTTGGACACTTTAATTTGGACGATTCGTTAGTAACGCATCATAATATTTCAGTAGAATCTTATAACAAATACCTAAAAGCTAAAAAACTAATTTCGCTTTTTAATAAAGACGATGCCTTAAAAGGAGTTTCAATGCTAAAAGAGGTTATTGAAGAATATCCTTCATTTGCATTAGCGCATGTAAATATACATTATGCCTACAACATATTCGCCGCTGCAGGACTTATGCCAGTAAAAGAAGCGTTCGAAATTGGAGGAAACTACCTTGATAGAGCTTACAAACTTAGAGCAGATCTTCCTGAAGTACATCACTCATTAGGATGGGATGCACTCAATAAGAAATGGGATTTTAGAGCCGCTACCTACCATCTTAAAAGAGCTTTAGAACTAAAACCAGGCTATTCAGATGCGCATCAAAAACTCTTTATTACATTAATTTTAGAAGGAAATCTCAACGAAGCTAATAAACACATAAATAAGGCATATACGTTTGACCCTCTAAATGATTTAAACAACTATTTTATGGGCTACAATGCCTATATCAATAAAGATGAAACAGCTGTAGAAAAATATTTTAAGAGCTGTTTTGAAATCAACAACAAGTTTATTGTTGGCTACGGAATTTATGCATTGGCTCTGGCTTATCAAAATAAACCACAATACATTATAGAGGTTGCGAAAAGTATTCCTGAAATGGATGGTTCTAAAACGGAACAGCTTATTATGACAACTTTGGCTTTTGCTGCAATGCAAAAAACAAAGAAGGTTGAAGCTAATTTAGAAATACTACAACCTTTACTAAATACTGATAGTCGAGAACGCGTACGCTTTTTCCTTGTATATGTTTATACACTAATGAAAGACTACGACAAAGCTTTAGATTTAATTGATGAAGGGATTTTGCACAAAGAACCTTTAATGACTTTAGTTAAAGTAGATCCGTTATTACAACCTTTACATAGTCTTGAACGCTTCAAAAAACAACTTCAAATTATTTTTGCCTTAGCAAACGAAAGCAGATCTCAAACTGTAACTGTTGAAAAACAAATACTTTCCAAAAATCAAATTGCACATTGTAAAACTACTATTTTAGACTTAATGAAAAATGAAGAGTGTTTCCTTGACACCACATTATCATTACGGACATTAGCGGATAAAATCGATATCCATCCAAATCATTTATCCTGGCTCCTCAATGCAAGCTTCAAGAAAAACTTCAATGATTTCATCAATTCGTATCGTCTCGCGTATTTTAAAAGCATTGCTTTAAAACCAGAGTTTAAGCACATAACCATTCTAGGTTTAGCCTACGACAGTGGTTTCAATTCTAAAAGTGTGTTTAATTCCTTTTTTAAAAAGACAGAAGGTATTACACCTAGTAAATGGCTACAAAATCACTCTATCTAAAACTATTCTTATTGTGAATTCCGAACGTCCTAAATTATAATTCGGAACGATTGACATTGAACCTTGTTTCATCTTTGCCACATCAATCAGTAAACTATTTTCAAAATGAAAAAACAAGCATGGCTTATTGCCTTTATGGCATTAATGAGTGTAACAATCAATGCACAAACACGAATGATTAAAGCTAATGACACCATTAGACAATTCACAATTTACAGCTCATCTAAAATCAAGAATAACGAAAAAGTACCGTTATTACTTAATTTTCACGGATCAGGAATGACGGCCTTAGAACATATGTTTTATACAAATACTAACTCTTTAGCCGAAGAAAAAGGTTTTATTGTAGTATATCCACAAGGTCTCAATAACGATTGGAATGTTGGCTTTGAACAAGACTATGACAATGGAACTAAAGATGTAGAGTTCATACAAACACTCATACAAAAACTACAAAAGCACTATCCTATTGATGTCGATAAAATTTATGCTACTGGCCTGTCAAGAGGTGCGTTTTTTATTCAACGCTTAGTTGCTGAATTGCCCAATACGATAAAGGGTTTTATTTCTGTAGGTGCACCCATGCCAAATGAAGTCAAAAACCGCATGCAGTCAGCAGAACCAGTTAAGGCGATGTATGTTCATGGTACAGCGGATGAAATTGTTTATGCTAATGGATTGGATGGTGCCTACCTTTCCATTAATGAATGCATAGACTATTGGAAACAAAGAAATAAATCCAATAGAGAAGCCACTACATCCGAGTATGACGTAGTTGATGACGATACCTCAATTATTGTAGAAAATTATAACTCGGTTGCTTTTATGAAGATTGAAAACGGAGGTCATACTTGGCCAAATTCAGACCCGTTTAACGTCGGATTTCCTTTAGGCAAAACAACACAAGACATCAATTTTAACGAACATATTTACAATTTTTTATTCCATTAAATCAATCAAAATAACAACAATTATGAAAACACAAATGAAACCATTAGTCAAAAAAGAAAAACTGAACTTTAAAGCATTAACTCTTTTATTCGCTTTGACCATAGTCCTTTTCACATCATGCTCAAAAGATGATGATGACATCAACACACCTACAGCAAATTTTACGACTGTTGAAAATCTGTTAAATGAAACCAATTTTCAAGGTTTTGCAATTGTTACTAAAAATGGTAGTGATTTAGTACGACAAGGTTTTGGCTTAGCCAATGAAAGTACAATGCTTCCTCAAGATTACGAACTGGCTTACCGCATAGGCTCGGTATCTAAAACATTAACCGCGGCTGCGATTGTACAGCTAAAACGCGATGGTTATATTTCGGACTATAATCAAACTTTAGATGAGTTTGATGCAGAGTTCCCAAATGGCAACGAAATTAACATTGCACAACTTTTATCGCACCAATCAGGTATTCCAGATTATCAGTTTGTAGTTGAAGAAGCCTCTTTGCAAGGTGCCTTTTTTGATCAAGAAGACATCTATGAGGTGATTATTGAACTAATTTCAGAAAACGGTCTCAACTTTACACCTGGAACTGGAAAACAGTATAGTAATTCCAACTACCTTATTGCAGCACTTCTGGTGCAAGAGCTTACTGGAATGTCTTACCACGAGTACCTTCAGCAGAAAATATTTAACCCTTTACAAATGACAAACACCTTCAAGGGTGTAGACTATATAAATGCAAACACGCATGCCGAAGGTTACAACAATGGTAGTGCCAATAGTGTTTATCCAATGAATTTAGCTTTTGGTGCTGGTGATTTTAGTAGCACACCAGAAGATATGGAAATATGGACTAATGCCGTAAAAACAACTTGGTTTTCTTCAGCAGAAAAAGATGAAATATTTGCCCAAAACGTACCAAGTGGGTATGTAGATTTTGGTTTGGGATGGTTTACTACACAAGAAAGAAATACCAAACTTTACTGGCATGGTGGTGATATAGATGGGTATTGGAGCATGATTGGTTTTATACCTGAGTATAATGCGACCATAGTATTATTAAGTAACAGACAAGATGACTCTGGTGAACAACGTAACACTATAATACACGAATTATTGACCAAGGTGTTTAACTAACATTCAAACTTAAACCATACAAATGCAACATTCTAATATATTATTAGCAGGTGCTACAGGCTATTTAGGAAGGCATTTACTAAAAGTCTTAATCGAAAATCAACACCAGGTCGTTGCAGTTGTCCGTGAGCTACATCAATTAGATAATTCTAATGAAAACTATTTAGAAATTAAACAAGCTGAAGTAACCAAACCCGAAAGCTTACGAGACATCTGTAAAGGAATAGATATAATCATTTCAACCATTGGTATTACACGACAAAAAGACGGCTTAACTTATATGGATGTAGATTATCAAGCGAACATGAATTTGCTGGAAGAAGCCAAAAAATCTGGGGTTAATCACTTCATTTATGTGTCTGCCATTAATGGTGATAAACATCTTAGATTAAAAATTTTTGAAGCCAAAGAGAAGTTCGTAGATGCTTTAAAAGCTTCAGGTTTAAATTACACCATAGTAAGACCCAATGGATTTTTCTCAGACATGAAAGAATTTTTACAAATGGCGAAGTCTGGACGCATCTTTTTGTTTGGTTCAGGAAAACAAAAATTGAACCCTATCCATGGTGAAGATTTAGCTAACGCGATTGTAGAAAACTTAGGCAATTACAACAATACAATTACCATTGGCGGACCTGATGTTTTAAGTCTTAACGAGATTAGTCAAATGGCATTATCCGCATTTAGTAAAACTCATAAAATTATCCATTTACCAGATTGTATAAGAAAATTCACCATTTGGGCTTTAAGAACTTTTACCAGTGTAAAAACTTATGGCTCTGTTGAATTTTTTCTAACCTTAATGGCTAATGATAATATAGCACCAAAATATGGACACCATCATTTAAATGTCTTTTTTTTAGAAGAAGTAAAAAAAGGTTTGAAATCATAATTCAGGACGATTGGCACTCTCTTCTGTCACATCTTTGTACCATCAAATAATTAATCAAAAAACGAACAATTTAAAAATCAATCACAATGAAAAAATTTATAATTTTATGCTTAACACTTTTCACTCTTAATGGTTTTGCACAACAGAACACAACGTCACCGAAACCAAATGAAAACGACCTAAAATACAGAGTTAGTTTTCCAGGAATTATCTTAGGAAATATTGGTAAGGGCGGTGAAAGAACCAATACACAACATTTTGAATTACACATTAAACACGAGCTTGATACCAAAAATATTATTGGTGTAAAACTTGCCACTTGGCGTTTGTTTCAGCCTATGGGTATACAATGGTGGGATGGACTAACCGATAAAATAGATTCTGAAACAGAATTTTATCCTGGTTATTTGCGCGAAACAGGTATTGGCATCACCTACCAACGCATGCTCTGGAGAGGACTATTTGCCTCGGTTGAAGTATTACCATTACACAAAACTTACTTGGATCTCGACAATAAAAAAATAGCTAATGGATTTAAACTTTATAACTCTTATCATATTGGCTATCATTTTGCTTTTGGAAAAAAGAAACAATTCTTTATAGAGCCACAATTTCATTGTAATGTCTGGCATTTTGATACAAATACACCAGAATCATTTAAACAACTCGACAATCAATGGGATTCATACTTTCTATTTGAACCAAACCTTTACATTGGTATAAAATTTTAGCTTATAGTGTTATACATCTTTTATAGCAAGGTCATGAAATATCTATTTTTAGTTTTAATTTACCTAACGGTATTTTATGCTAACGGTCAGGAATCGCTAAAAACTACGATTGAAAAACGATTTAAAACCGAATTAGAAAAGGAAAATATCAAAAGTGGCATTTTACATGTGTTTTCAGAATCTCTTGGTATGCATATACAATTCGCTGAAAGCAAAGAAGATTCTATTTCAATAGATAGTCCATTTTACACAGCCAGCATCACAAAGATGTTCACATCTACTGCAATTGGTATTTTAAAAGAGCAACAACTATTAAGTTTTGAAGATAGGATTGCTAAATATCTACCAGATTCAATAATAAATGACCTTCATGTATTAGATGGTAAAGACTATTCAGAAGAGTTAACCATTGCGCATTTACTGCAACATACCTCAGGTTTACCTGATTATTTTACAGATTCAACTAATGATGGAAGTCCAAATATCATCAATCAATTAATGATTCAACCCAATAAGTTATGGTCTGCTGAAGAAATGATTCAGTTTTCAAAACACAAAATGATTCCGCATTTTATACCTGGTGAAGGCTATCATTATACAGATACTGAATATGTGCTTTTAGGGTTGATTATAGAGTATGTTAGTGATTTGTCATTAGCTGAATTTTTTCATCAATACATTTTTATGCCTTTGGGCATGAAGAATTCATTTGTCAACTTAAAATCTATTGCTATCAATAATAGTTTGCCAATTATTAAGTTTTATGCTGGTGAATTTGAGTTGTCGTCACTAAAAAGTTTAAGTGCAGATTGGGGCGGTGGAGGATTGGTATCTAACACTAAAGATTTAATTGAATTTTTTAAAGCCTTTAACCATAATGATATTCTGAAAAAAGAAACACGTTTGAAAATGCAAAACTGGATAAATGAAACTAGAGGCATGCAGTACGGCTTTGGGATTAGACAAGTTGCTTTAGGAGAATTAACCAATACAGATATTAAATTAGAACTCATTGGACATAATGGTAGTACATCATCCTTTTTATGGTATTGTCCGCAAATAGACACCTACATTGCCGGCACATTAAACCAATTAGAAACTTCAAAAAGTGCATTGATTTTAGTTTATGATGTACTTAAAACTATAAAAAACGAGTAAAAACCATCAAACTTTAATTAAACTATAAGATTATAAATATAAAATTAAGCACTACCAGCAATAATAGCTATAATTCATTGCTGAGCTATGGCAAAACCAAAAATTAGTTTAACTTTAAATGGCTTGATTTCTACGGTCGAAAATTCCGCTGGAATTTTCAACGCAATGAAACCTTAGCCGAGACCGTTGTCAAAAACTAACTTAACTTGGGAATTATTTGCGAATTATACAGATTACCTGACTCGGAAATTGAGGAATTAAAAAAACTCAATATTGACGAGGCAGAAGTATATCTTGATGAAAAATTTGCTTGGGTTGATTCTGATTATCACAAGCAAAATGATACTGTATTTTCGATGGATAAAGGTTGGGATATCACACGATTTTTGATCCAGGAATGTGACCATTCGCCAGGTAAGATTTTAGCGAAATTAAATGAGCGATTTATAAAATCCGTCGACGTTAAGCTGATTAACAAAGAATTAGAGACAATTGGAATTGAGCATTTGAAAAACGCTTATAATCAAGAAAAGCTAATAGAGAATTACGTTTATTACGCCAAATACAAAGTTCATTGGGATTACATTGATAATTGGCACTTGAAATTGTATAAATCTGGATTTAAAAAAGCATCAGAATCGAACTGCGGAATTGCGATAAATTATAATTAATTGAACAAAAAGCCTCGTATCACTATATATAATCGTAATTAAACACAAAAAAACCAGCTAGTTTTAGAGTGTCTTCGCGAAGCGATTTTTCTGATTTTTAATGAAGAATTTTCAAGAAAACAATAAGTAATTTTTTTTCAACGCTAATTTTGGTTTGTTTTTATTACTCATAGTAATTTTTTCACTTTACATAAATACAATTTCTTTGGTAAACATATCAAAATACGGGTATTTCCCCATAACATCTGGCGTACCGTTTTTAATTCTGTGATATCGTAATTGTAGTGTTTCAATCAACATATTTAAATCCTTAACTGTCGCTGGTTTATTTTCATTTTTCGTGAAATATGACTTTAATGTGTCAGCTATCAAACTTCCGGCAGTCGCATTTCCTATACCAGCCAACGTCATTTTATCCTTTACATTTGTAGCATTACCCGTTGCAACTTTATCTGTTTGAGTACTTAGATCTGTACCGAGATTTTTTCGTGCATGATGCGCTTTAGAACGGCAAGTATTACTGCAATATTTTTGAACACGTCTTCTTTTAGGTTCAAACTCTTTGTAGCAGTACGCACAAGTATATGATTTGGTATCTTCCATTTTAGCGTCAAATAAACGTTTGTTTGACGCTAAATTACATTATTTTTCGTTGCTTTTCCCTTTTAAGTCCATTTTATTAATGTTAAAAACCATTTGTAATAGGTATGAATCTGCCTCTTCATTTGTTAGCAACACTTTTTTCTTTGGTTTCGGTTTCTCAACCCTTAAGCTAACGTTTTGATCTTTTTTGAGGGTATTGGTTTTTAATTTTAAGTTGCGATCTGAGAAAACACGTTGCAGTTCAACACGCTGTTGCCAATTTCCAAAATGGTGGTTGAGTTCATTTCGATGTGCTTCGAGTGCATGATGTTGCAAATCTAAGGTGCTTTGAATGGCTGGTGTATAATTTAATGTTTCTTCCTTAGCCTTGTCCTTTACCATTTCGGTAATTCTGATATAGGTATCCAATTCTGCAAAATAGCTCTCTAAAAGGTAGCTCATGGCTTTTTGTTGGACTGTATCTTGAATACGCATCAATTCAAATACATTCGTCTTTAATGCCTTCTCTTTATTAAGTAATTTAAATCCTTCTACAGCTCTTGTAATAAGATCTACCTCTCCATTCTCTTTAACTAAGATAAGATGGCTAGTCATACCAACTTTATCAAAAGCACTAAGATCCTGCCCAGATACTTCTTCCATAATACCTCTTGGTAAATAGAAAATAACCTTTCGATTGATTTTATGTAATAGACCTTCTAAAACATTCTGCATTGCTAATCCGTGGTTAATAAATTTGAATAATCTTCTGGTAGCTCGGCATCAATATCTCTAAGATACTTTTCAAGTGTGGACATGTTGGTATGACCTGTAATTTCCATTAATCTACTCTTAGCTTCGTTAACGGAATACACTGTTCTTAATTTGCGATAAAGTTTGGTGATAAAGGTATGTCTAAAGCTGTATAGTGAATAGTTTTGATCAAAACCAAAATGGTCTTTAATGACCTTTTTAAATCGTTTAGAAAAATAATCTCTTCGGTTGATATCTGTTGTATCCCATTTACCGCCTATGCCATCTCTAGTAAAAAGAAAGTCATCAGGGTTCATTGAGCTTAAAGATGGCAGTTCCTTAATAAGTATATCTGGTATTATTTTAGTCTTTAAGTTCTTGGTCTTTGATTGGAAACTTAATTTTTTCTCAGTTAGATTAATATCTTTTATTCTCAAACGACATGCTTCAATTGGTCTAAGCATATTGTAAGAGATAAATTGAATATATAACAACAATAGATGATCTTGTTTCTGTAAATAATGAAAGATGGCTTCTTCTTGAGAGCTCGAATAGGTCTTATGTCGTTTTGGTGTAGATCTAAGTGGTTTAATTGAACTCACAATATTGGTTGAAATGATTTCATTATCCTCTAAGACTTGAAAGATAGCTCGAAGTGCTGTTCTATAATTATTTCTGGTTCTTGAAGAACTTGTTATCTGGATATGGTTTAAAAACTCTAAAACAATCTTTTTTGAAATGTCATTAATGTCCTGTATATCTTGGTGATGTTCTTGCAACCACTTTTTAAACTTATTAAGTCTACTTTGGTAATCTTTTATTGTAACGGTTTTAGCGACATTGGTTTTTAGAAGTAAGGCTTTATCAAATGCGGTTGCATAAGACACCACGGCTTTTGTCGCTTTATCATCATAACCAAGAGTACCAGTATTCTTAGTTTCTTGAGCTGGTTGGGGTACTGGTTGCTCGGTTGGTTGCTGTATTGGTTGAAGTGCTGGTTGAGGTGTTGTTTGATGTGTTGGTTGCTCCTTTGCAACCTCTTGTTGTGTTTGTTTGCGCTTATATAGCTCAGTGTTATCCTCAAAAGGATTATAGCCTTCTTCTAGTAATTTTAGAAGCCGTCGTTTATAAATATTAAGAATAGCATAGCGTTCAGATTTGGTTTTAAAACGGTTGGTTTTTCCATAGATATTCTTAATGCGTTTCATTCTTCCCGTCTTCGGATTACGATAAGAAAAATAGACATACCAACGCTTGGTTAAATCACCATCACCATCAAATATTTTAGGCTCAGAATAAAGAGGCTTGTGTTCCAAATCGTGTTCCAATTCGTGTTCATTTTCAAAACCGAAGGTAACTAATTTGTTAATAGATTGCATAAAAAAACGGTTTAGAGTGAACTAAACCGTTGATTTTGGTGCGACTTACGCTTTGTAGCGGGAACTGGACTCGAACCAGTGACCTTCGGGTTATGAGCCCGACGAGCTACCTACTGCTCTATCCCGCGATATTGGATGGCAAATATACAACGCTTTTTGATATTCGCAAGAATTATTGCAAAAAAAAAGCGCTCTAAAAAAGAACGCTTTTACAATTTGTATTTTTTAATTTAAAAATTAATCGTCACTTTCATCATCATCGTCATCTTCCTCTTCATCTAGAGTTGCCAATTCACCTTCCATATTTGCCTGATCTAAATCGAAATCTACAATATTTGGAAACTGATCTTTTAAATAAGCATAATTTCCTTTAAAACTATTATTACCTAAAAGTAATGTCTTTAGATTTGACAACTCAGCTAATTCCCCTGGAATACTTCCGTAAAACGCATTATTAGATAACACCAACTCTTCTAATTCTGTAAGTTCACCTATTGCACGTGGTATTGTACCTAAGAAACTATTATCAAATAAACTTAACACTTTTAAAGACTTAAGATTAGAAATCGTTGAAGGCAATCTTCCCATCAATTGGTTACTACTTAAAATTAAACTTTCTAACTTAGTTAAGTTACCAATAGATTCTGGCACTTCACCAAAGAAATCATTATTGTATAATTCAAGATGCTTTAAATTTTTAAGATTACCAATGTCTTTAGGTAGCGCACCACTAAAACCGTTTGAAAATAATTTTAATACTTCAAGGTTTACCAATGAGGTAATAGATTTTGGCAGTTGTCCTTTTAATTTATTAAATGACAGATTTAATTCTTTTAAAGCTGTTAATTGAGAAATTTCACTTGGAAGTGAACCTTTCAGATTATTAAAACTTAAGTTTATGGCTATTACTTTATCATCCTCTAAAGTAATACCATACCATTCTGAAACAGATTTATCTAAATCCCACGTTTTATTCCACTCTTTACCATTAGCTGTATTGTACAGGGCAATCAGTGCGTCTTTTTCGGTTTTGGATACGTCTGCAAAGGTAAAGGCAGAAAGCAAGCAACATAATAAGGTTAATTTTAGAGTTTTCATTACAATAGATTTGGGTTGTATGGTACTTCTTCACGAATTTACCACATATCGGTTAAAATACCAATTTTTTTCGATGAAATGCATAATACGTTATGAATTTCATCCTATTGTAATGCTCTAATTACTCTATTGCTCTATACTTATAGCCTCAAAAGCTGAAATTAGTTGATCTGCAATAGAAATATTAATTTGAATAGGATTACAGCATACCTCGCAATCTTCTATATAACTTTGAGATATTTGAGACATATCTACTAGCATCGAAATCTCTTCCCAACAATAAGGACATTGAAAAAAATGTTCTTCCATTAGCTTAACTTATCAATGGTATCTTGAATGTCCTCCCAATCTAACATGAGTTGTTCTAATTGGTCCTTTTTTGCCTGATAAGTATCAAAAAACTTCGGATCTGACACCGTTTCATCATAATTAGTTGCTAAAGCAATATCGTCATTTTTTATATCTTTTTCTAACTGATTAATTTTAGATTCAATATTACTCAACTTATTATTTAATGATTTGAGCTTCTTTTGTTCTTCATAGCTTTTTTTATTATTCTCTTTTGGCTTTACCTCGACGATAGTACGCTTTTCTGCTTCTCTAAGGTTTTCGATATTTCGTTGTTCTAAATAAAAGTCAATATCACCTAAATACTCCTTTATTTTTTGATCCTTAAACTCATAAACAACACCTGTTAAACCTTGAAGAAAGTCTCTATCATGAGATACTAAAATCAAGGTGCCTTCAAATTTTTTCAATGCTTCTTTAAGGACATTTTTAGACTTAATATCTAAATGGTTTGTAGGTTCATCCATAATTAAGACATTAAGCGGTTGTAATAAGAGTTTTGCTAGCGCCAATCTATTACGCTCACCACCAGAGAGCACTTTTACGTACTTTTCTACTTCTTCACCTCTAAATAAAAATGATCCTAAAATATCTCTTACTTTGCTTCTATTGGTTTCATTAGCTGCATCTATCATAGTATCTAAAACGGTTTTATTACCATCTAAATACTCAGCCTGATTTTGAGCGAAATAACCGATCTGAACATTATGACCTATCTTTAATTGGCCCTCATGCTCTAATTCACCAACCATGATTTTTGCTAAAGTAGATTTTCCTTGTCCGTTTTGACCAACAAAAGCTGTTTTGGTATCTCTAGGAATAGTGAGATCAACTGAATTGAGCACTTTTAAATTACCATAATTTTTTGACACATTTTCTAACTCCACAACTACTTTACCAGGAACAATTGAAACCGGAAAATTTAAAGTCATCACACTGTTATCATCTTCATCTACTTCAATGCGATCCATGCGGTCTAACTTCTTAATAAGTGATTGTGCCATAGTTGCCTTAGAAGCTTTTGCTCTAAACTTTTCAATTAACTTTTCAGTTTGTTGAATCTGCTTTTCTTGATTTTTTTGTGCTGCTAATTGCTGTGTTTTGATTTCTTTTCTCAGTTCTAAAAACTTAGAATATGGTTTGTTATAATCGTATATACGACCAAGTGAAATCTCAATAGTACGGTTGGTCACATTATCTAAAAACATTTTATCATGAGATACAATAACAACAGCTCCATTGTAGTTTTTTAAGAAATTTTCTAACCATATAATAGATTCTATGTCTAAATGGTTTGTTGGCTCATCTAAAAGTAATAAATCATTGTTTTGAAGCAATAGCTTTGCAAGCTCTATACGCATACGCCAACCGCCAGAAAAAGTATCGGTAAGCTTATTAAAATCTTCACGCTTAAAACCTAAACCTTGTAATATCTTCTCTGTATCTCCTTGATAATTATAACCACCTAAAATTTCGTACTGATGCTGAATTTCATTCAAATCAATCATTAATTGATTATATGATTCACTTTCATAATCTGTACGCTCAGCTAGTTGCATATTTATCTGTTCTAGCTTTACTTCGCATTCTTTTATTTCTTTGAAGGCTTCGTAAGACTCTTCAAGTACAGTTTTTCCAAAATCGAAATCTATATCTTGTTTTAGAAAGCCAATCTTTAAGTTCTTATCTGCTGCCATCTGACCAGTATCAGCTTCTTGTTCCTTGGATAAAATTCTTAGCATTGTAGATTTACCAGCACCATTTTTACCGATAAGACCAATGCGGTCTCCAACACCTAATTTGAATGTTATGTCTTCAAAAAGATATTCTCCCTGAAATGAAATCGATAAATTATGAATATTAAGCATCGGTACTGTTAAATAATTTGTTGCAAATGTTACTTTGGTTACATTTATAGAGTCAGAAAAAATTAACTTTGTAAGCCTCTAAAAAACGCAAAAGTAAAGGTTTTTAACTATGATTAGAAAAGGAATGAAACTTTATAGTATTCTTTTTGGTGCATGCCCAAAATGCCATCAGGAATCCATGTATGTCGAGAAGAATCCTTATAAACTTTCGAGTACTATAAAGATAAATGATAACTGTTCGCATTGTGGCACTAAATACAGGATGGAACCTTCATTCTTTTATGGATCAATGTATGTAAGTTATGGACTTGGTGTTGCTTTTGCAGTAACTACTTTTGTAATTTGCTATGATTTGTTTGAGCTATCACCAATGAGTTCATTCATTGCTATTATCATTACATTAATTGTCCTTTTTCCTGTAATGATGCGATTATCAAGAAACATTTGGATTAATCTATTTATGAAATATGACAAATCATTAGCTCAAAAGTCTAAAGTAAAATAAGACAAACTAATTTTAATAATCGAATCGGTTGACATCAATGTCCTTGTCAAGAGCTATCTTTTCCTCAATAAACTGAAAGAGCCTTTCAGCAACATATGGTGCAATCATAACACCACGAGTGCCTAATCCGTTTAACACAAACAGATTTTTATAAGTTGAATGCACACCAACTAAAGGTCTTCTATCTTTAACCGTAGGCCTTATCCCAGCAACATGGTCTACAACCTCATAATTACATTTTAGAAATGTATTTAATTTAGTAATTAGTTCTTCTCTACCAGAATTTGTAGGCGTATTGGTTTTGTCCTCCCAATTATAAGTGGCACCTACTTTATACAAGTCATCACCTATTGGAATAATAAAAACTGAAGATTTTATAGCATAATCTGCTTTTAAATCTGGTGCTTTAATGGTAAGTACTTCACCTTTAGTTCCGTTTAAAGGAATATCTTTAAAGAAAGGATTTTGCTTTACCCCAAATCCTTCAGCAAATACAATATAACTCGAATCAATATCTTTATATGTTACACTATCATTTTTAGTTACTAAATCATCATATACAAAGTGTTCTTCTCTCAAAGATTCAGTAGACTTAAGAAATGTTTTATATTCTGAAATAAGTGTTTTAGTATCCAAACGACCTGCATGCAACACTTCACCAAAACCTAAAGGTGCGTCAATAAAAGAATTCTCATTCTTAATGAGTTTGGTAGAAAGAAATGGTTCTAGATTAGGTTTATCTGAAGCGCTAAACCACAAGTTTTGTTCTTCTACAGAAGTGAATCTTCGTAATAATTGAAACTTATAATCCACTTTTATATTGAGTTCTTGCTCAATAGATTGATAAAGAGGAATAGCAATATCTAATTGTTCTTTAGCTTTCCATACTTCAGAAAAACGTTTAAGTATTACAGGATTATACATGCCACCAGCAACCAAAGACGATTGTTGAGACCTATCATCAAATACAATGAATGACTTTTTATGTTGTCGCAATTGCTCGCAAAAAGCTATACTAGCTAATCCACAACCAACAATTATATAGTCCACTTTTTTCATGCAACGAATTTAAAAAAAGATTCTTGCTTTAGACTAGGTAATAAAAAAACGCCCACAAAAAGTGAGCGTTTTCATTATTATATGTTAGATTATTAGTAACTCCACATATCTTGTTCGAAGTTTCTAATCTTATCTTTTACACGATCAGATTCTAGGAGTTGCATTAGCGCATTATCTGCCACATACTCTTTGATTTCTCTATCACCATATACATTCTCTTCTTTATAAATTAATCCGTGAAAACGACGGCTATTTAATAAATGATCAAATGAAATTGGCGAAGAACTATTTCTGTTATTGAAAGCCTTAGCCTCATGCAAAATATCTCTTACTTCAGGATAAAAAATCCAAAACATTGGTATTGGCTCACTGTTTTCAGAATTTTCATCATCAATAAAATTCACGTCAGGTGCAGCTGGTGCTATACCAAGTATACGATATTTTAGTTCACCTTGTCGCTTATCAAAATACCAAAGTCCTTTGATTAAATAAGAATTAATGTCAGCAGGCTCAATATCCCTTCTAATAACATACTCTTCTGGTAATTCTTCAGCACTTACATCATTCTCATTCATGTAATCATAACCTGGATCCGTAATTTTTGTCATTGATAAAGATGCTTTAAGGTCCTCTAAGGTACGCTCTTCAGTGAAATACGAATCAGCATAAACTGTTGGAATCATACCACTTTCCATATTCTCCATCAATACCTGATATAATGATTTTCTATCATCCCCTAAATTTCCTTCAACAGGAAAATATAGAGGAAAATTAGCACGTTCATCCAAGATTACTTTTTCCCATGTCATTTTAGAAAATAAGATGTCTCTATCACCTACATAACCGTATTCTAGTGGCTTATCGTTATCTAAAAGCAATTCTGCTTCTGTTTTCATACCAATTTCTTCTGGTATTTTAGCATTTAGGATGTTCGACTGAGCAAACATGGTGTTTGCAGCAATCAACGTTAAACCTGTATATAAAACATTTTTTAAATTCATCTTATCTCTATTTATAATTCGGGGTATGAATTGATTAATTACTTGTTACTTCAACAATAACTGGTGGAACATTCTTTAATTGATATTTTGAATTTCCTTGAATCTTAGCTCTTATATCGAAGATTGTAACATTCTCACCTCTTCTTGCTTTCTTTATGGCAGACTTAGCTTGAGCATTCATTTTTGTACCAGTTACATTAACCGTTGGTTGACCAGGCACTTTAATTTTAAATGATGTCACAACTATAGGTAAATCAAAAACAAAGTCCTGTAACTTAGCGCCTACCGTACCAATTTCAATATTACGCTTTGGTAGTTTGATAATTTTATTCCCTAAGTTACCAGATATCTCTCCTGTCGGTGCAGGAATATCTTTAATTCTAAATGTTTTCTGATCAGTGACTTTTTGTCCATCATCTAATGTACCAGTAACATTAATAGTTACTTCTTTACCTTTACCAGGATTCATTATGTATTTACCACCACCTTGAGGTGCAAGTCCATTACCTGATGCTTGTACTTTATTATCAGGCACCCCGGCAAATGAAATTGTCATTGGATTAGCTACACCACGATATACCACATTCATTTTATCAGCAGATATAGTCGCTTGCTTTGGTCTAGGAACTACTACATAATTTCCTTCTATATCAATTTCTAGTGGCTTACCATCTTCTAAGAACGTAAACTTACCTTTAATCTCGTGCTCACCAACATTACCAACATTGAAGTCTAATTTAGCAGCACCAGTAGAATCAATCACTTCGGCTACGTTAATTTCTTGACCCTGAACATTAAGTTTTGTTGGGGTAACGTTAGCATATTTACCTAAAACTACTTTACCTTGAAATTTTTCACCAGCAAAAAACGCTGACTTATCAGCTAAAACAATAGCTTTATATTTCTTCAATGATACAGCTGCATCTAAAGTATTACCTAAAAATAAATTAAACATATTTGCTTCTGTAACCCTAACATCATTCTGCATAGCAGTTAACTTAGTGTAAGATGCAATTGCAGGGAAACCTTTATAATGATAGTCTAACCAATCGATTTTCTTTCCGTCTTTATTCGCAACCTTTTCAATACTAAAACGCTTATCAAAACTTTCTATGGCCTTCTTGTACTTTACATCAGTCCCAAGTATATCTTTAATATCTGTCTTATACTTGTTAATTGTAGCCATTACTTCGTCCCCTTCTTTAGTTAAACGGTCACCTGTAAACCACATTTCGTCAAGTATATCTGTTTTATCCATTGCTTCGAAAGGTAATTTACCAGTCTTAGGATCAATTTTATACTTTCCTGCCTTTAATAGATCTCTCTTTAAAGTTTCGATATAATTAAAAAACTCGTTAGATACTCTACTTACTTCTTTAGCTTTATTTGCTGGGACTGCAAAGTCTTCTGGTTTCTCTTCGGCCTTTGTTACCAAATCGGCTAATAAAGCCGTATTTTTCTCAGTAGTATCATTATTGGCATCAACAAACTTAGCCTCCATTAATCCGAATGCGGATAATACTTCTTTTGACATATTCATCGCCATCATCGCAATGAAAACGAGATACATCAAGTTAATCATTTTCTGTCTTGCAGATACATTTCCTCCTGCCATGTTTAATTAGTTTTTAATTGTTAATAATATAATTTATAATAAAACTAATTAGCTCTTATTCATTGCAGAAAGCATTCCACCATAAACACCATTTAATGATGATAAGTTAGATGCTAATGATTGCATTTGCTCTTTTAATTTAGTTGCATTTTCTACAGCCTCTTCGTTGATAGCAGCCTGACGATTTGCACTTTCCATCTGAACCTTGTAAAGGCTATTTAATGATTCCATTTGAGCAGCAGCTAAAGATAACTCTTCACTGTATTTCTTTTGAGCAGACATTGAATCTACAGTTGGACTAATGTTTTTAGCAGCACCTTCAAAATTCTTAATGCTATCTCCTAAACTTGCCATTAATTCTCCGTCAATCTTTGCTTCTTTTAATAGATTGTCTAATTTTTTAGATAATAACCCTTCAGCATCTTTTGGTTCTTCTTTTTTCTTCTTACCTAAAGATTGCCCACCAGCTAATTCTGGATAAACTAAAGACCAATCTAAATCTGCTTGTTGTCTTTCGAATGCAGAATATGTAAATACCAATGCTTCCACTATCATACCTAATGTTAAGATCAGAGAACCATAAGGCCAGTGCTGGATTTTGAATAATGCTCCAACAATTACAATTGCCGCTCCTAGTCCATAGACCATATTAGTAACAGTGATTTTTCCTTTTTGTGCCATAATTTTGTTTAGTTTTTAGTTTAAGTTAAAATGGATTATAACTTAAGTAGGTTGTTTGTTTATTGATTTGTTTTTTGTTATTAGATTTTAATTTGTTGCAGCGTTTTGAGTCACTTCAGTTCCCATGTAATCTTGTACAGTTCTGAAACCAATGTAACTTCTTGCAGAGTCAGCATATTCGTAATCTCTTGAACTCACCTGTAAGAAATACGCAACATCTTTCCAAGATCCACCTCTTACTACTTTACGAGCATTATCAGGATCGTTTACATTTGGGTTAATTGTTGATGCAAATTCGTAAGATGCAGCATCATAAGATCCGTTAACCCATTCAGACACATTTCCTGCCATGTTATAAAGGTTAAAGTCATTTGGATCATAAGCATTCGCCTCTACTGTATATAAAGCCTGATCAGCGGCATAATCACCACGAAGTGGCTTAAAGTTCGCCATAAAACAACCTCTGTCATTTTTAGTATATGGTCCACCCCAAGGATAAGAAGCTCCTTGAAGACCGCCACGAGCAGCATATTCCCATTCTGCTTCTGATGGTAATCTATATGCATTTACTGGTTGCTTTCCTTTACTCTTTTGATAAGAATTGTGATGTATTGTTCTCCACTGACAAAAAGCTCTAGCTTGTTTCCATGACACTCCTACAACCGGATAATCACCGTAAGCATCATGCCAGAAGTAATCATTATGCATTGGCTCATTGTATGAATATGCGAAATCTCTAATCCAAGCTGTAGTATCAGGATAAACCTCAACTTCTTCTTGCTCTATTACTTGAGAACGCTTTAAACTTCTATCTCTAGCAGCCTTTGCAATATCCATGTGCGTATATTGAAACTTGAATTGCTTCACATCCCAAGTTCTCTGACCATTATACGACTCCTCTAACGGTAGATACATGCCGTCCATAACTTCAGCGTATAACTCATCTGGATATTCATCAGTATCAAAGATTAATTCAACGTCACGATTAATTTTTCTTTGTTCGTTACCATATGTATTTAACATATAACTTTCGTAGGCATTTAATTCTTCTGGGTTCGCATCTAAATATGCAAATTCACCAATGTCACCATTTCCAGGAGTCACACCTTCTAAATCTGCCATTTCAGCTAATTTATATCGAAGTATAGAGTCTCTTACCCAGTATACGAATTGACGATACTCACTGTTTGTGATTTCAGTTTCATCCATGTAGAATGCACGAACTGTCGCCGTTTTTGTTGGAGCATC
>CAZFEV010000029.1:30846-34934 GCA_964517835.1 uncultured Flavobacteriaceae bacterium | reverse complement strand
CGCGACCCTCACCTTGGCAAGGTGATGCTCTACCCCTGAGCTACTTTCGCGTAGTCTTATTAAAGAACATTTCGCTGTAAAAGCGGATGCAAATTTAAACTATTTATTATAAAAGCAAAGACTTTTTTAAAAAAAATAAAACTTTTTAAGCCTGTTGCTTCTTCACTAACATTCGTTTGATTTCATTCAACTTCATCAATGCCTCAACTGGTGTTAAGGTATCGATATCTGTGTGTAAAATTTCATCCTTAATTTCTTCCAATAACGGATCATCTAAGTTGAAGAAACTCAGCTGCATATCATCTTTTAAGGACTTCACCTTATCCGTTAATTCTTCACTTGAATGAGATTTTTCTAACTTTGACAGTATTTTATTGGCTCTTCTAATTACTTGCTGTGGCATACCAGCCATTTTAGCTACATGAATTCCAAAACTATGCTCACTGCCACCTTCTATTAATTTTCTTACAAACAGTACATTATTCTCAAGCTCTTTTACTGCTACATTAAAATTCTTAATTCTTGAAAATGTTTCTGTCATTTCATTTAGCTCATGATAGTGGGTAGCAAAGAGCGTCTTTGCTCTAGCAGGATGCTCATGTAAATACTCACTAATTGCCCATGCAATAGAAATACCATCATAGGTACTGGTTCCACGACCAATTTCATCTAAAAGCACCAAACTTCTTTCTGAAATATTATTAAGAATAGAAGCTGTTTCATTCATTTCTACCATAAATGTAGATTCACCCATAGAGATATTATCACTTGCACCGACACGTGTAAATATCTTATCTACAACCCCTATTCTTGCTGATTCAGCCGGCACAAAACTTCCAATCTGTGCTAATAATACTATAAGTGCTGTCTGACGCAATATCGCCGATTTACCAGACATGTTAGGACCAGTAATCATTATGATTTGTTGCGACTCTCTGTCTAAATACACATCATTTGCAATATAGGTTTCACCTAATGGTAACTGCTTCTCTATAACTGGATGACGACCTTCTTTTATATCTAAATCAAAGCTATTGTCTAATATGGGATAAGCGTATTTATTTGTCTTAGCCAACATTGCGAAACCAGACAAACAATCTAATTGACCAATAAGTTGGGCATTTTGTTGCACCTGCAAAATAAACTGATGCATCCACAATATGAGCTCAGAAAACAATTGCTGTTCAATAGCTAAAATGCGTTCTTCAGCACCTAATATTTTTGCTTCATATTCTTTTAACTCTTCGGTAATGTATCGCTCTGCATTGACAAGTGTTTGCTTTCTAATCCATTCTTCAGGTACTTTATCTTTATGTGTATTTCTAACTTCAATGTAATATCCAAACACATTGTTAGAAGCAATCTTTAATGAAGGAATACCTGTTCGCTCACTTTCGCGCTCAAGCATGCTATCTAAATAGTCTTTGCCAGATTTAGACAAACCTCTTAACTCATCCAATTCTTTTGAGAAACCTTCAGCAATCGTATTTCCTTTCAATACATTAACTGGCGCTTCTTCGTTAAGCGTTTGCTTAATTTTTTCTCTAAGTAGTTCGCAATTATTAAGATTTTCACCTAATATTCTTAAAGCTTCATTATCACAAGATTCTGCTACCGATTTTATTGGCACAATAGCTTCAAGAGAGTTTTTAAGCTGAATAACTTCTCTAGGACTTACTTTGGTAGTTGCAATTTTAGAAATTAACCGTTCAATATCACCAATATGTTTTATCTGATTCTGAATCTTTAACAATACAGACTCATTATCTAACAAATATTGAACAACCTCATGACGTTGCTTAATTTTATCTATCTGCTTTAGCGGTAGCGCCAACCAACGTTTTAAGGTTCGGCCACCCATTGCAGAAATAGTTTTATCTATTACATTAATAAGGGTTACTGCGTTGGCATTTGTAGAATGATACAACTCAAGATTTCTTATCGTGAATTTATCCATCCACACATAATCGTCGGTTGCAATCCTAGAAATTGTAGCGATATGTTCTAATTTATTGTGTCTCGTTTCACTTAGATAATGGAGTACCACGCCCGAAGCTATAATACCTTCAAATAAATCATCGATTCCAAACCCTTTTAGTGTCTTGGTGTTAAAATGTTTTGTAAGTGTTTCATTGGCATAATCTACTTGAAACACCCAATCTTCTAAATAAAACGTATGAAAATCATTCCCGAAAATTTCTGCAAAATCCTTCCGACTTTTTTTTGAAATAAGCACTTCGCTAGGGTTAAAATTCTGCAGTAACTTGTCAATATATTCAGCATTACCTTGAGAGGTTAAAAATTCACCTGTAGATATATCTAAAAAGGAAATTCCGATATTTTTCTTATCAAAATAGACCGCAGCCAGGAAGTTATTAGATTTAGACTGAAGTATATCATCATTTAAGGCAACACCAGGTGTCACTAACTCGGTAACTCCTCTTTTTACAATCTTCTTAGTTTGTTTTGGATCTTCTAACTGATCACAAATAGCAACACGTTCGCCAGCTCTTACTAATTTTGGTAAATAGGTATTTAGTGAATGGTGCGGAAATCCTGCAAGCTCAGTTTCACTCTCGCTACCAGCACCGCGTTTAGTAAGAATAATATCTAAAATTTTTGAAGCCTTAACAGCATCTTGACCAAAGGTCTCATAAAAATCACCAACTCTAAAAAGTAATAAAGCATCAGGATACTTTGCTTTAATGGTATTGTACTGCTTCATCAACGGCGTTTCTTTTTTTGCTTTCTTTGCCAAGAGTTTTAATTATTTTTGTTTGATTAACTGACTTTATTGCAAGTATGCTAAAGTAGCTAAACAGGCTTGTTCTATAAAGTAAAACTAACCCAAGTTATCTACAATTAGCTGGAGATTTCAACAAAATTAAATGAACAGAAAACTAAAAAATAGCGAATTAGACCGTCTTGAAGTTTCGGAATTTAAAGATGCTCTAAAATCACCAATCATTATTGTACTAGACAATATTAGAAGCCTTAACAATATTGGTTCGGTTTTTAGAACAAGTGATGCGTTTTTAATTGAAAAAATTTATCTCTGTGGTATCACGGCACAACCACCACACAATGACATTAGAAAAACAGCATTGGGAAGTACTGAAACCGTTGCATGGGAACACCACGAAAGCACAACTAAAGTCATCGAAAAACTAAAATCTGATGGTGTGAAGATATGTTCTATAGAACAAGCCGAAAATGCTACTATGCTAAATGAATTTCAGCCTCAGCCAAACACAACATATGCCTTTGTGTTTGGCAACGAAGTTAAAGGTGTACAACAGGAAGTTATTGATATCAGTGACAGTGTTATTGAGATCCCACAATTTGGTACAAAACACTCATTAAACATATCTGTGAGTACTGGTGTTGTGATCTGGGATGTATTTAATAAAATAAAAAACAAAGCTCAATGAACTATAATAGAACACTTGTAATTTCCATTTTAACTGTGATTATTGTGGCCTTCCTTTTCATTTCAGGCAATAAAATTTTAACAAAATCAATTTTAAGTATACCAGCCGGAAACCTAATCTTATGGCTTGGATTAATTGCTTTACAAACAACCAACTACAGCATCAATAAAGGATTTGAATCCACTAATAGTTTTTTGTCAAATACTATTAAATTATTATCTGTTGGACTTTTGGTATTATCTATTCTTTGGTTTGGGATTGCCTATTTCATTTCAGGCAACCTTGGTTTTAACTTTAACTCTAATGCTACGTCATTTATTGGTAGTCCAGAAGCTGGAGTCTTACACCGAAACATTATTTATTTTCTTGGTATCTCGCCAATAGTTTTAATGATTGTCTACAAAATAGCTAGTTTTATTGAAAACCGAAAACTTAAAAACAGTTAACTTAAGTTTAAAATGAGCTTAAAAAAACCTCATAAAGCACCATGGCCTACAAAAGCTGTCATGGAACAGATCTATGAAAAGCATTTTTGGGGCGGGCAAGGTCATGACTTTTATTCAGGTGAAGGTTCGCACCAAAAAGAAATCATTCAACCTTACTTACAATCTGTAATTTCATTTTTAAAAAATCACAATAACAACCTTAAAGTATGTG
>CAZFEV010000029.1:0-30836 GCA_964517835.1 uncultured Flavobacteriaceae bacterium | reverse complement strand
AGGTTGAATGATTTCAATATTGGAAAACAACTTGCACCTTACACATCAAAATATATTGGCATTGATATTGTTGAAAGTCTTATTGTAAGAAATAAGAAACGATTCCAAAGAGAACATATATCATTTCATTGTTTAGATATTGCCAAAGATGAATTACCGCAAGGTGATTGCGCCATTCTAAGACAAGTACTTCAACATTTATCAAATAATGAGATAACTCATATCGTATCACAACTGACAAGGTATAAGTATATCATTCTTACAGAGCACCTACCTAATGAACCGTTTATTAGTAATCTTGATATTATCTCTGGACAAGGAATAAGGCTTAAAAAAAAGAGTGGTGTAAACCTATTAGAACCACCATTTCAATTGAAAATAAGGACATTTAAAATCTTAGACACCTACAATCTAAAAGACAAGAAAAGCGTAATTCAAACTCAATTGTTAGAAACAGTCTAGCCAGCTTTTTTTATGGAATCGTATATGGTACGTCGTAATTCTTCCTTACGCCAAGGTTTAGATATAAACTTAAATAAGGCATACTTTTTATAGGCCTCTTGAATTACTTCAGTCTCAGAAAAACCAGAAACAATAAGTCGGCTTGGTGGTATATGTGGATACTTTTCACTTACAATTTTTAAAAGATCAACACCAGTCATTGTTGGCATAACTTGATCTGTTATAAGTACTTGAATGCGTTCACCTTGTTCGTCCAATACTTTCAAAGCTTCTTCACCCGAAACGGCTGTAAAAACTTCAAATTCTCGTTTGAACGTAAAATCAAAGAGTTTTAAGTTTAATGCCTCGTCGTCCACATACAATATTGCCATTTTCTCGTTTTGCATATTCACCTGACTTTTGCGAAAGTTGACGTAATATATGTAATATCTCTGATTCCTTCAGAAATTTAACAATTAAGTCTCTTTTAAAATTAACTCTTTCTAGCTTAGAAATTGTAACTCTTTGATAATATACGGAATTAATCTTTAAAAGTTAAAAAAATAGGGTGTTTTCTTACAGGATTTGCAATCACTTATACACTAATCTCACGCAATAACCACAAATAATCTTCTCTATTTTTCACAAAATCTTTATCTGAAATATCTATAATTTTCACATTCAAATCTGTTTGAGATTTTAAAAACTCTAGATACCCAGAATTAATTTTATTTAGATATTCATCTTCAATCTCTGCTTCGTATTTACGACCACGCTTTTTTATATTTTTTTGAAGTCTTTCGGTATTTTGATAGAGATAGACATATAAATCTGGTCTTGCAATATCTTTATAAACCTGATAGAACAATTTTCTATATAATCTAAACTCGTCTTCCGGCAATGTGACTTTAGAAAATATAAGAGATTTATGCACGTCGTAATCACTAACTATAAAATCCTTAAATAAGTCTAACTGCGACAAATCATCACTTATCTGCTGATAACGGTCTGCTAAAAAAGACATCTCTAAGGTAAACGCATAACGCTCTGGTTCTTTGTAGAATTTTGGCAAAAATGGGTTATCAGCAAAGCGTTCTAAAATTAGTTTTGCATTAAAATCTTGAGCAATTTTTTTAGAAAGACTTGTTTTGCCTGCACCAATATTACCTTCAATAGCAATAAAATTATAATCGCCAAGACGAAACTGCTTTTTAGGATTTTTTAACCACTTATTAATCGAATGAATTTCAGAATCATCCTCACAATTTTCAAGTAATTCAAGAATGGTTTTATTTAATAGTGGATGTTCAAAATCTTTAGTTACATCTAGCAACGGTTGCAGTACAAATTTTCTATATTGAAGTTGTGGATGTGGTATTGTAAGATTTTTTTGTTCTATAATGTCGTTATCATAAAACAAAATATCTAAATCTATCACTCGAGATTCGTATTTATCTGATTTTTTCGACTCTCTACCAAGCGCTTTTTCAATAGCTTGCAGAGTCTTAAGTAATTTTAGTGGTTTTAATTCTGTTTCAACCTTTAGACAAGCATTGTAGAAATCATCACCTTCAAAACCCATTGCAGGTGTTTTATACACTTTAGATATTTTCTCAACAAAACCAATTTCAGTAAAAATAGCATCAATTGCCGACTGCAGATATTGCATCTTATCGCCTTTATTACTTCCGAGTGCTAAATATGCGGTTTTAGATTCCTTCATGGGAAAAGCAAAATAACTAAAACAAATATTATTAAGTTATCTTTACAACAACAATTTATCAACCAATTTTAATGCAACTTAAAGACAAGCTATTAGCACAACGTATTTACTTATTATTGGGTGGTTTATTTATTACATCTTTAGTTGTTTCTAATTTAATTTTTCAGAAGTTTTTTTACTGGTATCCAGTAGAAGTCGAGATTTTTGGCAGTAAACTTTTTGAAATTTCGGTTGGCATTCTTCCTTATCCTATCACCTTTTTAATTACCGATTTAATTAGTGAGATTTACGGTAAAAAGCGAGCAAACGATGTTGTTGTGGTTGGCATTTTTGCTTCACTTTTCTCTCTATTAATTATATACATTAGTTCACAAGTACCAGCAACTTCTTGGTCTTATGTAGATGATAAAATGTTTAATAAAGTATTTGGAAATTCTTCTATTGCCGTATTTGCAAGTATGCTTACTTATCTTTTTGCTCAATTTGTTGATATTCAGATTTATCATTTTTGGAAAAGACTAACAAAAGGCAAACACCTTTGGCTTCGCAACAACTTTTCCACCTGGTTTTCTCAATTTGTTGACACCTTTACTATTGTATTTTTATTGTGCTCATTTGGTATTATTGAGTGGTCAAATTTTAAAGGTCTACTATTAAGTGGCTTTATCTTTAAGGTCATTATTGCTGCATTAGACACACCATTTTTATACTTGGGTGTACACTTATTTAGAAAACGTTTTAAACTCAAAGTAAATGAGGAAATAGATTTGCTCTAATTCTTTCAAACACCAAATGACTTTGGTTTACTTTTTGTGTCTTATTTAATGAATAACCAATGTTATAAAACTATTAAAATCCTTAATTCTACCTTAAAGACAACTTTTATTTTCTAATTTTCGTAAATACTACAACGTCTTTATCATATTACCTTTCATCATGAAGAAATTTCTCAAAATATTTGGAATATTAATTCTCATATTTATTGCTATTCTGGTCGCCATTCCTTTTGCTTTAGAATCTAAAATTGATGAAATTGTTCAGAATTATGCCGATGAAAACTTAGATGCAGATTTAAGTTTTGACGACATTAGCTTAAGTCTTATTAATAGTTTCCCGAAAGCAGAGATTAGTGTCGAAAACCTAAAAATCACAAACAGAGCACCATTTAAAGATGAAACACTAGCAACCGCCAAATCTTTATCTTTTGAAATGCCAGTAGCCGAAATTTTTAAGGGTACCGAAGAACCATTAATTGTTAATGAGATAATAGCAAACGAAATGCTTCTAACACTTATTACCAATAAAAACGGAACCACTAATTACGACATTGTAAAGGAAAGCGAAAGCTCTACTTCCGCATCAGAATCTAAATCTTCAGGATTTAGTTTCGACCTTCAGAATTATGAGATTAACAATAGCGCGTTTACCTATATTGATGAAGGTTCTCACACTTTATTTAACCTTACCGAAATAAACCATAGTGGAAAAGGCATCTTTTCTGGCGAACAATCCGAGCTAGACACCAATACCGAAGCAAAAGTGAGCATGTCTATTGACAGCACAAACTACCTCAACAACAATATCATTAAGCTAGATGCGCTCATCGGTATGGATTTAGAGGAAAGCAAATACACTTTTAAAGACAATAAAGGTTACATTAATGCATTGCCTTTAGAATTTGATGGCTTTGTTCAAATGGTTGAAGAAGGACAAAACATAGATTTGACTTTTAAAAACCCTGAATCTTCCTTTAAAGATTTCTTAGCGGTAATTCCAGAAGCCTACACAAAAGACATAGAGAATGTAAAAACCACAGGAAACTTTACCGTTAATGGTATTATAAAAGGATTAGTATCAGACGAGACAATACCAACTTTAGATATTAATATGCGTTCTGATAACGCTTCTTTTAAATATCCTGATTTACAAAAAAGCGTTAATAATATTGTGATTGATGCTTCTGTAAAAAACACTTCAGGGAATGTTGACGATACCTTTGTTGACATTAACAAACTCAACTTTAAGATAGACGAAGACATCTTTAAGTCTGAAGCTCATATTAAAGACCTTACAGGAAATATGCTAGTAAATGCCAACTTAGATGGCATTCTCAATTTAGCAAACATTACCAAAGCATATCCTATAGAATTAGAGAATCAGCTTAGCGGCATTTTAAAAGGAAAACTGAACACAGCATTTGACATGAATGCCATTGAAACCAACGCATACCAACGTATTAAAAACAGAGGGAATGTATCTATTACAGACTTTATATTTTCTTCTGAAGACATTGTAAATCCTATTCAAATTAATACTGCAGATTTATCATTTAACTCAGGTAATGTTAGCCTTAACAACTTTGATGCTATAACTGGCAAAAGTGATTTTTCAGCAACCGGAACCATAACTAATTTATTAGGGTTTTTACTGAGCGATAAAAAGCTTCAAGGTGATTTTAACGTCAATTCTAACTCTTTTGCCATTGCAGATTTTATGGTTGAAGATGAAACAGCTACAGAAACCTCAAATAAAACCACTTCTGATGAAGAATCACTTAAAATTCCTGATTTCTTAGATTGCACTATTACCGCAAATGCAAAAACAGTAATTTACGATAACCTCAATCTAAAAAATGTAAAAGGTCAATTACATATTAAAGACCAAAATGCCAATTTAAAAAACATGACCACAGATTTATTTAATGGTCAACTAGGTATTTCTGGTAATGTTTCTACAAAAGAAGCTAAACCAAAGTTTGATATGCAACTTGCCATGCAAGAGTTTGATATTTCTGAATCTTTTAAATATTTAAAAATGCTTCAGGCTATCGCACCTATAGCAAAAGTTGTAGAAGGAAAATTAAACTCAACAATAGATGTTAATGGTTTATTAGACGCATCCTTTTCTCCAGATTTAGCCACTATTTCTGGTAATGCTTTAGCCGAAATATTAACCTCTAATATTAACGTTTCTAAAAGTCCTTTACTATCTGGATTAGACAATAAATTAGATTTTATTGATTTTGATAAGCTTGATAAAGAAATAAAAACCAAACTAAGTTTTGACGATGGTGAAGTTTCTGTAAAACCATTTACTATAACTTATGAAGATATTCCAATAGTAGTTTCTGGTTCTCACAACTTTTCTAACAATATGAGTTATATTGCTGTTTTACAAGTACCAGCTAAATATCTTGGCAGTGAAGTAAATCGCTTAATAGGAAAGATAGATGATTCTGACATTGACAAGATTACAATACCAGTCACCACAACTATTGGTGGAACGTTTACAAGTCCTCAAATTTCAACAGATTTAACAAGTGGTGTTTCCAACTTAACAAAACAACTTTTAGATATCCAAAAGCAAAAACTCCTAGGACAAGGCAAGGATAAGGTCAATGATTTACTAGGTGGACTTTTGGGCAACAAAAAAGAAACGACATCAGATTCAACTTCTAATGATGATTCCCAAGTTGACCCTAAAAAACCTGAAGACTCTGTTAAAGAAGATGTAAAAAATGTTTTGGGTGGCTTACTTGGTAGTAAAAAGAAGAAAAAAAAGGATGATAAATAATATTTGAAAGTGTCATCACAATAATATTACTGAATATTGAACAATTAATTTTTTATTTTCAAATAGTTAGAGTATATTTGCCGACCATTTAAAAGAATTGTAGTTAATCTAATATATCTATACGATGATTAAAATCGAAATTAAAGAAGGAGAAAACATTGAAAGAGCTCTTAAGCGTTATAAGCGTAAGCACAGAAACGTGCAGATTATGCAAAACTTAAGAGAATCTCGTTATTTCACTAAGCCTTCTGTAAAACGTAGAAGAGAAATTCAGAAAGCACAGTACATTCAAGGATTAAGAGACGCAGAAAATATCTAAACCTCTTTCTCTTTCATTATAACATTAAAAAAGAGCAACAAATGTTGCTCTTTTTTTGCTCCTAAAATTTAATGTAACAATTTTTCTTTTTCAATATCAATCTTTAGGGGATTCTATAGGATTATCTTCATAAAAATCCTCAAAGGTCTTATCCGTAGAATAATCATCTACTAAAACCTTGTAAACCATCACAACTACCATAATTTGACCTATAACAGTCAAATAAAACACCCAATTAAAAGGCATATTCATAGCACTCATAATAGTAATTGTCACCAGCAATAAAGTGGTGACAGTTACATACAAATATGGAGAATTCTTTTTCATTTGTGTTTAAAGTTAAGTATTTTTTGTTAAACAAAAATGATTTTAACAATTAATTACACTCTCTAAACATTTAACTCAACGACCAAACCTTCATTAGATCTTATATTAAAAACAGTGTTATCTTCAAAAATTAGATATTGACCCTTAATACCAGTTAATACACCTGAATACTCTGAATCTTTTTTAATATTCAAACTTCTAGGTTTTTCAGGGTATCGGTTTACCGGAAAGTTTAAAAGTGTCTCAGCATTATTGTTTATAAAATAATCCTTTGCTTCTGTTGGTATAAAGGCTTTTAGGTTGTCTCGCCAATCTATCAAGTTAACATCTTCGATATCGTTTTTTAGCATTTTTCGCCAATTGGTTTTATCAGCAACATGCTCTTTTAAAGCCACTTCGGTAATACCTGCCAAATAACGATTAGGAACCTCAACAATCTCGATTGCTTCGTGAGCACCTTGATCTATCCAACGTGTTGGCACCTGAGTTTTTCTAGTTACACCAACTTTTACATTACTCGAGTTTGCCAAATAAACCACATGAGGTTGCAATTGCACTTTCTTTTCATAATCTAAATCTCTATCTTCTATACCTAAATGTGCCTTACTCAATTCTGGCCGCATAATCCAATCACCAGCTACGGGCTCATCAAAAAAACACGACTTACAAAAGCCTTGTCTAAATATTGGTTTATCCAACCCACAACTTAAACATTGATGTCCAACTAGTTTAATACCTATAGTTTTACCTAACAATTGATTCATATGAATAAAATCATTTTCAAAAACTAAATAGTACTGAATTGGTTCTACAAATTCGGTTTGCATTTTAGTAAGAACACCTGTGTAAATCATAAAAGAATTTTATTATTTTTAGCTTTTTAACTCTACTAAAATAGTTCTTAAAGAGCTTTTTATAAAACGAATTGAATTAAAAAAATTTAGCATCAACTGTTAATATTACCTATCAATGCCAATTCCAATTGTTAATTCTATTGCTTCATGGTTTTTAAAAAAACGTTTTCATCAAATTGAATTGTTTTTAAAATATCCTAACGAAGTACAAAACGAATTACTATTCAGCTTATTAAAGTTTGCAAAAGACACAGAAATTGGCAGAAAGTATGACTTTGCTTCCATTAAAACCTATAAGGAATTTAACGAACGTGTTCCTATTGTAAATTATGAAGATGTTCAACCCTTAATTGAACGCTCAAGACAAGGCGAACAAAACATCTTCTGGCCAAGACCAATAAAGTGGTTTGCAAAATCTAGTGGAACTACAAATGCCAAAAGTAAATTTATCCCTGTTAGCACAGAATCTTTAGAAGATTGTCATTACGCTGCAAGTAAAGACTTGCTTTGCATGTATCTAAACAATAATGAAGGTTCTCAGTTATTTACTGGTAAAAGTTTAAGGCTTGGTGGTAGTAAAGAACTTTATAAAGAGAACGGAACAGTATTTGGCGATCTCAGCGCAATATTAATAGACAATATGCCTTTTTGGGCTGAATTCAGTAGTACTCCAAGCAGTAAAGTGTCGTTAATGAGCGAATGGGAGTCAAAGATGCAAGCCATTGTTGAAGAAACCATTAATGAAAATGTTACAAGCTTAGCAGGCGTACCTTCTTGGATGCTGGTTTTACTAAACAATATACTTGAACACACAGGTAAAAATAACCTCTTTGATATCTGGCCAAATCTTGAAGTGTACTTTCATGGTGGTGTTAGTTTTAACCCATATATAGAACAGTATCGCTCAATACTTCCTACCAAAGCGTTTAAATATTACGAAATATATAATGCGTCTGAAGGATTTTTTGCCATACAAGATCAAAATTACTCAGGTGACTTATTGCTCATGTTAGACTATGGTATTTTTTATGAGTTTATACCAATGGACAGCTACGGAACATCAGAACAAAAAGTCATTCCTTTGAGTGAGGTTAAGTTAAACACCAACTATGCTGTAGTAATTACTACCAATGCTGGTTTATGGCGTTATAAAATCGGAGATACCATTCGCTTTGTAAGCCTTAATCCTCATCGTATAAAAGTTTCTGGTAGAACCAAACATCATATTAATGCCTTTGGCGAAGAACTCATTATTGAAAACGCTGAAGATGCCCTAAAAAAGGTTTGCAAAAGAACAAATTCTGAAATTGTAGATTATACTGCTGCACCTATATTTATGAATGGGAAAGAGAAAGGTGCTCACGAATGGATTATTGAGTTTAAAAAAACCCCGCAGGATATGTCTTATTTTGAAGAATTATTTGATAATGCACTAAAGTCTCTTAACTCTGATTACGAAGCCAAACGTTATAATAATATGACACTTAACAAACCTAAAATTCATTGTGCACGCACAAACTTATTTTATGATTGGCTAAAAGAAAACAATAAACTTGGTGGACAGCACAAAGTACCGCGATTATCAAATTCTAGAGATTATGTTGAAGAATTACTATCACTAAACCAAAAGTAATTATTCAAATATGTAATTCGTCCGCATTTCTTTGTTCTAAAATCCTTTCAACGAGATTATCTCAATTTCAACTAAAATATAAGAAGATTCCTTCTAAAACTGAGTGATAAGTCTATATTTGTTACTCAATCATTACGATATTACATCTAAAAAATATATTGTCCGCAATATTAATTAACTAATCTAAAAAATATGAAACCCCAGTATCTCTACAGACACTGGGGTTTTATTATTTGTAAAAGTATCAACAATAATTTATGATACTGCCTTAAGCTTCTTTAGCGTTGATTTAGTTAATCTTCCTTCGGCATAAGCCTTAGTAACATTTAGCTTAGTCTCACCAGAACCTGGAAGATTAAACATTGCCTCTGTAAGGATTTCTTCACATAATGAACGTAAACCTCTAGCACCAAGCTTATACTCTATTGCCTTATCAACGATGTACTCAAGCGCACCATCGGTTATGGAAAGTTCTACTTCATCCATAGCAAATAACTTCTTGTACTGCTTTATAATGGCATTCTTAGGCTCAGTTAAAATGGCTCTTAGTGTCTTAGCATCTAAAGGATCCATATGAGTTAATACAGGTAGACGACCAATAATCTCAGGTATTAATCCAAAATCTTTAAGGTCTTTTGGTATGATGTACTGAAGGATATTATCATTATCTACTGAGTTACCAGAATTGATTGAACTGTAACCAATAGCTTGCATATTAAGACGCTTGGTAATCATACGTTCAATACCATCAAACGCACCACCAGCAATAAATAAAATGTGCTCTGTATTAACTTCAATGAATTTTTGATCTGGATGCTTTCTTCCTCCTTTTGGCGGAACATTCACCACAGTACCTTCTAAAAGCTTAAGTAAAGCTTGCTGTACACCTTCACCAGACACATCCCTTGTTATAGATGGGTTATCACTTTTACGAGCAATCTTATCTATTTCATCAATAAAAACAATACCACGTTGGGCTTTCTCTAAATTATAATCAGCAGCTTGTAATAATCGTGTTAAAATACTTTCTACATCTTCACCAACATAACCTGCTTCTGTAAGAACTGTAGCATCAACTATCGCTAAAGGCACATTAAGCATTCTTGCCACAGTTTTTGCCATTAGGGTTTTTCCTGTACCTGTTTGACCAACCATAATGACATTACTTTTCTGAATTTCAATATCGTCATCAGTTGGCGATTGCAATAGCCTCTTGTAATGGTTATACACGGCAACAGACATCACACGCTTTGTGTATTCTTGACCGATGATGTACTCATCTAAAAAAGCCTTAATCTCTTTTGGCTTTTTAAGCATGAGCTCATTACTTAAATCTGAATTGTTGTTTTGTTTAGATTCTTCAACAACAATACTATAAGCCTGTTCAATACATCTATCACAAATGTGCGCATCTAATCCTGCGATAAGTAAATTCGTCTCTGACTTTTTCCTACCACAAAACGAACATTCTAATTCTTCTTTAGCCATAATCTCTTAAACTTAATTTGAAGACAAAAGTCTCCAAGAAACGTTTCTTATTTACGTTCTAAAACCTCATCAATCATTCCGTAAGCTAATGCTTCTTCAGAACGCATCCAATAGTCTCTGTCTGAGTCTTTTTCAACTTGCTCATAAGATTTACCTGAATGTGATGAGATGATATTATATAATTCTTCTTTAACTTTTAATGTTTCACGCACTGCTATTTCCATATCAGATACTTGCCCTTGCGTACCACTCATTGGTTGATGAATCATTACTCTAGAGTGTTTTAGTGCAGAACGCTTACCTTTTTCACCAGCACAAAGTAATACTGCTGCCATAGATGCAGCAATACCCGTACAAATGGTAGCTACATCTGGTTTCACAAATTGCATTGTATCATAGATACCTAGACCTGCATATACAGATCCACCTGGCGAATTGATATAAATTTGAATATCCTTTGAAGCATCAACGCTTTGTAAAAATAATAATTGTGCTTGAATGATATTAGCTACCTGATCATTAACACCTGTTCCTAAAAAGATGATACGATCCATCATAAGACGTGAAAACACATCCATAGCTACAGCGTTCATTTGACGCTCTTCAATAATATTTGGTGTCAAGTTAGTAGGATACATGCTTGTGATGATTTTATCATAATGCATACTACTGATTCCTTGATCTTTTGTTGCAAACTTTTCGAATTCTTTTCCGTAGTTCATTTACTATCTATTTATACTTTTAATTAATGAAATTCAATCTTTCTTTATTTGACCATAAAAAAAGCGTAGAACTTACAAGTTCTACGCCTTAAAGATAAGAATTTATTTTAGCTTCCTTATTGAGGAATGACAATTAAAATCTTCAAGGCAATGCCTTGTTTTTTTAATATTAGCTATATACTTCTTTTACAAAATCATCGTAAGAAACCTCTTTTACTTTAAGGTTTGCTTCAGATTTATATAAGTTTAAAAGGTTTTGACTCATCAATTGTTCGTTAAGTCTTTTTACCTCTTCTTGATTAGATAAGATTCTAGCTGCGATATCTTCCAACTCTTTTTCTGATGGATCTAATTGACCAAACTGAGCCATTTGACCTTTTATCATCTCCATAGCATAAGCTTTAAGATCTTCAAACTTTACTTGTAAGTCATTATCATTAATAAGCTTTCCTTCTATTAATTGATAACGCATGCTTTTTTCAGACTTCTCATATTCTTCTTTAGCTTGCTCTTCAGTCATTGGCTCTTCACCTGCTGTTTGCATCCACTTTTGAAGGAATTCCGCTGGTAAATCAAACTTAGTACTATCAACTAAATATTCAGTAACATCATTTAAAAGCTTTTGATCGCTTTGTTGTGCAAATTGTTTTTCTGAATCTTCTTTAATCTTAGCCTTTAACTCAGTAACTGATGTTACTACCTTAGGACCAAATAACTTATCAAACAACTCTTGGTCTAAATCAGCTAACTCACGATCATTGATTTCAGAAACTTCAAAAGTGACATCAATTGCTAAATCTTTAGCTTCTTCTTGAGATACTTTTAAATATGTTACTAAATCTATTTCTTCTGTAAAAAGATTTTTAGTTTTAAGAGAAATAACATCACCTACTTTAGCACCAATAAATTTTTTAGGATTTGTTTTCCCTTTTAATCTTTCTACTGGCACAGTAGCGACAACATCAATTCCATTTTCTTCACTAACAAACTTACCTGTTACTTCAGAATCTTTAGTTACTTCTGTTTGAGAAACGATTTTACCATATTGCTTCTGAATATGATTCACTTGGTTCTCAATCATTTTTTCATCAGCAATGATGTTATAATGAGTAATAGCTTTTTTACCTTTTAACTTTACGTCAAATTCTGGTGCTAAACCTAATTCAAACTCAAAAGAAAAAGAATCTGCGTTCCAATCTAAATCATCTTGTGGTTTTGGTAATGGATTACCTAAAACATCTAATTTTTCTTCTACTAAGTACTTACCTAATGCATCTTGAAGTAATTTGTTTACCTCATCAACCAATACAGCTTTTCCGTATTGTTTTTTCACCATTCCCATTGGCACATGTCCTTTTCTAAATCCTGGAATGTTAGCAGACTTACGATAATCTGATAAGATTTTCTCTACTTTATCGCTGTAATCTTCTTTAGCGATATCTACTTTTACAACCGCATTTAATGCGTCAATGTTTTCTCTTGTAATGTTCATTATTCTAGTAACTAAAATTGGGCTGCAAAAATACAACATTTTTTACAACCCAACAACTGTTTTAAAACTTTGATTTTTAGCTACTTTTTCTCGGTTTTTATAAACGAATGTAGGATAGATTGTAAGATACTAAGAAGCACACTAAAAATAATTGCTGTCCATATGCCATCTACACTAAAACTACTTAATAATTTGTCTGCTAGTAAAATGATTAATGCATTTACAACAAACAGGAATAGACCAAGTGTTACAATTGTAACGGGCAAGGTCAAAACCACTAAAACTGGCTTTATAAGCACATTAAGAATTGATAATACTGCTGCAACAATTATTGCTCCTACATATCCATCGACACTTACACCGCTTAAAAATTCTGCAAGAATAAAAACGGCTATAGCATTTACTAGTAATTTAATGATTAGATTCATGAATTTGATTTAATTAATTTAAAAATACATATACACGCAGAATATATAACAAATGAATATACCATGATATTAAACATAACACCTAATAAGTAGAAATCATGTTTTGTGCCAAATAAAAATTGTGAAGGATATTGAAAGATCTTCGCAATTGATAAGACAGCTGAATTGACAAAACTCCCATAATCTTCACCACTTTTCTTTATTGAATCATAAAGAAACGTTAGCAATAAATAAAGCAAAAACACTGAAACAAATACAACTAAATAAGCCCCGTAATAAAACCTCTTCTCAATATCAAATAAATTCAACAACCGCATTATAAAACTCAGTTGGGTTCTCTGCATGTAACCAATGCCCAGCTTTAGAAATGGTTTCAATCTTAGAATTAGAAAAATGCCTAGCAATAATAGCACTGTCAGCCTCACCAATATATTCTGATCTATCACCTCTTAGAAACAATGTATCCTTATTAAAAGTAGCATGAATTGGTAAAGCTTCACCAACTTCTGAAACATTCTCTTTTAGTACTGGCAGATTTATTCTTAACCCAAGTTGCCCTTTTTCAACCCAATACAGATTTTTAAGCAAAAACATGCGTGTCCCAACTTCTTTAACATAGTCACTCAATGCAACATCTGCTTCTCTTCGTGTTTTTATTATTGAAAAATCAAGACTAGAAAGACCATTCAAAATAGTATCGTGATGCACAGGATAATATCTAGGTGAAATATCCGCCACAATAAGCTTATTAATATATTCTGGATATTCTGAAGCAAATAACATTGCAGTCTTTCCACCCATAGAATGCCCTAAAAGCACAATATCAGTTAACAAGTTTTCATCGCAATAGTCTTTCAAATCTTTAGCCATTACATCATAATCAAAATCATCTGAATGAAAACTGCGACCATGATTGCGTTGGTCTACCAAATGTACCTGATAATCTAATTCAGAAAACTGCCTAGCTAAGGTTTTCCAATTGTCTCCCATTCCTAAAAACCCATGTAAGATTACAAAGGGTTTTCCTTCTCCTATTATGTTTGAATGTAGTATCATTTCTTTGAGTCATTAACAACGTCAAAACACTTCGACTGCGCTCAGTGTGACATTAAAACTTCTTTTTATTTCAACTTTTGTAAATACTGAGCAATCACATTTTCAATTCCCATGTATAAACTTTCAGAAATTAATGCATGTCCTATTGAAACTTCTAACAAACCTGAAATATTCTGTTTAAAAAAGGCAATATTATCAAGTGACAAATCGTGCCCAGCATTTACACCTAAACCTAGTGTATTTGCCAAATTGGCACAGTCAGCATAAGGTTTTATTGCACTTTCATTTCCTAAACCATATTGATGCGCAAAGGCTTCTGTATATAATTCTATTCTATCAGTTCCAGTTTCTTTAGCACCTTCAATTTGATGTAATTCTGGGTCAACAAAAATTGATGTTCTGATGCCATTATTTTTAAATTCTTTAATAACATCCACTAAAAAATCTTTGTGCTTTACAGTATCCCAACCTGCATTGCTTGTAATGGCATCTTCTGCGTCTGGTACTAATGTGACCTGAGTTGGCTTAATTTCTAACACCATATCAACAAATTTAGGAATAGGATTTCCTTCAATATTATATTCTGTATACACTTCAGGCTTTAAGTCGTAAGCATCTTGGTAACGTATATGTCTTTCGTCTGGTCTTGGATGAATTGTGACACCTTCAGCACCAAAAGTTTGAACATCTTTTGCAAACTGAACCACATTAGGCACGTCGCCACCTCTACTATTTCTTAGCGTAGCAATCTTGTTTATATTAACACTTAATTTCGTCATACCTTATCATTTTGAAAAGCAAAAATACGAAGTAGAACATGCTTTTTGTGGTTATTTTTGATTAATTTGCAATCTCTTTTAGAACCCAAATTATGCAGTTACAAGAATTAATTATTAACGACATTAAACCTGTTAGTATTACTGAAGTTTTCAGTGAATTACAACTGCTATTTAACCAACTTACGTATTCTCATATTCCTATTAAAAATGAAGACATTTATATTGGTTGCATCTCTGAAACTGATGTACATTGTTTTGATGGTGAAAAACCAATAAGTGATTGCAAGTATATGATAGAAGGCTTCTTTGTAAGACCTACTACAAATTGGCTTGATGTTTTGGAAACGTTTGCCCAAAACAACACTAACATAATGCCTGTTTTAGATACAAATAATAAATATTTGGGATATTACGAGCTTAATGATGTTATTAGTCTTTTTAATGAAACGCCTTTCTTCTCAGAACCAGGCGGAATATTAATTGTTGAAAAAGGTATACATGATTATTCGTTTAGTGAAATTAGTCAGATTGTAGAATCTAATGATGCAAAACTGTTAGGTGCATTTGTATCTAAAATGGATAACGATCTTGCTAGCATCACTATTAAAATAGGAAATGGAAGCCTGAATGATGTTATACAAACATTTAGACGTTATAGCTACAACATAGTATCTGGTAGTGAAGACGATACGTATATTGAAAGCTTAAAAGAGCGTTCTGATTATTTAGACAAATACCTAAATATTTAAGATGAAAATAGCGGTATACGGTCAAAATTATTCTAAAGAATCTTCGCAAGAAGCTTTCGACATTTTACATAATGTATTGGTTCATCACCAAGCCAATATTTTTGTTGAAGAAAACTTTATTAATCAACAGAATGAAAACATTCAACAAAGTCCTAGCTTAAATACTTTTTCTGAACTTGATAAAAGTTATGATTTACTAATAAGTATTGGTGGTGATGGTACAATTTTAAGAGCAATTACTTATGTTAAAAACCTAAACATCCCAATTGTTGGTATAAACACGGGTAGATTAGGATTTTTAGCAACAATAAGAACAGATGAGATTGAAACTGCACTAAGTGAAATTTTTAAAGGTGATTACAAAATCTCTGAACGTTCATTATTAAGTGTAAGTACTTCACCTGAAGACGACCAAATAACAGACATTAATTTTGCGTTAAACGAGATTACTATAAGTCGAAAAAACACCACTTCGATGATTACTGTAGAGACGCATTTAAATGACGAGTATCTTACATCTTATTGGGCTGACGGACTTATCTTATCAACACCAACTGGTTCTACAGGTTACTCATTAAGTTGTGGTGGCCCAGTAATAATTCCTGAAACCAATAATTTCACCCTAACACCAATTGCACCTCACAACTTAAATGCCAGACCTTTGGTAATTCCAGATAGCACAGAAGTTAGATTTAGGGTTAATGGCCGTGAAGACCAATTCTTAATGTCATTAGATTCTAGAATAATCACATTACCAAATACAACTACCGTTAAAGTTCAGAAAGCAGATTTCACCATTAAAATGGTAGAACGTCTAGACGAAACATTTATAGATACATTAAGAAAAAAATTACTCTGGGGAGAAGATCGAAGAAATTAAGCCCAAAAAACACAATAATTGCCCTCAAAAACTGTTAATCTGTAAGACATTTTGTTTCAAATTGTTATTGGCTTATCATAATTATTATATTTGCAAACTTTGAAAAATTTATGAGATATTTATTATTGGTTTTAATAAGTATGTGCTTTGCTGTAAAAACTAATGCTCAGATTTATGAAGTTGGCGTGTTTGCTGGCGGAAGTAATTTTATTGGAGATGTTGGCGCAACAACTTATATTTCACCAAATCAACCTGCTTTTGGGGCGATATTTAAGTGGAATAGAAGCCCAAGACATTCTTATAGAGCTTCCATAATTTTTTCAAATTTAGAAGGTATCGACGGTAAATCTGACGATCCGAGAAGAGTACAGCGTGGTTATAGTTTTGATACTAGTGTAATGGAAGTATCTGCCGGTATGGAATTTACTTTTTGGGAGTTCGACTTGCATAAAAGTGGCATTCAAGGTACACCTTATTTATACACAGGTATCACAATTGCTAACCACGACAATTATTATTTTAACCAGTTTGGTGAGTATATATCTGAAAATACTTCCAGCTGGGCATATGGTATTCCTATTACTTTGGGGTATAAAACTAATATTGCAAGTCATTTAGTTTTAGCGGCAGAGATTGGGGCTAGATATACGTTTTCTGACGAATTGGATGGTAGTGTTCCAGATGGTGAATTTAGAGAACAATTTAGTTTTGGAAACACAAATAGTAATGATTGGTACGTATTCTCTGGTTTCACATTAACTTATACCTTTGGTCGTAGACCATGCTATTGTAATTTTTAATATGAGCCTAAAAGAACATATAAACACAGAAAAACTGCCAAATCATATTGCTATAATAATGGATGGCAATGGTCGTTGGGCGAAACAACAAGGATTCATTAGAGCTGTTGGTCATGAAAACGGAACAAAATCTGTGAGAGAAGTTGTAGAAGCAAGTGCAGAATTAGGAATTAAAAACTTGACCTTATATGCTTTTTCCACAGAAAACTGGAACCGACCAAAACTAGAAGTTCAAACTTTAATGAAATTACTCGTAAAATCATTAAAGAAAGAAATAAAAACTCTTCAGGACAATAACATTAAACTTTCTGCAATCGGATGCCTAGAGGATTTACCAAAAAAGGCGCAGGGTGAATTGAAAGATGTTATAGAAAAAACAAAAAACAATGCAAGAATGACATTAACTTTAGCATTAAGCTATGGTTCTCGTGAAGAAATTGTTAATGTTATTAAGGAATTATCAGTTAAAGTTAAAAATAATATAATTTCTCCTGAAAGTATTGACGAATCAATTATTAATAAGCATCTTTACACGCAAAATTTACCAGATGTTGACCTACTAATTCGCACTAGTGGTGAACAACGAATCAGTAATTTTTTGTTATGGCAAATTGCCTATGCAGAATTATATTTCACTGATATTTTATGGCCAGATTTTAGAAAAGAAAATCTGTATGAAGCACTCATAAATTATCAAAACAGAGAACGACGATTTGGAAAAACAAGCGAACAACTTACCCAATAACATAGGTTTGAAACTCTTTACAAAACTCATATTTACTTTATTACTACTCGTTTTATCTACTCAAGCCAATGCGCAAGTAGAGGGAAAAAAATATTTAATAAAGAATATTACCGTAACAGGTAACACCAATTTTAGTCCACAAACCATTATTGCATATTCAAAACTTCGTAAAGATGAGGAGATTCAAATAGGTGGTGAAAAAATTGCAAATGCAGTAAAGACATTATGGAAATCTAACCTTTTCAGTAGTATTGATATTTATTTAGTAAATATCGATGGTAATACCGCAGATATAGAAATGCACCTAGTGGATTTACCAGAGCTTAAGGAGATACGCATAGAAGGTGTAAAGAAGGGTAAGAAAAAAGAAATCTTAACAGAAAACAAGCTTCAGACAGGTCAAAAAGTCACTGAAAACCTTATTGCAACCACGAGAAATTATTTAAAAAACAAATACCAAAAGAAAGGTTTTTTAAATACTAAAGTGAATATCGTAACTACTGAAGTTATTGATTCTGTTGAGAAGGAGCGTGTAAATATGCTCATACGTGTTGACAAAGGAGAGAAAGTTAAAGTTAAAAAAATCACTTTTAGCGGTAACGAAAAACTAAAAGATAAAAAGCTTCGTAAAGCAATGAAAAATACGAAGCGCATAAATCCAATTCGCTTACTTAAACGCTCTAAATATATTGAAGAGAATTTTGAAGAAGATTTAGTAAGCATAGTAGATAAATACAAAGAGAAAGGTTATAGAGACGCAAGAATTGTTTCAGATTCAATTATTTATAACAATGACAAAACTATTAGCCTTCACATAGAGGTTGAAGAAGGTGAAAAATATACTTTTGGTAAAATTGATTTTGTTGGAAATACTGTTTACACCGATGAGCAATTAGCTACCGTACTGAAAATTAATGAAGGTGATAACTATAATGGTGTAGAATTACGTAAGCGTATTGCTGATGCAGAAAATCCAGACGCACAAGACCTAACAAACTTATATCAAAACTCTGGTTACATGTTCTCTACAATTAATCCTGTAGAGGTTAGTACGGAAGGTAATGTGATTGATATGGAAATCAGAATATCTGAAGGAAAGCCAGCCTATTATAACAATGTTACTGTGGTTGGTAATGATGTAACGAATGACCATGTTATTTACAGAGAAATAAGAACTCGACCAGGAGAATTATACCAAAAATCTCAAATTATAAGAACCTTAAGAGAATTAGGGCAACTAGGATTCTTTGATGCACAACAATTAACACCTAATATTAAAAACCCAAATCCTGTTGATGGTACTTTAGATATTGAATATGAAGTTGTAGAACAAGGATCTAGCCAAATACAATTACAAGGTGGTTATGGTGGCGGTGGATTCATAGGTACACTTGGATTATCTTTTAATAACTTCGCGATTAAAGATATTTTTAAGAAAGAAGCTTATAAACCGGTTCCTCGTGGTGACGGACAAAGTTTAGCGCTGCGACTTCAAGCGAGTCAATTCTTTCAGACATATAGTTTCTCATTTAGCGAACCATGGTTAGGAGGTAAAAAGCCATTTCAATTATCTACATCAATTTCTTACTCAAGACAGTTTTTGTTTAATCCTCAAACGCGTAGAGCAGATAAAAATAGGAGGTTTAATATTCTTGGTTTAACGGTCGGACTTTCTACAAGACTATCAGAACCTGATGATTTCTTTTTGTTATCACAAGCCTTGAGTTTTCAAAATTATGACTTAAAAAATTATAACACTGGTTTATTTACATTTGGTGATGGTACGGCAAACAACTTATCGTATACCATTGGATTAAGTAGAAATAATCTTTACAGCGACCCTATTTATCCTACAGGAGGATCTAACTTCTCTATTTCAGGAAAATTTTCATTCCCGTATTCTTTATTTGACGGAGTTGACTATAAAGAACTTAAAGAACTTTCAGATCCTATTAGAGAGATCCCTAGAGCCCAAAGAACGCCAGAACAGAATGCTACATTGGCAGAAATTGACCAAAAAAGATTTAGATGGTTAGAATTCTACAAAATAAAATTTAAGGCAGATTGGTATGCTGAAGTTTACAAGAAATTAGTTTTACGTCCTAGTTTAGAATTCGGTTTTCTTGGAGCTTATAACAATGATCGTGGTGTTATTCCTTTTGAAAGATTCTTCTTAGGTGGTGACGGTTTAGGAAACTTTGCATTAGACGGAAGAGAAATCATTCAATTAAGAGGTTACCCTAATCAGTCCTTATCATCTCAAGATGGTGGATCTATTTATAATAAGTTCTCATTAGAGTTACGTTATCCAATTACTTTAGGAGCTCAGGCCAAAATTTACGCTTTATCTTTCTTAGAGGCAGGATCTTCGGTTAATAGTTTTCAGGAGTTTAATCCATTTAATGTTCAAAGGTCAGCTGGTTTAGGTCTTAGGATATTTATGCCTGCGTTCGGTTTACTAGGAATTGACTTTGGTCATGGTTTTGACGCTATACCAAATACAGGTTCAAACCAAAAGAGTGGATGGCAAACTCACTTCATTATAGGTCAACAATTTTAAGTTTGGCATGATTTTTTCTAATTGCTAAATGAGTATTTTCATCATGGTTAAAATTTTTAAGAATATATTTCGTTAAATTTGAAGCCAATGTGTACGAACGGGCACAAATTAAATCAATTAAAGATGTCTCAAAACAAATACAAATCGATGAAAATTAAAGTTCTTTTTTTATTGTCTATTATAAGTCTTACAAGCTTTTATGCGAACGCTCAGCGTGGTGTGCGTATAGGGTATATAGACACAGAGTACATCTTACAAAATGTGCCTGAATATGCTGAAGCTTCGAATCAACTCGATAAAAAAGTACTACAGTGGAAGTCTGAAATTGAACAAAAACTAAGTGTTATTGAGCAAAAAAAGAAAGAGTTAGAAAATGAAAGTGTCTTACTCACCAAAGAATTGTATGAAGAGCGCATGGAAGACATCTCTTTTGAAGAAGCTGAGATTTTAGATTATCAACAAAAAAGATTCGGTCCTCAAGGTGATATGATTATTCAGAAACGTCAATTGATAGAGCCTGTGCAAGATCAAATTTTTGCTGCTGTTCAACAAATTGCTGAAACTAAAAAGTTTGATTTTGTTTTTGATAAATCTGCAGATGTTGTTATGCTATATTCTGCCGAGCGTTATGATATTAGTGATCAAGTTTTAAGAACTATAACGAGAAGCTCTAAACGTAACCAAGCTAAGAATAAGAAAGAGCGTAAAGCTTTAGAGAATGAAGAAGTTGTTCCGGTAGTAAGTGATGAAAAGGATGAGAGACAAAGGGCTTTAGATGAGCGAAAAGCAAAGCGAGAAGCTGAGTTGGCTGCTAAACGTGCAGAACGAGAAAAAATTCTAGAAGCTAGAAGAGCAAAACAAGATTCCTTAAGAGCGGCAAGAAAAAGAGAAGCAGATGCAAAAAGGAATAAAACCAAGGCAGAGCGCGATCAGAAAGTTGAAGAAAACACAAAGAAAGAGGAAACTTCAGCAAAAGCTGATGAGACAAAGAAAGAAGTTGAAGTAAAAGGAAAAAATACAACAGATAAAAAATCGAGTAAAACAGAAGGTAAAGCTGAACAAACAGTCAAACCAGTTGCTAAAGACTCTACGACAACAAAGAAACCTCTGACTGCAGCTGAGATAAAAGCTAAAGACAGAGAAAAAAGACGAAAAGCTCTTGAAGAGAAAAAGAAAAAGATAATGGAGCAACGTAAAAAAGCGCGAGAAGAAAGAGAAAAACAATTAAAAAAGAGAGATTCTATCGCCAAAGCAAAACGAAAGGAACAACAAAACGATTAATAATTATAACACACAAATACAAATTAGAGAAAATGAAACATTTAAAATCATTATTATTTGCAACAGCACTTTTTATTGGAGCAACAAGTTTTATGACTGCACAGAGTAAAATTGCACATATTGATACACAAGAATTAATCAAAGCGATGCCAGAATATAAATTGGCTGAAGCAGAGATTGAAAAACTTGGAAAAACTTACCAAGCACAAATACAAGATTCTTATAAAGAGATAGAAGATAAAAAGAAGCTATACGGAGCTGAAGCAAATGCTCAAACAGACGAAACAAATTTAGAGCGTATGAAAGAAGTTGAAGGCATGCAACAAAGTTTAGCTCAGTTTCAACAAAATGCTCAATTAGATATTCAGAAAAAAGAAATCGAAAAATTAAAACCTATTACTGAAAAAGCGAAGGCGGCAATTGAGAAAGTTGCAGCTGCACAAGGTTTTGATTATGTTCTTGAAAAAAGCGGTTTAATTGTCGCTCAAGGAAAGGATCTTATGGCAGATGTAAAAGCTGAATTAGGTATATAATCTACAATTTCAAATACTATATAAAAAAGTCGCTTTCTTAAAAGCGACTTTTTATTTTTGTAATAATGAGTACAAAACCCATAGGTATATTTGATTCTGGTATTGGCGGCACTTCCATTTTTAAGGAAATTAATGCATTGCTACCAAACGAAAATTCTATCTATTTAGCGGATAGCAAAAATGCGCCTTATGGCAATAAGTCTCAAGAAACCATTCTACAACTTAGTATTAAGAACACCGAGTTCTTACTAAAAAAAGGTTGTAAACTTATAGTTGTGGCCTGTAATACTGCAACTACTAATGCTATTAGTTATCTTAGAAGTCATTATGATATTCCGTTTATTGGTATAGAACCAGCTATAAAGCCTGCTGCTTTAAACACTAAAACTAAAGCAGTTGGTATTTTGGCTACTAAAGGTACTTTAAGTAGTCAGTTGTTCCATAAAACCACAGACCTTTATGCAAATGGTATAAAGGTTATTGAACAGGTTGGTGAAGGTATTGTTCCACTCATTGAAAATGGACAACTAGAATCGGAAGAAATGTACCTCCTACTAGAAAGTTATATCGAGCCTATGCTAGAGGAAAATATTGATTACCTAGTTTTAGGTTGTACGCATTATCCTTACCTCATACCAATCCTTAAAAAGATGCTCCCAGAACACATTAGCATCATAGATTCTGGACTAGCTGTAGCCAAACAGACTCAATCTATATTAGCCAAAAACAACATATTGAACACATCTAAAGACAAACCTAAAATCAGCCTGTATTCAAATGGTAAAGTAAACGTTTTAAATTCCATTTTAGAAGGAAAGTTTTCTACTGAATATTTAGATTTTTAGTAATGGAACCAATCCATCTTATTACTTCAAGAGTGATTCAAAAAGAATTCTCATTCTTACAAGACGAATTCAATTTCTCACATTTTAAATGCTACCAAACCAGGGACGAATACTATGTCAGCTGTCTTAAAAATGAAATTGAGTTTAGTACTTACATACCTATTTTTAGTCAATATTGCCCAAGCATTTCTATTTTATATAAACACAAAAAGGGAAATAGTAAACGATTTGATGTTGAAAAATTAAATTATAGCTCAGACTATAACTCTATAGGAGGTGGAACAGGAATTATAAACATTGAAAATTATATAAAGAAGTGTGCTAATATTTTAAAAGAAAACTCTAGAATCCTACTAGGAAACTGCGAAGGATTTTTAGAGTATAGTGAAACATAATTCAATAACTATTTTCACTCTTGAAACCAACTAGAATATTTCACGTAGTTATTCGCTATGCGGTCGATTTCACCAGAAATTAATGCCTCACTAATGTCTTTTACTTTTTTTGCAGGTACGCCTGCATAGATACTTCCAGATTCTACAACAGTATTTTTTGTAACAACTGCTCCTGCTGCGATTATACTATTACTCTCTATAATGCAGTCATCCATTACGATGCTTCCCATACCGATAAGTACATTATCATGAATTGTACAACCATGCACAATGGCATTGTGACCAATAGACACATTATTACCTATAGTTGTTGGGGACTTCTGGTAAGTGGCATGTATCACTGCACCATCTTGTATATTGACTTTGTCACCCATTTTAATAAAATGTACATCGCCTCTAATGACAGCGTTAAACCAAACACTACATTGTTTACCCATGCTTACCTCACCTACAATAGTTGCATTTTCTGCAACAAAACAATCTTCTGGAACTTGAGGATGAATTCCTCTTACTGGTTTTATTATTGGCATAATTTACATTTTGTCATTCCTGCGAAAGCAGGAACCTAATTACTCTATTTATTATATGAGATTCCCGCTTTCGCGGGAATGATAAGTTTACTTAAAATAAGCTAAGAGTTCAGATTTCTTTGAGGCTGACACCATTATTTCTTTTCCATTGCTAAGAACAACACTCCCACCTTTTCCTTTAACATATTTTACCACTTCATCAACATTAACAAGATAGCTTTTATGTACTCGCGCAAAGTTGGCATCTTTTAAGCTTTCTTCAATATACTTCAATGTTTTACTGACTAACTTCTTTCTATTAGTATTTAAGTAAATTTCGGTATAGTTATCGTCTGCTTTACAAAACAAAATATCCGAGGTATCAATTACTTCGAAACCATCTTGCTGAGGTATTGTAATCTTGCCGTTCACTTTATTTGTTTTAGGAACTAAAACCTGATCTTGTAAAGCCTCTTCTTTTGTTCTAATCTCAGTAACATAATCAACAGCTTTAATAAGCTCATCTATTGAAATTGGTTTCATTAAATAGTAAGAGGCATGTGCATTTAATGCGTCAATAGCATAGTGATTATATGCTGTAACAAATATTGTCTCAAAATTAATATCACCTACTTTTTCTAATAAATCAAAGGCATTCCCATAGGGCATTTCAACATCAAGAAATACGACATCTAAATCGTTATTTCGAATTAAAACAAGTGCTTCCTCTATATTTGCAGCTTCTCCTAAAACATTAATATTAGGACAATATTTTGACAAGTAATTCCGTAATATTTTTCTACTTGTTTCCTCATCCTCTACTAAGATTGCATTTAACTTCATGTTTTTATGCTTTAATTAATGAAAAGATGCTTCGACTGCGCTTCAGATATCCTCAGCGACCTCGCTCAGCATGACATTTTGTTAATCTTTTCTAAGTGTTACAATAACTTTTGTGCCAACATCACCAGTATTTTCTAAATCTTCAACAGTAACATCAACTTTATCTTTATACATTTCGTTTAAAATGGTTACACGCTTTTTGATATTGCCCATGCCTTTAGATTTCTGTTTTTTCTGATTTGAGGTTTTTAAATCCTTAGATCTTTCTCGCCCTATACCATCATCTGATATAATTATTTCAATTTCGTCTTTATCTTTTGGCCTAATTGAAACGCTTAACTTTCCTTTTTCAGTTTTATATCGTAGTCCATGCCAAACAGCATTTTCAATGTATGGTTGTAACAACATTGGAGGAATTTTAAAACTTTCAACATCTATATTATTATCTACTTCAATATCATAGTCAAACTTATCTTGAAACCTGAAATGTTCCAGTTTGGTATACAATTGTAACAATTCAATTTCCTTATTCAACGGAATAAAATCCTCTTCACTATTTTCTAATACTGCTCTCATTAAATATGAAAAATCAGATAAATATTTATTTGCAGTACGTTCATCATTTGTGGCAATAAAACTATTTACAGAGTTTAAAGCATTAAAAATAAAATGTGGATTCATTTGACTTCGCAACGATTTTAAAGCTAAAAGATTATTTGCCAATCGTTGTTGTCTTATATACTTAAACATAAAATAGCCAGTAATTAGAAACAGGACTAATCCACCTAACAATGAATATATAATGAGTTGTTGACGTTTATTTCGCTCTTGTGTTAACTCATATTTACTACGTGATAAAGCTCTATCACTTTCAATTGATGTAATTCTATTTTGTTGCTCTGCTATAATACGGCTAAAGCGTGCGGCTTGCGATATCTCCTGTATCTTTTGAGTGTAAAGTTTGTCTACTACATTGATATGTTCTGCCAAGACTGCATAGCTCTGTTCTTTTTGACCGACACCTAATAAGGCTTCCGAGAGTTTTCTAGTGGCATCTTTTTTTACTTCCAAATCGCCTCTTTTATCAGCTTCTTCAACACTTTTTTCTAAATACGGAATTGCGCTTTCTAGTTCATTACTCAATATGTAAGCATTACCTATTTTATAGTTCTGTTTTTGCACTGTGAGTGAACTCTCGTTAGGAATAAATGAATCTCTTTCAATATCATTTATACTAGTTATCGCTTGCTTACGTAACTGTATTTCACTCTGGTAATCTTCAATCTCACTATTAAATTCTGCAACCTTTATTTGTTCTTCTACAGCACGTTGCTTGTTTTCTTGTGCAGCAAGGTTTAATGAATTGCTAAAATATCCACGAGCATTCGTAATATCACCTTGCATATTATAGGCTTGTGCAATTTTAGAATTAAGATCTGTAACCTTGGGAGTTATTAAGTGTTTTTTTGCAACCTTTAAACCTTCTTCATAGGCCTCAATAGAACCCGTAAAATTTCTACCTGCCAAGTTAGCGTCTCCTATACCTTCATGCAATTCAACCTTTTGATAGTTTGTGAGTTTTCTTTCTCTTATCTCACCATATGCTTCAATACTTTTTTCGTTGTCATCATTTTCAAAATATGCTTTTGCAAGTTTTAGTTTTGCCGTATTAGTTTCAACATTTTGAATACTAATTTTATATGCCGAAATGGCTAAATCATATTGTTTCCAAAACATATGTACATCACCTAATAACTCATAGGCTTCGGCACTCTGTTTTGATGATATGTCTTCATCTAAAGCATCACCGATAAACTGAATACTTTTAGCTGCATCTGATTTGATATAGGAATCTGCAGAATCAATTAACTTATTAAAAGCTTCTCTTTCTGACTTAAATTTTTTACTTCTACTTTGTGTTTCATCTTCAGGAAGTACTTCAATGGAAATTCGTTCATTATTGACTATAGTATATCTCACGGTTTCAAATGAGCCGTGCGATACCACAAGCTCATCACCAACTTTGGCTTTAATGGTAAATTTACCATCAAAATCAGTTCGTGTATATTTTCCACCATTAATTTGAACATCCGCCCGAGCAATTGGCTTTCGCGTGTCTTTCTCATAAATAGAACCTCTTACAGTAAAGATTCCTACATCATCTGAAGTTTGGCTCTTGTTACTTTGTCCAAACGCACTGATAACAAATAACAAAAAAAATGAAAAAAGGATATGTAATCTATGTGCTTTCACCCATTAAATATAATTATTGGATTAAACATAATGACTTTATTTGGATTCAAAAAATCGAAAAAGTCTATATATAACCAAAAGAAACATAAAATAATAGGTTTTACTAAAATCAACACTTGGTTTACTCATTTATAAGGCGCTCTTACTCATTATGATTTTTAATTGCTCTTTTTTCACTTGAGCTTTACGACTTCATTAATTAAAAAACAAGCCAAAATGAAGAACAAATCAATTTTAGGCATATTTCTATTTGTATGCTTATGTGTGTTTTCTCAACACAAAGGAAACTATAATCAAATCACAACAGATATCTCTCGGCAGAATATTCTATCCGCGGGAAATGCACAGGTTTATAACCCAACTGTTCAACAACAAATTCACAAAGTATTACACCCAAGTGATATTCTTACTATTGACGTTAAGGCGCTTCAAAATGTCAATGCTTCAACATACACTGCAATCTTTAATTTATCTCAAATCGGGCCTACGGCTGAGACAGCTAACCAACTCATGAAAAACCGCATAGACAGTATAAAACATCGTCTACAATCTATAGGCATTACTGATAAACATATTGCCATTGATGTGATTTCTTTTGTTCCTGTTTATGAAGTAGAAGTTACCAAAAAACTATTCAGTAAAACGTACACCGAAGTGCCTAAAGGATTTGAATTACAACAAAATCTGCACATTCAATTTACACAAACACACCAGTTTGAATATATCCTAGAATCTTGTGCTAAGAGTGAAGTTTACAATCTTGTTAAAGTGGATTATTTTATAGATAATATTCAGGAGGTTTATAAGAATCTTCAGGAAAAACTGCTCAAATTGATAGATGACAAAAAATCCTATTACACTAACTTAGGTTTTGATCTTACAACATATGATGCCCAAATTGCCGATGACAAGTATTGTTATTTCCCAAAAGACTTTTATCAAAGCTATCAGGCATATAATAGTATTTCTTTTGAAGCTATGAAAAAGGACAAAGGTGTAACCACTGCCAAAAAGCAAACTTCTTATTACTATCAACCTTTGACTTACGAAAACTATGATATAGTTGTAAATCCTTCAATTTTAGAACCTGTAGTACAAATTGGCATGAATATAAAATTATTGCTTACACCGAAGCCAATAGAAAGAAAACAAGATCCGATTATAAAAACTGAGATAGACCATAAGTATTATGTCATCTCACCTAACGGAACAATTGACGTTAAAGAATTAAACACAAAACAATAAGCATATGAAAACGAAAATAAAAGGTTTAGCATCATTATTAAGTATAATGCTCTTTACAGCATGTAATGCAAACTCAAAAACAACACATCTGGACATTGCAGCTTCATCTCAGGTTTTACAAACAACCCAAACGGAAAGTAGCCAAGCAGAGATTAAGGTTGCGCTACTTTTAGACACAAGTAATAGTATGGATGGACTTATTGATCAAGCAAAAGCGCAACTCTGGGAAATAGTTAATGAATTATCTTACGCCAAATGCGATGATGAAAATCCGAGTCTTAAAATTGCCCTTTATGAATATGGTAATGATAACCTCAATGCGGATGAAGGTTATTTAAGACAGGTTATAGAATTTAGTGATGACTTGGATGAAATTTCAAAATCATTGTTTTCATTAACTACTAATGGAGGAAATGAATACTGTGGCAAAGTCGTACAAACAGCAATTAATCAATTAAATTGGGGCGAAAATAAGAAAGATCTAAAAATGATATTCATAGCTGGTAACGAACCATATACTCAAGGTAACGTAAGCTATAAAGACGCCTCTAAATTAGCTCATAATCATGACATTACAGTTAATACGATATTTTGTGGTGAATACAATCAAGGAATTTCAAGCTATTGGAAAGATGGTGCAGACTTAACACATGGCGATTATATGGCTATAAATCACAATAAAGCAACTGTCCATATTGCTTCACCTTATGATGATAAAATTCTTGAACTTAATGAAAAACTAAATAAGACTTATGTAGCTTATGGTCAATACGGACAAAGTAAAATGACTATGCAGGCCGAACAAGATTCTAATGCTATTAGTTACAATAAGGCTAATGCTGTGAGTAGAACTGTTAGCAAGAGCTCTAGACTTTATACAAATAGCTCTTGGGATTTAGTTGATGCCGAAAGCACTGATGATTTCTCTTATGAGGATTTAAAAGAAAGTCAACTTCCCAAAGAATTAAAAGGAAAATCTAAAGAAGAAATTAAAGCTTATGTTGATAAAAAGAGAAAAGAGCGAGAAAGGATTCAAACCGAAATCAAAAAATTAAACACTAAACGGAAAGCTTTCATCTCAGAAAAAACGAAGGATACTCAAAATGGGTTAGAAAACGCCATGATAACAGCTCTAAAAACGCAAGCCAAAAAGAAAAACTATATATGGGAATAAAAAAAAGCGGTTCTAAATTTAGAACCGCTTTTTGTTTTATTAATTAACTGCCGGACAGTTACATTCGTATTTCTCTCTTCTACAATTAAAGTTATAACCTAAGGTTAATTGATGAAAACCACCTGTGTTAAAATTAACTGTATTAGCTTGATATGAATAAGTATATGCGAAAACAAAATTGTTATAATCTACTCCAATAAATGGTGTTATGTATTGCAATTTTTGACTGCTTACGCCAGATCCATCTACGAACTCAGCGCCATCTAAACTTCTTCTGTATGATAAACCACCCCAAACTTTACCAAAGTCCATTTCTCTGTAAACTTTCATATTCACATCAATAGAAGATTCTTCAGTTGCATCTCTATACATATACATTAAAGATGGCTCATAGCTCCAATCACTACCATATTGACTTATAGTATAACCAGTCGAAAGTAAGAAGGTTCTAAGGTTTCTAAATTCGAAGTCATTATTTCTGTTCCAGTTAATCCCATCATTCTCTAAAATATTCTTTGCTGTAAAGTGAGCATAGAAATCCACATAATGGTAAGACAACCCAACATCCACGTTGAAGTTTGTAGCACTTTGTTCTATGCCTGCGATAATTGCATCAAACTCGCCTGGCGCTAAAAATTCAGATTCATCTAACTTATATTGTAAAAACCCTGCGCTTATTCCAAACGACAGCATATTTAAATCAATTTCATTTCTAGAAAACATTAAATGATAAGCAAATGAAGCGTATCCACCTACAGTTGAATGATATCCGTTAGCATCATTAAACATGATTCCACCTAAAGCTACAGGTGAATCTCCCATTCTCCCATTAATACTTAAGGTCTGTAAACTTGGAGCATCATCAACACCAAACCATTGTTGTCTTGCTGTTAATCTCACTTTAGCACAATTTGCCACACCAGCCATAGATGGATGGATTAAATAATAATTATCTGTCAAATAATCAGAATAAATTGGCACACCTTCTTGTGCTAAACTAATATTTGCTATTAATACAGTTAAAACTGCAAAACAAAACTTTTTTAATTTCATAATTTATTTTATCGTTTCAAGGTAAAATGGGCTTTAAGCTCTTTTTGTTGGTTTGATACTGGGTCTACATACTCTATGGTGAACCAATAATCACTGGTTGGCATCAGATTACCATTGTAAGTACCGTCCCAACCTG
>CAZFEV010000028.1:0-36001 GCA_964517835.1 uncultured Flavobacteriaceae bacterium | reverse complement strand
CCATTGCTTTTTTCCCAGTAAGTTCACAAACTCTTGACATTGTATTCTTTCTTTAGGTGTGTTATTCTTTTCTGTTGATTTTACCAATTTTAATTTAAAGTATTTTCAAACCTTAATTCGTGTAAAATCATAACATCCGAAAAAGGATATTTCAAAACAGGGTGCAAATTTAGTAAAACTTTACATTTCAACAAATAGAAATGATTACTTTTTTAAAATTTCTTTTCTAAGCATTTCAAAAGCCTTATTGGTGGCTTTATTAATAACCTTTTGGCGGTGATTACCGAAGTTAAATTCTTCAGAATACACGCCTTCATTTGTGGCGATAGCAATGCAAACTGTTCCTACGGCTGCATCTGACTCACCTTTTGTCGGACCTGCATTTCCTGTAGTACTAATTGCATAATCTGTATTAAACAAAGTTCTTACATTCTGTGCCATAGATTCAGCCACTTCCTTACTTACAACAGAATATGTTGTAATATCATCTTCATTTACATTTAATATATTTACCTTAGCTTCTGTAGCATAGCTAACAACACTTCCCTTAAAATATGCCGAAGCACCTTCGATGGCTGTTATTGTTTGTGCAATTTTTCCACCGGTACAACTTTCTGCTATAGATATGGTTTTTCCTCTTGATTTTAACTCATTTCCAATCAGCTCTTCTATCGATGCATCTTCTTCGTAACCAACAAAAATATCATGAATCTGCGGTAATAATGCTTCTACCTGTTTTTGAAGTTCAGTCTCTAAAACAGCTTTATCTTTATGCTTCCCAGATAACCTTAATTTCACTCTACCCAAACTTGGTAAATATGCCAATTTAATAAAACTTGGTAATGCATCTTCCCACGCTTCAATTCTATTGGCTATGGCACTTTCGCCAAGACCTAAAGTAAGTGCGGTTCTATGTTTAATGTAAGGAAATTTAAAGGTTGTCCTCAATCTTGGAATAACGTCGTTTGTTATTAAAGCCTTCATTTCATATGGTACGCCAGGCAGTGACACAAATACCTTTCCATTGCGCTCTAACCACATACCAGGTGCCGTACCAAACCTATTCTTTAATACTGTAGATTGTGATGGCACCAAAGCTTGGCGTCTGTTTAAATCCGAAATTGGGGTATTAATATATTTCTCAAAAAGGTGCTCAACATGAGCAAGTACATCTTTGTCTTCAATTAAAACATCATTGAAGTACTCACAAATAGTGTGTTTGGTAATATCATCCTTAGTTGGTCCTAAACCACCAGTGACAATAATAATGTCTGCGTTACCTTCTGCTTCTTCAAGAGCTTTTAAAATATGTTCCTTATCATCTTGAACTGAAGTAATTTGATACACTGAAACACCTATTTTGTTGAATTCTTTACCTAGAAACGCAGAATTTGTATCTATGGTCTGACCAATGAGAATCTCATCGCCAATTGTAATTATTTCGGCTTGCATTTATAATCCGAAGTCGGCCTTTATTTCGTTTGTAGCATTTTCAACGGCTTCTAAAACCACTGCAAGTTGATTTTCAACATTTTTATCCGCTTGCTTAAACTTACCCCAATCTTGAACCTCAATAAGTTCATCATACACACCTAAATCGAATAATTGTATTGTTGGTTTCATTTTATGTGCAGCTTGGTAGGCTTCAGTAAAATCACCAGATGGTACTGCAACTTTCAAACGTTCCGCATCTTCAGGAACTTCCTCTATAAAGGCTGCTGCTAATGCCGTAACAAAGTCTTCATCATTATCAGCCATTTCGCGTACCATGTCTAATTTATAATATTGTGCCATTTATTTTATTTTATTTTTATCGAAAACATTTCTTCGTTCTCAATATATCCTTTTAATTCATCGTTTGCAAAAACCTTACCAACTCCTGCAGGAGTTCCTGTAAAGATAATGTCTCCTATTTTTAAAGTAAAATATTTTGAAACATATTCTATAAGTTCATCAATTTTCCAAAGCATTAAATTGGTATTGCCAGACTGTACAACTTCATCGTTTTTCTTTAAACTAAAACTTAAATTGTTTAAATTTTCGAACTTTTCTTTTGGAAGCCATTTCCCAATAACTGCAGCACCGTCAAAGGCTTTAGCCTTTTCCCATGGTAATCCTTTTGCTTTTAATTGTGCTTGTAGGTCTCTAGCTGTAAAGTCTATACCAAGTCCTATGTCGTCATAGTACTTATGAGCAAATTTTCTATTTATGTACTTGCCTACTTTCTTAATTTTTACCAAGACTTCTACTTCATGGTGGACTTCATTTGAAAAATCTGGAATGAAAAACGGCTGTTTCTTCAATAAAATAGATGTATCTGGTTTTAAAAACACAACTGGGTCTGTTGGTTTTTCGTTTTCTAATTCTTTAATGTGGTCAGTGTAATTGCGACCTATACAAATCAATTTCATTGGCTCTGTCATTCCTACTTGCATTTCGACTGCGCTCAATGAGACAGTAGGAATCTTTTTGACTTTTTTATGTTTCTTTTGAAATTCCTGCTTTCGCAGGAATGACAATATTTAAATTAATTGGACAAAGTTAAGGATATTGCAGGAATCATGTATTCATCCTTTTTTATCAAAGGAATATCCATTTGTATCCATCTACCTAATGCAAAAACAGCTAGTTTATCTTCAATACTTTTACGTTTAATCCAAGATAATCTAGGTGCGTATCTTGTTTCTATTATTTTTTTCTTAATGACTTTCCCTTTTGTATATGAAAACTCATAGGCGTTAAATGGTATGTGTAACCATTCGATAGCTACATAAACACCTTCTTTAGGCATTGAAAAATTATACTCTGACAAATCAATTTCTACTATACGTTGTTTTTTAGATGTCTCAATTATTAGATTTTTAGAAATTAAATCTTCTCCCGGCAAACTGTCTTTTCCGACCGTAAACATACGAAACCTGAATCTTGAAGGCATTGATTTTGACTGACCAAAAACATTAACTTTATTCAAATGCACTTTTACATTATCGATATAATCTGTGTCCTTGTAAATGCTTTTATATGGTATGTAAAGCGCAAAAATGTATGGGTGATTCTTGAATCCTCCAAAACCACCTATAAGTTCTCTCTTTTTAATAGAATTTACTTCTATAAACCGTTGTTCAAATTTTTCGGTAACCACAACTTCATTTAATTGTTCTACTAGTGGCTGAAGAAAAACTTCTTTCAAATTATGAAACGAAGAAGCTACAATTGTTGTGTCTCTGTAACCTAGAGAAGACATATGTATTTCTTTTACCAAATCATCATCTTTAATCTCTAAAGTGTACGTACCATCTTCATCACTGGAAGTACCCGATTGAGATGCTAAAATTGAAATATTTACGTAAGGAACTGGCGCATTTGTCTCCTTATCTAATACAACACCTTTTGCAGTTTGGGATTGGGAGAATAGCAGAATTGGAAATAGTAAAAAGAGCAGTCGCATAACTTTAAATTGAGATTCCTGCCTTCGCAGGAATGACAGTCTATGATTGATAAACCTACAAGGCTACAAAAACCTTACAGCATTAGAGATTTCTACTTTCACAGAAACTTTTACCCCAATTTATTATTAAACTGTCGTAACTTTATAGCAGTTAACACTTTTTTAGTATACAACGGAAAGTCAGCATTTAGCAACCAACCAAAATAGCCTGGCTCTTGTTCTAAAATGTCGACAACACGTTTCCCTTTGTGTTTTCCAAAGGAAAAACACTCTTCACCTTCTTTGTTGTAAATGATAAACCCCGCAAAATCTGCAAACTTCTTACGTGCACTAAACTCAGCTAAAAACTTAGTACTATTTTCTAGTTCTTCATATCTCGACAACTGTGCTTTTAAAACTTCATATGTAGCTTTAGTATCCGCTTCTGCACTATGTGCATCATCGAGATTTTTATCGCAATAGAATTTATAGGCTGCACTCAAGGTACGTTGTTCCATCTTATGAAAAATAGTTTGTACATCTACAGATTGACGATTTTTCATATCAAAATCTACTTCTGCCCTAAGCATTTCTTCTGCTAATAAAGGAATATCAAAACGGTTAGAATTAAAACCACCTAAATCTGAATCTTTAATTAGGTTATGCACTTCCTTAGAAATCTCTTTAAATGTTGGCGCATCAGCAACATCTGCATCAGATATACCATGTACTTTTGTAACCTCTGGTGGAATAGGAATTGTTGGGTTTACTTTTTTCGTATATGTTTCTTCCTTTCCATCTGGATAGACTTTAAGTACTGAAATTTCAACAATTCTGTCTTTAGATATATTGATTCCGGTTGTCTCTAAATCAAAGAAACAAATAGGTTTATTCAGGTTGAGTTGCATAAACAATAGTTTTAAACAAATGTAGTGCATTTACTTCACTAAATACTACCAACAAATTTGATTTTAAAGTTAAAATAACCGAATTTAGATTCATCGATTAATCTAAGAAAATGAAGACTAAACCAGACAGTACTATTCAATTTAATTGTGGAATTATAATGAATAATAGATTCATGTTGGCACCATTGACAAATCAGCAAAGCCATGAAGATGGACAATTATCTGATGACGAATTTAAATGGTTAACAATGCGTGCAAAAGGTGGATTTGGCTTGGTCATGACATGTGCTTCTCACGTTCAAGAAATTGGAAAAGGGTTTCCTGGTCAACTTGGCATATTTTCAGACGAATTAATTGAAGGTCATAAAAAATTGACCTCTAAAGTAAAATCATACAACAGCTTAGCGGTTGCACAACTGCATCATGCAGGTATGCGGTCTCCCTTTGATGTCATTCACCAAAAGGCTGTTTGCCCTTCTGAAAGTCAGAAACATAATGCTAGAGCACTCAGTTTAGATGACGTATATAAATTACGTAATGACTTTATTAATGCAGCTGTAAGAGCACAAACTTCTGGTTATGATGGTGTTGAAGTTCATGGTGCACATGGCTATATTCTAACCCAGTTTTTAAGCTCAGAAATTAATAAAAGAAGCGATATTTATGGTGGATCCTTAGATAACCGCTCACGACTTATTTTTGAAATTATTGAAGGAATTAGAGAGAAATGTGGACAAAATTTTCTTATCGGTATTAGGCTTTCACCTGAAAGATTCGGCATGAAGCTTTCTGAAATAAAATTGATTAGTCAACAACTTATAGATAGTCAGTTAATTGACTTTTTAGACTTATCACTTTGGGATTGTTTTAAAAAACCTCAAGAATATCCTGATAGTGATAAGAATCTTTTAGAACATGTTCTAGAGCTTAATTATAAAAATGTAAAACTCACTGTTGCTGGAAATATTAGAAGTGGTGAAGATGTTCGGAAAATTTTAAATGCTGGTGTAGACTTTGTAACTATTGGAAGGTCTGGTATTTTGCATCACGACTTTCCAAAAAAGGTTATTGAAAACTCTAATTTTAAACCTATTCAAAATCCTGTTTCGTCAGAGTATTTAAAGTCCGAAGGTCTGAGCGATACCTTTATCAATTATATGCGTCGATGGGAAGGTTTTGTTACTCACTAATAAAAAAAAGCACAATCTGATGATTGTGCTTTTGTGTTTGATAAAAGATTGCCACGACTTTTTTACAAAAGTCTCGCAATGACAGTCTATTTTTAAATTTCTCTATCGCTATCCCAAGCTTCTAAATAATCTTTAACCGCTTTTACAAATTGGCCACCAAGTGCACCATTAACCACACGATGGTCGTATGAATGTGACATAAACATTCTATAACGTATACCAATAAAATCACCTTGAGGTGTTTCTATTACCGCTGGTACTTTTCTAATTGCACCTAATGCTAAAATACCAACTTGTGGCTGGTTAATAATTGGCGTACCCATAATACTACCAAATGTACCAACATTAGTTACCGTATAAGTTCCATCTAGGATTTCATCTGGCTTAAGCTGTCCCAAACGAGCTCTGTTAGCTAAATCGTTCACTTTTTTAGCCATTCCCAGAAGATTCAATTGATCAGCATCTTTAATTACTGGAACAATAAGGTTGCCGTCTGGTAAGGCCGCAGCCATACCAAGATTAATATGTTTCTTTTTAATGATACTATCACCTTGAACGGAAATATTCATCATTGGGTAATCTCTTAAAGCTTTAGCAACAGCTTCCATAAATATTGGTGTAAAGGTTAGATTTTCACCTTCACGCTTTTTAAACCCGTCTTTATGTTTCTTTCTCCAGTTCCATATAGCTGTAACATCAGCTTCTATGAATGATTGTACATGAGCAGATGTTTGAACTGAATCGACCATATGCTTAGAAATGAGTTTACCCATTCTTGTCATTTCTATGATTTCATCTTCACCATTCGTTACTACTGCTGGTTGATCAACTTTCTTCTCAACAGGTTTAGCTGGTTGTGATTTTGATGCTTCTACTTTAACAGGCTTTACCTCAACTTTTTCAATTTTAGCAGGTTGAGATCCTCGAGATTGTAAATAAGCTTTGATATCATTTTTAGTCACACGACCATCTTTTCCTGTACCTGGAACTGTATCTAATTCTACCTGAGAAATACCTTCTTGCTGCGCAATATTTCTAACTAATGGAGAATAAAAGCGGTCTCCAGAAGAAATTACTGGTTCTACAACAGCTTTAGCAGCTACAACAGTTTGCGCTACTTCTTCAATAACTTGTGGTGCTTCAACCTCTTCAACAATAGGTTCGCTAACTGGTGCCGTGACAGATTCTGTTCCTTCACCTTCAATTTCTATAACAGCAATCGTCTGCCCAACCTGAACTACATCATCAACATCAAAAAGCTTTTCTACCAAAACACCATCAACTTCACTTGGAACTTCACTATCTACTTTATCGGTTGCAATTTCTAAAACGGCTTCGTCCATCTCAATGGTATCGCCGACTTCTTTAAGCCAAGACGTGATTGTTGCCTCTGCAACAGATTCTCCCATTTTAGGTAACTTAAGTTCAAACTTTGCCATATTAATAATTTAAAGGTCTTTATTTGATAATCGAATGCAAAATTACTAAAAAAAGTAATGTTCTTTTGATTTTATTTTAATTTTTATTCCAATAAAGATTGTACTTCGCCACGCGATACGCTACTGTCACTTCCGAGGATAAAATTAGCGTTTTTCGGCAAAAACCTAAAAAGTACATTGTCTTGCCCTGCTTTTAGTTTCATATCATAAATAACAGCTTTAATTTCAAAATCATTCAAATTGTAAATATGAATACTGGAAGCCTTCATTTTACTTTTAACTTCAGAGTAATGTAGAATAGATGATCTGAAATGACGTTGTAATCCTTCTATATTTTCATTTGAATACAAAAATACTTCATCAGTCAATATCTTTTCTTCATTTGATACCGACTTTAATCTTTGTACTAATTGAATTGCCAGCGATACCAACAAGTTAAATACTAAGTTTTGTTTAAAATGCTTCTCATAAAAAATCTGCATTGCCCCATAAAACCGTTTGGCATAATTTGCGTCTTTTAACGTGCTTTCACCTTTAAAGTGAATTATGGTTGTTTCACCAAAATAATAATTATCATAACCAGCCTTTAAGACTTTGTATGATAAATCTATGTCTTCACCATACATAAAATAGTCTTCATCAAAACCACCAACAGCATCGTAAACAGCTTTCTTCACAAACATAAATGCCCCAACAAGAACTTCAACTTTACCTGAAGTATCTAACTGAATATGATTAGCATAATAATCGTTAGATTTACCAATCATCTTTTTGAAAGCAACTTTAGGGTAAGGAATATTCCGTTTGCTTTCTGGTAGAAATTTACCTCGACCATCAATCAATTGACAACCTACGATCCCTAAATTTTCTTTTTCTTCTGAAAAATCAAGTAGCTTCTTAAAAGTATCTTCTGACACAACCGTGTCTGGATTAAGAATGCACAAATACTCACCTTTAGCTTCTTTAACAGCAATATTATTTCCTTTTGAAAATCCTGAGTTTTCTTTATTCTCAATCAACTTAACATTTGGAAACAGGTCTTTCACCATCTCACAACTATTATCTGAAGAATCATTATCAATTACTATGATTTCGGAATTAATATCTAAAATCGCAGCTTCAACACTTCTTAGACATAATTCTAAAAAATAGCGCACATTATAATTAAGTATGATGACTGATAACTTCAAAAAAATAATATCTTAAGATTTTAGTGAAGCTTCAAAAGGAATACGATCAATAATGCTTCGACCAAGGGTGACTTCATCAGTATATTCTAATTCATTTCCGGCAGCAACTCCTCTTGCAATGGTAGACATTTTAACATCATAATCTTGAATCTGCCTAAAAATATAAAAGTTAGTCGTGTCACCTTCCATCGTTGGACTCATTGCAAAGATCAGTTCTTTAACTTGACCAGACTTCACTTTTTCTACCAAAGAGGTAATCTGCAAATCCTGTGGGCCAATGCCATCCATTGGAGATATTTTACCACCTAAAACATGGTACAAACCTTTAAATGAGCTTGTGTTCTCGATAGCCATAACATCTCTGATATCTTCAACAACACATATGAGTTCATTATTTCTGCTAGAATTATCACAGATTTCGCAAATCTCTTTATCACTAATGTTGTGACACGATTTACAAAATTTGATTTCTGCTCTAACCTTTGACAAAGCTTCTGCCAATTGAAATGTCTGCTCTTCCGGCTGTCTTAACATGTGTAAAACCAAACGCAGTGCTGTTCTTTTACCAATACCAGGTAATTGAGACATTTCATTTACAGCGTTTTCTAATAATTTAGAGGAAAAATCCATAAGTGCGAAGTTAAAGATTTTAAATAAAAAAAGCCCAACTGAAACCAATCAGTCGGGCTTACTTTATTTCAGTGTTTTTATTTTAGGATTAGCTTTTTAGTAACTTCACCAAGAGCACTACTTAATTTCACAAAGTAAACACCTGATTCAAAAGATGTCATATCAATTTGGTATCCATTAATTAAACTTAAATTCTTACCATAAAAAACTAACTTACCAATTGAATTGTATATTCTTACACTTGCCGCATCTGATTTATCCCACCTTAGATTAATTTCATTATTTGCTGGATTAGGATATAATGAAAAATCAGACAGATTATATTCGTCTACACTCAGACTCTCCTGATATAAGTTTGATCGCCACAATCCTCTACCGTAGGTTCCTGCATAAATTTTCCCGTCTGCTTTATTAATTTCTAGTTCATTGATTCGAACATTTGGTAATCCATTATTAAATGCTATCCAGCTATTGCCTAAGTCATTATCCGTGTAATATACACCATAATTCATTCCAACATACAAACCATCTTTCCCATTATCTTGCCATACCACCGCTTGAGCAGAAAAATTTGGTAAATCCCATGGTATAGCCGTCCATGACACTCCGTTATCTGTACTTGTATACACTTTTTGACTTCCTGTAACGGCGATTGCAAGTTTTGCCGGATCAGTAGGGTGAACCGCAATATAATTAATCCAAGCTCCTCCGAAACTATTATTAGAAATACTCCAGTTACTTCCTCCATCTGTTGAGTATCTAAATTGTCCATTAACAGCCATATACATATATTGATTGTTTGATGGTGCCACTTTAAAGTGATCAATATCGTTACCTACATTAGGTGAAATAGACGTCCAATTAAAACCACCATCTAACGACTTATAGACTTCATCAAATGCTACATATACTGTATTTTGAACTGTTGGGTCTTGTTCAAACGGCACAATCCAATTCCACTGAAATGTACCACCTTTTCCCTCAGGTCCATTTAAATAATTGATACTGTTAAATCCTAAAAAATTAAATTCTGTTGAATAAAGTGCTCCAAATTGAGTTGTACCAAACATTTTGGAAGGATTATTTTTATCTATAAAACCTTCCATACCATCAGCACCAAGCCAATCTTTCCATAAACCGTCTTCTCTTAATACTGAAGAGCCATTGTCTTGTGAACCACCTGTAACCACAACAGGATCTGTTTGACTAATACCGATTCTGTAAAATTGTCTTATACCTAACCCTGAAGTTAAATCAGTATAAAAGTTACTATTTACGGTAGTAGGATTATCTGCTTTAAAAATGCCTCCATCTGTTCCTGCGTACAATTTAACATTAGACCCAGTACCAGAAAATAACAAGATATCTACATCAGCATGGCAGTAACCTATATTAGAACTACTCGCATTGCTAGGAACCCATTGCGAGGTTATATCGAAATTAAGACCACCATTTGTTGATCTCCATGTATTTATACCAGCAATATGAACATCGTCTACATCATTTGGATTAACAACAATATCCATATCTCTTGGTGCTTGTCCGACACCAGCATCACCAGGATCTAACGAATTTGAACTATAACCAAAATAATTCCTACCGTCGTGGTTTAATTTTGTGAAAGAAGTACCGCTATTTGTCGACTTATACAAACCACCAAAAGCACCACCAGAAGACTCTACAACATAAACTACATCAGGATTGTCAGCAGAAACACCTATCATTTTTGGTCCACCACCAAATTGATTTCCACCGGCACCATTGATCTCTGTAAATGAAGTACCGCCATTAGTAGAAACATATAAATTAGAACTTGATGCATAAATAGTATTTGGGTCACCTGGTTTAAATTCAACATCAAAACCAGATCCTGTACTTACAAAATATATTGAACTCCAAGACAAACCACCATTGGTTGACTTGTATAGGCCATTCCCTTGAGCACTTGCATATAATTTATTTGGGTTAGTAGGGTCTATTAAAATTTTATTTACTGTACCACCATCTAATGAACCATGAAAATTCCAAGTAGATCCACCATCAACTGATTTAAAAATAGTTCCACTTGTAGAACCCCAATAATATGTGTTATTATCTGAAGGATCAATCGCTAAGGCATACACATCTATATTGGATAAATTATCTGTTAGCACAGTCCATGTTGCGCCACCATCTATAGTTTTCCATACACCACCTGTTTCTCCACCAATTATTATGTGATTTTGATTATCTTCTTCGATTGCAATAGACGTTATTCTCCCCACACCAGGATTCCAACCAGAAGTTGCATCCCAATAGGTTGGTCCCATATCTTCCCATGCGCCAACTTCTGTCATTTTTGCAACACCTACACTATTTATTTGTGAATTATAATTTCTTAATTCATTGAGATAAAACTCAGGTGATTTCAATTTTCCAGAATCGTCCATTGCACGTTCCGCAAAATACTGCCAACGTCTAAACTGTTTATAACCGGTACCTTTTCCTCTGCCGATAGAATCAAAATGCTGTTCTGCTATCTGAGAGATGTATTCAACGGTATAATTTCTGTCATTAATAAGGTCTTGATAATTCTGTCCATTGCTCACTAAAAAGCACACAGAAAAGACCAAAATGGCAATTAGCTTTTTCATATTTTCCAATTTTTCATTACAATTTCGTATCAAAAATACTATTTTTAGAAATTCTTTTTCTTGATTAAAGCCAACTTTTATGAGCACAGGATCCATCTTATTACTAATAATAGGATATTTTAGTATACTCGTTGTAATTTCATACCTAACAGGTAGGGATGACAGCAATGATGTTTTCTTTAAAGCCAAAAGACAGTCTCCTTGGTATGTTGTTGCATTTGGGATGATTGGTGCATCCCTATCAGGAGTTACGTTTATCTCTGTTCCGGGAATTGTTGGTGGCGAACAATTTGCTTACATGCAAGGAGTCTTCGGTTTTTTTGTGGGTTATATCTTTATTATGAAAGTGTTAATCCCGCTATACTATAAGCTGAACGTAACCTCAATTTATCAATATTTAGAACAGCGCTTTGGTTTTATGAGTTATAAGACTGGCGCGTTTTTCTTTTTATTATCTAGAGTAACAGGTGCTTCTTTTAGATTATTCTTAGTTGCAATAGCCATGCAATATATAGTCTTTAAAAATTTAGGAGTGCCTTTTTGGTTGACTGTAGTGATCTCTATCGCTTTAATTTGGCTGTATACCAATCGTGGTGGAATTAAAACTATTGTTTGGACTGACACGCTTCAAACGCTAGCCATGTTAGTTTCAGTCTGTGTTGCAATTTATCTCATTAACGCAAAACTAGAATGGTCCTATTTTGACTTTCTAAATTCAAATGAATTCAGTAAAAAAGGAAAGATTTTCTTTTTTGATGACCCAAAGGCTAAGGTATATTTTTGGAAGTATTTTATCGGAGGAATATTCATTGCAATAACCATGACTGGATTAGACCAAGATATGATGCAAAAAAACCTGACTTGTAAGAATCCTAAGGAAGCAAAAAAGAATATCTTTAGTATGGCAACTTTATTGATACTGGTCAATTTTATTTTTCTTTCTTTAGGTGCTTTACTTTTCATTTATTCCGAAAAATTTAATGTTGCAATTCCGTTTTTAGATGGAAGAACAAGAACAGACTTATTATTCCCTGAAATTGCAATGAATCAAGGTCTTGGAACCGGATTAGCAATCACCTTTTTAATTGGCTTAATAGCGGCCGCTTACTCAAGCGCTGATAGCGCTTTAACATCTTTGACTACTTCATTTAGTGTAGACTTTTTAAATATCGAAAAAAAGCCAATTGAAGAACAAAAACCACTGAGAAAAAAAGTTCATATAGGTGTATCTATCTTGCTGATTTTAGTTGTTTTATTGTTTAATATGTTAGAAGGCAATGTTGTAGGTAATTTATTCAAATTCGCTACATTCACTTACGGACCTTTACTTGGTCTATTTGCCTTTGGTATATTAACCAAATTGAACATTAAGGATAAATATGTTTGGATTGTTGGGTTAATGTCAATAATTCTAACCTATTGTATTACACAATTACCAACCTATTTTGCATATAGCCAAAATCTATTTCTTGAAGATTGCACCAAGTCTAATTGGGAATGCGCAGCATTATACGCGCAAAAATATTATTACAACTTCCATTGGGAAATACTTCCAATCAATGGACTAATAACATTTATGGGACTATTTCTAATTAAGAAAAAGAATTAAAGCAATAATCTAATATTGATTTGTACTAAGTAATACCAAAGTACAAGCAGCTTCGTAGGCAATATTATTTTCTTTTAAAATCTTATAAAATTCAGGATTTTCGGTGCCTGGGTTAAAAATAACACGTTTAGGATTTAGACCAACAATATAATCGTAAAATGCTTCTTGACGAGAAGGGTTTAAATACAATGTAACGGTATCCAAATCCTTATAATCTATCAAATCAGTATCTATATTAACATCCTTAATGATACCAGATTTTAATCCAAAGGCCACTACATCGTGATTGTTACTTTTCAACTTATTGATTGCAATATTTGAGTAACGTTCTGGTTTTAAAGACGCTCCAATTACTAAGGTTTTTTTATTCATGTGTTAAAAATGTTAATAAATGTTAAAATAAGTAACATGCTCTATTAATAGTCGTCTACCCAATAACAAACTTTCAATCAATCAAAATAAACAATCAATGAAACAATTACTTGCAGTATTTGCTATTGTATTTTCTTCAATAGCATTTGCCCAACCCAATTCAAATAAAGATGTCAGAAACGGTTCTGTATCTGGTCGTGTACTAGACGCCGAACTCAAAGAACCTATTCCTTACGCAAATATAGTCGTTAAAGATGCAAAAGAAAAGGTGTTAACTGGTGGTATAACTAGTGGAGACGGAACATTTACGATAGCGAAGATTCCAGAAGGTGCAGTTATAGTTGAAGTGACTTTTATTGGCTATAAGACTATAACGAAACAAGAAACCATCGGAAGAGGAAATTATAATATTAAAATGGGTGATATCTTTTTAGAAGAAGAATCATCAAGTTTAGATGAAGTCACCATAGTCGCAGATGTGTCTACAATTCAACAAAAAGTAGATAGGAAAGTGATTACTATAGGTAAAGACTTGCAAACAGCAGGCGCAACTGCCAGTGAAATTATGAATAATCTACCGTCTGTTAGCGTAGACCAACAAAGTGGCGCGATAAGTCTTCGCGGTAATCAAAATGTTGTTGTAATGATAGATGGAAAATTGTCAAATATTTCAGCTGATCAGTTATTGAAACAAATACCTACAACATCAATTAAGAGTATTGAACTCATTACCAATCCTTCAGCAAAATATAACCCAGAAGGTATGAGTGGAATCATAAACATTGTACTTCATAAAAATACGATGATTGGCTTCAACGGTAATTTTAATGTAAGCTTAGCCTATGACATAGAGCCAAAGTTTAACAGTTCAATTGACGCCAACTACAGAAACGGTAAGGTTAATTTGTACGGTTCTTATAATAATGGTGTTATAAAAAACTTCAATTTCGGTAACCTAATCAGAACAGAACAAGAGGTAGAACAACGTTTTAATATTTTAGATGATAATCAGTCGCATCTTTTCAAAATTGGTTTAGACTACTACATTAATGATAAAAACACAGTTTCGTTTTTTACCAACCAAAATATATTTGATGGTGGTGCAGATGTTACTACGACTATAGATTTTTTCAATAATCCTGCCTTAAATGAATCTCAAGCAATATTAGGTGAAAATGAAAACGACTCACAGCAATACAATTTAAACTTCAAACATGACTTTGATAAAGAAGGTCATAATATTGAACTTGAAGTAGATTATAATGCGTTTGAAGGTCTAGCCAATGTAGATAATGCTTTCTTTAGCGCACAGCGTCCAGACTTTTTTGAAATAACAGAGACAGACAGAGAAAGAACAACAGTTAATTTAGATTATGTAAATCCATTATCTGAAACAACAAAGCTTGAAGCCGGTTTACAAGCTAGGCTATTTGAGAGCAACCTATTTTATGAGTCTGACGGTCGTGAACAAAATATGCTTGGAGAATATATCCCAACTACTACTCAATTTGATTACACCAGAGATATTTATTCAGCATATGCCACATACAGCAAACAGTTTGAAAAATGGTCTTACCAAGTTGGGCTAAGAGCTGAAACCGTAAATGTTGATTCTGACGCATTACGAATAGACTTATCAACAAATGAGGAATTAATTATTCCTTTTGAAAACGATTACTTTGAGCTATATCCTTCCGCTTTCTTTACCTACTCACCTAGCGAAAAGAATTCTTATCAATTAAGCTACAGTAGAAGAATAGACAGACCAGGTGTTGATCAGGTAAATCCTTTACCGCAGTTTAATACCGCTCTTGTATCTCAGTTTGGAAATCAAGAATTATTACCTCAATTTACTAACTCTCTTGAGGTTAACTATACAAGACAATTGAAAAAGGGAAGTGTTACCGCAGGTATATTCTACAGAATAATAGAAGATGAAATTCAACAAGCTGTTCTCATTGATAGAGCTGACCCAAATAGATTAATTCTTACAAACTTAAACTTTGATAATACATATGCCTATGGTGTAGAGGTTTCTTCAAACTATAGACCTACAAAATGGTGGAGTATTAATGCAAGTTTTGACGTATTTTCTCAAACTCAAAAAAGTATCGCTGAAGTTTTTGACACCAATGGTGATATAGTATTAAACACGTTTGAAGTTGATAACGTAGCTTTAAATTTCAGAGCCTTTAACAATTTTAAAGTGAGTAAAAGTTTAAGTTTCTCTGCATTTGGTATGTATAGAGGTGAAAATAGAAACGTACAGTTTGATATGAAAGATATGCTAATGGTTAACCTAGGTATGAGGTATACTTTTCTTGATGGTAAAGCCAACTTCAACCTAAGCTACAACGATATTTTTGACACCATGTTTGCAAGATTTAGTAGTGACAGACCTTTTGTACAAAACGGACAGTTTAACTGGGAAAGTCAGCAAATCACAGGGCGATTATCATACCGTTTTGGTGGCGGAAAATACAGAGCAAAATCGCGTAAACGTAGAGATAATGACGAAAAATCTGGAGGTGGCGGATTTTTCTAAAAAATGTGCAACATTTTTAGTTTAGAGTCGTCTATATAATAGAAGAGAACATAGCAAGAGTTATCTAACAGCATACAAAAATAGTTGATGGTTAGTGTTAATGTTGCCGTTAGATAAAGAAAACCCGAAAACTAAAGTTTTCGGGTTTTTGTTAAAATTGACCTAAAAATGTTAAAGTTTGAAATAATACTCTAATTGTAACGTCTATATATCAGAGATAAGTTTTAATTGACGAGTAGTGTTAATTAAAAAGTTGGTTAATAGCTGAAAAAGCCCAAACTGTATGTTTGGGCTTTTTTGGTTTATTAAATATAATTGTTATTCTACCACTTAATAATAGCACTTCCCCAAGTAAAACCGCTACCAAAAGCGGCAAGTACAACATTATCGCCTTCCTTAATTTTACCTTCTTCCCAAGCTTCAGTTAACGCAATAGGAATCGAGGCTGCTGTTGTATTACCATAACGCATTATATTATTGTATACTTGATCATTACCCAAACCAAACTTTTTCTGTATGAATTGCGAAATTCTAAGGTTTGCTTGGTGCGGAATCAACATATCAATATCTTCCTTTTGCATTTTATTGGTAGTTAAGCCTTCTATAATAGCTTCACTAAATCTTACAACCGCGTGTTTAAACACAAACTGCCCGTTCATATAAGGGTAATAGGAAACGTCATCTGGATCGTTTTCTTCCATAATAGCATCAACCCAACGTCCTGTACTTGGTCCTTCTAAAGCTAATTCTTTGGCATGCTTACCTTCAGAATGTAAATGCGTAGATAAAATACCTTTAGCATTATCTTCCTCTCTACTTAATACTGCTGCACCAGCTCCATCTCCAAAAATCACTGTAACACCACGACCTCTTGTTGAACGTTCTAATCCACCAGAGTGATTTTCACTACCAATAACGAGTACATTTTTGTACATACCCGTTTTTATAAACTGGTCTGCAACAGACAAGCCATAAATAAATCCAGAACACTGATTTCTTACATCCAATGCGCCAATAGTATCCATTTCTAGAATCTCCTGTACCCTCACACCACCACCAGGAAAATACATATCTGGACTCAATGTAGCAAAGATGATAAAGTCTATATCATCCTTAGTTAATCCGGCACGTTCAATAGCAATTTTAGCTGCTTTAGCTCCCATTATAGATGTAGTGTCATCACTTGTTTTCGGATCTATCCAACGACGTTCTTTTATACCAGTGCGCTCTTGTATCCACTCATCACTAGTATCCATCCACTCTTTTAAATCATTATTGGTTACAACATTTTCTGGGACGTATTTCCCTAGTCCAGTTATTCTTGAATTGTACATGCGTTTATAATATAGTTAGAAACACAAATTTACGCCTTTTCAAAGGATTCTTAAATCAATTCGTTATGCACGCATAACAAAAACAAAATTCTTCAATCGCCTAAAAATTTAACAATCGTTTAAAGATTATATCTCGTTTTTTAAAATATCTTCAAGGCTCTAATTAATCATAAAAATTATGAAATCATTAATCAAATTATTCCTGTTTCTATTTGTTTTAAATAGTTACGCACAACAAAGTTTAAGTTATCAGCAACCGTCTGACGAAATTTTAGAATTGGCAGATGTAGATCTTGCACCTGGTGTTCAACTTGATAGTAAAGGTGAAAACATGGTTCTTCTGTATCGAAACCAATATAAATCCATTCAAGAGTTATCCGAAACAGAACTTAGGTTGGCTGGTTTGCGAATTAATCCAGTCACAAACATTGGAAGCAGAACAAATTATATCACCAATATTAAGGTGAAAAAGGTAAAAGATAAAGAGGCAACTCAAGTTTCAGGATTACCAGATAATGCAAGACTTTCAGGTTTTAGATGGTCACCAGATGAAACCATGATTGCCTGTTTAAATACAACCTCAAAAGGTGTAGAAGTTTGGGTGCTTCATATTGCAGATGCAAAAGTATCTAAACTAACTAGCGATAATGTTAATGCAAATATGGGCAGCACACTTAGTTGGTTTAAAGACAATAAAAACCTATTAGTAAAAATGCTTCCTGGTGACAGAAAAGCCCTAATTGATACTGAAACTGCAGTACCAACAGGACCTACAATTTCTGTAAGTGATGGGGCTAAAGCTCAAAATAGAACCTATCAAGATTTACTAAAAACCCCTAATGACGAATTTAATTTTGAACAATTAGCTAGATCAGAAATCAAAAAAGTATCAATAAAAGGTGAGATACAAGATTTCCTCGAGGCTGACATGTATAGAGGAGTCAGTTTTTCTCCTGACGGTAAGTATGTGATGATCTCTAAAGTAAAACGCCCATTTTCTTATATCGTAACCTATTCTAGATTTCCAAGTGAATCAGTGATGTATGATGCTGATGGAAACAAAATAAAAACCGTTAATGAAGTTCCGTTAGATGAAGTAAGACCTAAAGGTTTTATGTCTACTAGAATGGGTAAACGTAATATGCAATGGCGAGGAGACAAACCTGCAACATTAGTTTGGGCTGAAGCTCTAGACCAAGGTGACCCAGAAGTAGAAGTAGATTTTAGAGACGTTGTTTATGAATTAAATGCACCTTTTAATGGTAAACCAAAGGAAATCTTAAAAACCAAGCAACGCTTTTCTGGCATACAATGGGGAGATGATAACAATGCTATAGCATATGACTACTGGTGGAATACTAGAAACTTAAAAACGTATCACTTCAACCCGTCAAACGGAAAAGCTAAAGTAATTACTGATAGAAATTACCAAGACGTTTATAGTGATCCTGGTAGTTTTATAACCTCAAAAAATGAATACGGCCGCTACACGTTAACAATGAATGGTAGTAAACTGTTCCTAATGGGTGATGGATATTCTAAAGAAGGACAATTTCCATTCATCGATGAGTACAATATTAAAACAGGAAAAACAAAACGTCTATACCGTTCTGAGTACACGGATAAATTAGAAAGTCTTTATGATGCTATCGATATGAAAACTGGTGAAATTCTAGTACGAATTGAATCTAAAAAAGAATATCCTAACTATTATATTAGAAATATTAAAAAGAATTCACTCGAGGCAATCACTGAATTTGATAACCCTTTTAAAAGCCTCGAGGAGGTTGACAAACGTGTAATTAGCTACAAAAGAGACGATGGATTAGATTTAGAAGGCACACTTTATCTTCCATTAGATTATAAAGAAGGTGAAAAATATCCAATGATTCTGTGGGCTTACCCAAGAGAATTTAAAGACAAATCTAGTGCTTCGCAAAGCACAGCAAACCCTAACGAATTTGTTTATCCTTATTGGGGTTCACCTATTTATTGGGTAACTAAAGGTTATGTCGTTTTAGATGATGCCGCATTCCCAATTGTTGGTGAGGGCGACGAAGAACCAAACGATTCATTTAGAACGCAATTAGTTGCTAATGGTAAAGCTGCTATTGATGCTGTAGATAACCTTGGTTATATTGATAGAAATAAAGTTGCTGTTGGTGGGCATAGCTATGGTGCTTTTATGACCGCAAACTTATTGTCGCATTCTAACTTATTTGCTGCTGGAATTGCGAGAAGCGGAGCATATAATAGAACGCTAACACCTTTCGGATTTCAGAGTGAAGAACGTAGTTATTGGGATGCACCAGAAATTTATTATAATATGTCACCTTTTATGCATGCTGACAAAATGAAAACACCATTACTTCTTATTCATGGTGTAGCAGATAATAATTCTGGAACTTACCCACTACAAAGTGAGCGCTATTTTAATGCGCTTAAAGGTTTAGGCGCACCTGTAAGATTGGTAATGTTACCTAAAGAAAGTCATGGTTATAGAGCTAAAGAATCTATAATGCATATGCTTTGGGAACAAGACCAATGGTTAGAAAAGCATGTAAAGAACAGAAAAGTTGAAGAACAAGAAATCAAAAAAGATGAAACTATTAAGGATTAACCTCAACTTTGAAAATATTTTAGATTCTTAATCAAGTTCAGAATGAAAAAAAAAGCCTTTCCTTAGAGAAAGGCTTTTTTATGTCATCTTGTCACAATTATAGACTTGGTATTTTATTTGAATAATGAGATTTCAGATAAAAATCATAATTAATTAGATTCCTGCCTACGCAGGAATGACAAAAACATAAAAAAAAATGGCAAAAGGAAGTATTAATGTATCGGTAGAAAATATCTTTCCGTTAATTAAAAAGTTCTTATACAGTGATCACGAAATATTTTTACGTGAGCTCATTAGTAATGCTACAGATGCAACTTTAAAATTAAAACACTTAACAAGTATAGGTGAATCTAACTCAGAATATGGTGAACCTAAGATTGAAGTAAAAATTGACAAGGAAGGAAAGAAGCTTCACATCATTGATCAAGGTTTAGGTATGTCTGCTGAAGAAGTAGAAAAATACATTAACCAAGTAGCATTTTCTGGTGCTGAAGAATTCTTAAACAAATACGAAGATTCTGCTAAAGAAACAGGAATTATAGGTCACTTTGGTCTTGGATTCTATTCTGCATTTATGGTTGCAGACAAAGTTGAGATAATCACAAAATCTCATACAGATGCACCAGCTGCACATTGGACATGCGATGGCTCACCAGAGTTTACACTTGAAACAGCTGATAAGCAAGATAGAGGAACTGAGATTATTCTTCATATTGCAGAAGATTCTACTGAATTTTTAGAAGAAGGTAAAATTCGTGAGTTACTTAACAAGTACAATAAGTTTATGCCTATTCCGATTAAATTCGGAACTAAAGAAGTAAACGACCCAGATTTTACACCTCAAACCACTACTGACGAAGATGGTAAAGAAACAACTGAGCCACACAAACAAATTACTGTAGATGACATCATTAACAATCCAAATCCGGCTTGGACAAAACAACCATCCGATTTAGAAGAAGATGATTATAAAAACTTTTACAGAGAACTGTATCCTATGCAGTTTGAAGAGCCTTTATTCAATATTCATCTTAATGTAGATTATCCGTTTAACCTAACAGGAATATTATATTTCCCTAAGATGACAAACGATCTTAATATGCAAAAAGATCGTATTCAATTATACCAAAACCAAGTATTTGTAACTGATAACGTTGAAGGTATAGTACCAGAATTTTTAACGATGTTAAGAGGTGTTATTGATTCACCAGACATTCCTTTAAATGTATCGCGTTCTTACCTTCAAGCAGACGGAAATGTTAAGAAAATCTCTTCTTACATTACCCGTAAAGTTGCAGATAAATTAAAGTCATTATTCAATAGCAATAGAGAAGATTTCGAAAAGAAATGGGACGACATCAAAATTGTTATTGAATATGGAATGCTTTCTGAAGAAAAATTCTTTGAAAAAGCAGATGCATTTGCACTTTACCCAACTGTAGATGGTAAATACTACACTTTTGAAGAGTTGACTAATGCCATAAAAGCAAAGCAGACAGACAAAGATGATAAAATGGTGATTTTGTATGCATCTAATAAAGATGAACAACACAGTTACATACAAGCTGCTAAGGATAAAAATTACGAGGTCTTATTATTAGATTCACCTATTGTAAGTCACTTAATGCAAAAGTTGGAGACCACTAAAGAAAATATTTCTTTTGCTCGTGTAGATGCTGACCACATAGACAACCTTATCAAAAAAGATGACACTGCGATTTCAAAACTGACTGATGAAGAAAAAACGCAATTAGACGAACTACTTAAAGAGGTAGTGCCATCTGAGAAGTTTATGGTTCAACTAGAGGCTATGGATAGTAATGCATCACCTTTTATGATAACGCAACCTGAGTTTATGAGACGCATGAAAGAAATGCAACAAACTGGTGGCGGCATGTTTGGTATGGGTAACATGCCAGAAATGTATAATTTGGTTGTTAATACAAATCACGAATTAGTAAGTGAAATCTTAAACACTAAGACTAAGAAAAAGCAAGAGCGTCTGATTAATCAAAGTTTAGATTTAGCGAGATTATCTCAAGGCTTACTTAAAGGTGAAGAGCTAACTAACTTTATTAAAAGAAGTTACGATATGATTAAATAAATTTAGTCACCTATTTTACTAAATATAAGAATCCATCTGCCAGTCAGATGGATTATTTGTTCAAGGACACAAAATTCTTGTTAAACGGTTCATTTTTTTTGTATGTGTAGACATTTTTTTATAATTTAACCAATGTTATGATGATTAATTAAACATAAAATATTAATTATCAGACATTAAAGAATCTGCAGTTGTTCTTACATTAACCAAAAACCTACTTATAACCCAACATTTATTTGTTGTAGCTATTAATATAAACCGCCAAGAAGCCCTATGAATTTAAGAAAACTATCTCTCAATCAATCTATCCCTCAGATTTTTGAAGGATTAGTGCTTACCGATGAAGAAGTGATTTTAATTGAATCGCGTCTAGATCGTGTCTTTGCAAAAAAAGGGGAACGACTAGTTGAAATTGGCAATAACGTTGATTGTCAATACTTCATCATTTCTGGTTGCCTTAGATCTTTTTATGTAGACAAAAACGGAAAAGAACATACAGCTCAATTTGGCATCTATGATTGGTGGATTAGTGATTATACAGCATTTTTCTCTCAGGAAAAGGCAATCATGAACGTAGAAGTCATTAAAGATGCGGATCTTTTAAAAATTTCAATTGAAGATTTAAACTATTTGTATAAAGCAATACCTAAAATTGAAACATTCTTTCGTAAACGTGCAGAATGGTCTTGTACTACAATGCAAAAAAGAATTTTATCTTACTTATCATTAAACGCTAGTGAAAGGTATTTAGCTTTCCTTAATGATTACCCAGAAGTAGAACAAAATGTAAAGAATTATCACATTGCTTCTTATCTTGGTATCACTACCGAAAGTTTAAGTAGAATTAGAAAAGAGCTATCTAGAGCTTAACATAACACCTTTTTAAACCAAAAACATCTACTCAATAAGAGTAGATGATTCCGTGCACTATATCAAAATAGATTTCGCCAGAGAACTTTTTGTCACCTTTTGGTTTAACTTCCATCATTTTACCTTTTTCATTTTTTTTAGTGGTATTCATATCAACTTCTAATGTCCCATTAAAGCTTTTGGTATTATTTCCGAAAACAATTAAATGATAGTTTAACTGAGGATTAAACAAGTGCACCTTTGAGTATTCTGAAGTTAGTCTGAATTTTTCAAAATTAGTTGACCAATTGTAAAGAAAGTATTCGCTATTAAAATCTACAAGTTTTACATTTCGTCCTATTTCGCCTATCTGAACTTTTGTAAATTCTGAATTAATTTCAGCATTACTAACTTGTCCGATAGTTACACTTCTAGAGTTGGCAAAACTGTAATTACCTTCTGTAATATGTTGTGCCCAAAATCTACCATTATCAACATCAAGAACATTGAAAGGATTACCAACAGACTTAAACTTTATTTTTGAATTCCTTCCATTTAAGGTCAATCGGTTATTAAAATCGTCTTCAAAATACAAAGTAGAGTTCTCCGCTGTAGCTCTAACGTGTATATGTTTTGGCACCTTTATTACCATTTTTGAGATAATAAGTTTAGAGTTACTCTTAATTTTTCGTGGTTTAGGTTTACTTCCAATAGCTCTCAACATTTTTTTTCTCCATAAAAAATCAGACTCTTTAATTTCAGTTATAATTGAGTCTAAGGATTTTCTTTGCACTATTTGTTCATCATTTATTAAAGAATCTTTTTTTGCAAGGCGACCTATAATTAAATCTTCAAAATGGTAAATACGTCCATAACTATTAAACATACTTCTACTCTTAGATGTAAACGTAATTTTATTACCTTCTTTTTTACCTGTTAGTTTTAATCTATTAATGGCTTCCTTTACTCTTTTTTTTCTGTAATTATTAAATTCCATGACATAGCTTATATGCACTTTATCATCTGGTGATTCTAAAATTTTCACCACAGTACTTTCTAAATTTAAAACTAGTGTGGTATTATCATTAGTGAGAAAGCTTTCATTATAAATGGTATGTGTTTCGTCCATTTCAATGGTGCTAAGCTTTTGACCATAACTTACTGATGTGATGAGCATCAGTACTAATAATTTAAATTGTGTTTTCATGTTCGCTTTTTTGATTTAATATGATGAGATGTTCTTGTATATTTTTTAGAATTTGAAGCCTAGTCTGTAGATTTTCAATTAATGATTCTAAGACTAATATATTGTCTGAACCTTGTTCAAATTGTTCTGATAACAGTTTATAATCTTTATCTAAATCATCAAGTTTTCTTCGGAATCGTTCTACCAAAACCTCATCGTCTGCAATGGCTACAAACTTTTCCCATTCGGTATTAATGTCTTCTAAATATTGTGTTTCCAAAGCCTTAACTTCTGCAAAAATTGGCGAGATTTCTTGAGATTGACTATTTATATTATAAATGCCATATCCAATAGTAGCAATGAGCATAACTGAAGCAGCAATTTGTAACCAGCGTCTAAGACTATTTTTTCTTTTAGGCTGATTTCTCAGCTTAACCAAAAACGCTTCTCTATGATTTTGAGGTAAAGTTTTTTCCTCATTATCTTCTTTAAATAAATCTCTAATATCTTGTTTCATCATACTTGAATTTTAAAAGATGCCTTAACTCTGCTTTGCCTCTACTTAAATGAGTTCTTGAGGTTTTTACAGGAATATTTAATATCTCTGATATCTCTTGATGGTCATAGCCTTCAATAAGGTAAAGTTTTACAACTATTTTATGTTTTGCCTTTAATTTTTCAATGGCTTCTAGAATATCTGCTTTTGTAAATGAGACATCAAATTCCCAATTATCTTCCTCTATTATTTGCAACTTTTCAAGCTCATTATTACTGAACTCTATTTGTCGTTTCTTTAAAACATCTAAACATTGATTAATAATAATTCGCTTTAGCCAGCTGCCAAAAGTTGCATTTGGCTGGTAACTTTCAATATTTAAAAACGCTTTTAAAAACCCTTCTTGCATGGCATCTTTTGCCTCTTCTTCATCATTAAGATAGCGACAAGCAACAGCATACATTGCTGACGAATAGTTATCATAAACCTGCATCTGAGCGATTTGGTTTCCTTTTTTACAGGCAATTATTAAACTATCAATGTTATGTCGCATTAATTGGTTTGGGTTAGTGTCTTTGTATTTAAAAACGAAAGAATTTTATTAGGGTTTCAAATTTTGAGTAAAAAAGTAAAATTTAATGGATAATGAGTAAATTTAGAAAAGGAAAACTCTAATTTCATAAAAATGAGTCAAGATCATAATAGCCCGGCATTTAAAAAGCTTTTACAAAAACTACAAGAAGAAAGTTGGCAACTAGAGTTACTGATTTCTGGTTTTGCCATCTTTGGTCTATTTACAGCCTTCCCACATATAAATATAGCTGTTAAGGCAGCTAAAAACGATCATCAAATTTATTCATTTATAATTTTACTGGTTGTCCTTGTTTCATGTGCCATATTAATTTTTAATTTACTACTTCATGTGGTATTAAGAGGATTGTGGATAGGTGCTCTTGGACTGCGTTATGTTTCTGGAGATATTGATTATGACGAACTCAATTATGGCAGAAAGTTTACGAGATATCTAAAGAAAAAAGTGGGGTCTTTTGATAAGTACATTGCCAAGTTAGAAAACTACTGTAGTGTTATTTTCGCTATCTCATTTATGCTTATTTTTTATGTACTTGCCTTTACATTTACAATTATAGTATTCGTTTTAATTGCCAGGTTATTCTTAGATAATGATTCTAAAATCATTGAAAATGACACCATAAGTTATTGGATAGGGATACCGTTAATGATCTTTATGGTTTTTGGCACATTATTTACTTTTATTGATTTCATTACACTTGGTTGGCTAAAGAAAAAGAATTGGATTAGTAAAATCTATTTTCCTATTTATTGGGTTTTTAGCAAGGTAACATTGGCATTTTTATATCGTCCGCTGGTCTATAATTTTTTGGACAATAAATTTGGTAGACGCATAAGCATGGTTTTAGTGCCTTCCTATTTTTTAATCCTTGTTGGCACAAGTTTTAACTACAAAACTTCAAACTATTTTAATAGCGATTTATCATCAAATAAAATAATTGCCAATAGTAACAATTATGAAAACATGTTAGAAGAAGATGAATTTATTGAAAATGTAGCAATAGACTCTAAAGTAATACTTAATAATCATTTAAAAATATTCATGGTCTTAGATGATGATTTTGATGATTACGTATTTGCCTTTAATGAAGGCCTTAAACCCGAAAAAGATATTAGAGGTTTAGATTCTGATATGCTCATTATTAATTCACTGCCATTGCGAAAAAGAGATAGTTTAAGAACATCTTACATGAAAACCTTAAATGAAATTTTTATGATTAAAATTGACTCTATAGATTATAAAAGTGAATTTATTGTAAGTAAGAGTATTAAAAATCAAAAGGGTTTTGAAACTTATGTTGGATTAAAAAACCTTAATGAAGGTAAACACATGCTTAATATTTTGAGAAAGCGCATTAGGAAAAAGGATACGCAAACTGTAAGATATGCAACGATTCCTTTTTGGTATTTCCCTAATTAATAGGATAATCTATTATCAAAATACTGTTTAAATAATGGTATTTGTATACATACCATAACAGCTAAGAATATTGAAGCATATAATAAGGTGTTAGAAAAATCAACTGATAGATTTTCTAAATAATTAAAGGAAACTTCTGGTAAATTATAACGCTCTACTATACTAGTATCGGTTTTAGATTTCCCAAGAATAATTTTAGCTATCAATACAACAAAACCTGCACTTAAAATCCACCAAATATACTTCGGTATCAAAGGCTTGTATTCTATGGTGCTTGAACTTTTAGATAACGCCTCTATTTTAGACATAACATTAAACGTAAAATCTTCTGGTGCTTTTTCTAAACTATCAGCAGACATTAACTTTTCTACAATTTCTTCTATTCTCTTATCATCCTTTTCCATAGCTTATTCTGTTTTGCGGTTGTAAATATTCTTCAAGAATTACAGCTAATTTTTTTCGAGCTCTAAATAACTTTACTTTTACAGTATTAGCTTCAATATTAATAACTTTAGAAATCTCTTCTAAAGATAATTCTTCAAAATAAAACAACGTTAATATTACACTACTTTCTTCTGGCAATTTACTGATACAATTCTTTATTAGTACACTTCGTTCTTCTTTAATAATGTTCTCTAAAGCATTATCAATAGTATCTAATTTATTAAATGTATATTCATCTATTGCCACATCATTTTGATGTTTTTTATTCTTCTTTATAGCGTCTAGACATGTATTATATGCCACTCTATAAATCCACGTCGAAAACTTTGAATCACCTTTAAACTTATCTAAAGACTTAAATACTTTTATAAAGGTATCTTGCGCTATTTCTTCTGCTTCTTCCCTATTCTTTAGCATTCTTATAGCCAAAGTATACACCAGGTCCTTGTAACGATCTACTAATTTTGCATAAGCATTAGTATCGCCATTCTTAATAGATTCTATTAATATGTTCTCGTCGATGGTGGTCATTTCTTGTTAAGACGACAAATGATTCAATTAGGTTACATAAAGTAGTAAAAAAAATATTTTTTAAAAAAAGTGTAACCTTAATCAAAAACATGTCGTCATAAGCACTGAACCAACAATTAATAATCAATTAAAGAACAAACATTATGGACGAAGAAATTTTAATACCAATCTCATTATTTGCAGCAATTTTTGGAATGGTCTACCTTTATTATTCAACAAGAAATAAAGAGCGATTAGCATTAATAGAAAAAGGTGCGGATGCAAGCATATTTAACATAGGTAAGAAATCTGGGTCTTCATGGAAGGTGATTGTACTCAACTTAGCATTTCTTTTAATGGGTATTGGTCTTGGTGTATTTATTGCAAATATTTTAGACACTTACACGAGTTTAGATGACGAAGCAGTATATCCTTCGATGATATTCTTAATGGCAGGTTTAGGACTCTATGTAGGTTTTACGCAGACAAAGAAAGCACTAGAAGAATAAACAAAAACCAATCAATCATTTAAAAACGTCTCATTTTGTGAGGCGTTTTTTTATGGCTATAAATAATGTATATTTAACTCAAAGTATGCTTTATGCCTAGAATCTTATTCTTTATATTTTTAATAAGTAACCTGAGTTTTGCTCAAATAACTGTACTAGACAGTGTCTCTAAATTCCCTGTGAGTTATGCTACAATTTCTTTTGGTGATGGACAAGGCATTTTTGCTGATGATGAAGGCATGTTTGTATTCAATACAAAATTATATCCAGATGTAGATTCTCTTTTTGTATCTGCAATTGGCTTTAAAAATATTGCCGTTGCCACAAATCAATTACCTAAGCAACTTTTTATGTCTGCAAGTACTGATGAACTAGACGAAGTAGTTGTTATTGGTAACATACCAAATAGGAAATTTAAAATTGAAACGCTTAAACCTTATTTAGATGATGACTATTATAATTGTTGGTTACCTACAATAGAATCTGAGATTGCAGTATACTTCCCCAAAACCACTAGTAAAGATCAAAAACTGAGTTCAATTATTTTTCCAATTGCCTTAGAGTCTAAAGACTGGAAAAAACGAAAACGGTCCAATACTGATAAGAAAAAGTTTTCTACACTATTTAAGGTTCAATTTTATGCTAATGATAATGGACTACCTGGACAAGTGCTCACCTACGAAACTATAGTTTTTAGAGCTACAGAAAAAGATGGTGATTCTTATGAACTTAATGTTGAAGATTACAATTTATATGTACCAAAAGACGGGTTTTTTGTTTCCATACAAGTTATGGGTTATACCGATAAAGCTGGAAAGCTTTTACCGAACAAAAAGTACAAAGAGATAAAATCTAAAAATGGTGTTGTAAAAATACCAACCAATTTTAGACCACTTTTACCTTTTACAAATGACATTGAAGAGAAGAACACTTTTATAAAACGTGTTTTTATAAATGGAAATGATTGGGTGAAGTTTGATAAAGGCAATGAATTTGAATCTAGTTTACTTAAAAGAGAACTATACAACTATGGTATTGGTTTGAAGTTTAAAACCTTTAAGAATTAGTTTATTATTCTACCTCAAAATCAAAATATGTCTTTGGAAAAGGTTCATTCTTTAAAGTAAAATGCCACCATTCTTGTGAATAATTTTTAAAATTATATTTAAGCATAATAAATTGAAGTAACTGTCTGTTCTTTTTTTGCTCTTCTGAAATTCCAGCATAATTTACCCAAGATTCTTTTCCAAAAAAATCAAATGGTGTTCCCATATCTAAAGGCTCACCAGTATTACCATCTATAATAGTTAAATCTACTGTACTACCTTTACTATGACCAGATCGTGAGGCTATATATTCCTCAACAAATAGATTTTTCTTTGTGACATTAGGATAAAATCGAGCTTTATTTATAGTATCATTTAAGTCTTTTGCCCAGCGTATAAAATGGTCAACTGCGCGCTGTGGTCTATAACCATCAAACACTTTTAAACATAAGTTTTGTTCTTGTAACTCTTCTTGCACTAGGTTTAGCTGTTCCGCAGTTGGTTTTGTTAAAATCAGTCTATTAGATTTATAACCATCAATAGTGTCACCAACAAAATTATCGGTACTATAATATTTTAATTCCACCTCTAAATCTGGAATTATTGTTTTCACATACACAAAACCATCTGGTAAATTCTGTTTCTGAGACAAAAAGGCAATAATAACCAATGAAAACACATAAATAAATGACTTGTAATTCATGTAATACTCTTCTATTTCTTGAAGCTAAAGTATAACCACTTGCTTCATTTATACCGATACACTAATTTAGATAAAAAAATCTATGGAGTTGTTTTCACAAGAGAAAGAGCGATTTTCACTTCCAAATGCTGAATTAATATATGTTTCAAACTTCTTTTCAAAACAAGAATCAGATGATTTTTTTAACACCATCAACCACCAAACAAATTGGCAGCATGATGACATTACAGTTTTTGGTAAAACTTATAAGCAACCAAGGCTCACAGCGCTTTTTGGTGATAATCAACAACCTTATAGTTATTCTAACATTACAATGTATCCAGAGCCATTCACCACAACTTTAAAAACAATTAAAAATAAAGTTGAATTATATGCCAAACACCAATTTAACACACTACTAATTAATCTTTATAGAGATGGTAATGATAGTAACGGTTGGCATGCGGATAACGAAAAAGAACTAGGGCAAAATCCTGTTATTGCTTCCGTTAGTTTTGGTGAAGAACGACCATTTCATTTTAAACACCGCAATATAAAAGAAGAGCGTTATAAAATTAATTTATCTCATGGAAGCTTATTACTAATGAAAGGGGAAATGCAACATTATTGGTTACATCAAATTGCAAAAACAAAAAAGAAAGTTGAGCCAAGAATTAATCTTACGTTTAGAACTTTAATAAACTTATAAAAACAAAAAACTGGGTTCCCTCAAACCCAGTTTTTCTTATTTGCTTTTTCTATATGTGATAGATTTAGGGTCTCTAAGTCAACACAACATAATGCAAATATTAATTAATTAATCCATTGAACTAAAAACTACATTTTAGTACAAGACAAATATAATATTAGATTCTATTTTATCCGTTTAAAAACACTATTAATCGATGAAATGCATGGTATTTTAACATTTAGCAGTCGAAAAATGCATTTCATCGATGTTTTTGTAAAATATTAACATATGATATGTTCTTAATGCCTATACGAAATCCATATTTTTTCTGTTTAAGAATTAATAGTTTCTGTAAATATCAACTACATTTATGTTTAGGATAATTAAATACAAATCATGAAAAATTTTCTTTCAATCTTAATAGTATTGTTTTCAATACATATTGTTATAGCTCAAGAAATGACTTATAAAGAAACTGAAGTCTCTGTTTCTAAACATATAGATGGCACACTATTAATTCCTAATGACGTCGAAAAGCCAAATCTTGTAATCATTATTGCCGGATCTGGACCAACAGATAGAAATGGAAATCAAAACTTTATGAAAAACGATGCTTTAAAAAAATTGGCCGAAAGTTTAACTGCCAAAAGCATTGCGACATTTAGATACGACAAGCGTATTATTAAACAAATACTGAATCGAGATATTGACAAAGATCTTCTCTTTGATGATTTTGTGAACGACGCAAAAGATGTTGTTACCTATTTTAAAGAATCAGAAAAATTTTCAAAAATTTATTTAGCTGGTCATAGTCAAGGAAGTCTGGTAGGTATGTTAGCCTCAGAAAAAGATGTGGACGGATTTATTTCACTCGCTGGTGCTGGTCAAAACATTGGTGACGTCATTGTTGAGCAAGTCGCTAAGATGTCTCCGCAACTTGGTGAAGAAGCACAGAAAGTTGTAGATAAATTAAAATCTGGAGAAAAGACAACGGATTTTCCACAATCATTAGCTAGTGTATTTAATGCAGATATTCAAGATTTTATGATAAATTGGATGTCATATGAACCTACAGAAATTATTCATGAATTAAAAATTCCAATACTAATTATCAATGGCACTAAAGATCTTCAAGTTTCAGAGAATGAGGCAAATTTACTAAAAGAGGCAAACGAGAATGCTCAATTAAATATCATTGAAAATATGAATCATGTTCTTTTTGAGATTGATGGCGGTGATTTAGAGAACTCAAAATCTTATAATGAATCCTCTAGAGAAATATCAGCATTACTTATTGAGAATATAGTAAGCTTTATAAAGCAGTAACCTATCATTTAAACAACATACTTAAACTAAAAAAGCATCTCTAAGAGATGCTTTTTTACTAACTAACCAACCAAAATGTAATGTCGCGATTTTGTAGTATGTGTTACGCTTGTAACTCTCGCTGTATCCATTACACTTATTTAATATCAAACCGCGTGCCAAACTTCCTTTCTTGAAAAAAAATATAAAAAGTGTAACAAAATATTTCATTTGTCTACTAATAAAATAAATTATATCTTTATGATATCATTTTAATATCATATCGATTTCAAATGATTAACCTGTTAAATTTTTAAATTATGAAAGAAGAGAAAATCATCGTTCCTGCAAATGGCTACTTTATGCTATTTATATTTTTAGTATTGTTCTTTGGCAGTATTGCGACCATAATAATGTATGAAACACCAACTCCGGCAATTGTAATATTCTTATCATTAGTAATGGCTTTCGGATTTGTAATGGTTCAACCTAATGGATCAAGGGTTTTACTATTATTTGGTAAATATGTAGGCACCATAAAAAAGAACGGTTTCTATTGGGTAAATCCATTTTACACAAAAAAGAAAATTTCACTTAGAGCGAGTAACTTTGATAGTGAACGTCTTAAAGTAAATGATAAGTTAGGAAACCCAGTAATGATAAGTACCATTTTAGTATGGCGTGTACAAGACACTTATAAAGCTGCTTTTGATGTAGACAATTATGAAAACTTTGTTCGTGTGCAAACTGACGCTGCTGTGCGTAAACTAGCTAGCATGTATCCTTATGATAATTTTGCTGATGAAGGCCATGATGAAGACATAACACTACGTTCTAGCGTTAATGAAGTAAGCGAGGCTTTAGAAAAAGAAATAGATGAGCGTTTATCTATTGCTGGCATCGAAGTATTAGAAGCAAGAATAGGTTACTTAGCATACGCTCAAGAAATCGCGAATGCTATGTTAAAGCGTCAACAAGCTACTGCAATTGTAGCAGCCAGACATAAAATTGTTGAAGGTGCAGTTAGTATGGTAGAAATGGCTATAGAAGAACTTAATAAAAACCAAATTGTAGATTTAGATGAAGAACGTAAAGCTGCAATGGTTAGTAATCTTATGGTTGTACTTTGTGGTGACAAAGAAGCTTCACCAGTAGTTAATACAGGAACCTTAAGTCATTAAAATTTAAAATATCATGAAAGAATACAAAGTAGTAGAAATCAAACTTGGTTTTAGAAATAGATCTCAAAGGTTCGAAGATTTATTAAATCAACATGCTCGCGAAGGTTGGCGAATGGTACAAATACCTTATGGCTGGTCTTCGGTTATTCTAGAGCGTGAAAAAAACAGATAGTTATGTTTCACTCCAATAGACCAATACATAAAGTCCCTTTTACACCTTTTGACATTATTATTGAATGTTGTTCAATTGGATTATTAGTGTACATCTGGGTTCATTTTGCAATGGTATTTGGTGAACTTCCAGAAACAGTACCTTCGCATTTTAATAGTGCCGGACAACCTGATAGCTATAGTGGAAAGAACTTTTTGTTCTTTCTTCCTATACTCGCAACTGGACTCTATATTTTAATGTTTGTATTGACAAAATATCCACATCAGCACAATTATATGGTAAATATAACTGAAGAAAATGCACCGCAACAATATCGATTTTCAGTAACTGTTTTGCGTGTTGTTAATCTTCTTTGCACCGTAATGTTTGCATACATCAATTATCAAATACTTTTAGGAGCGAAGACAAATGAAACTGATTTAGGAATGGGATTTGTTATTACAGTAATTGGCGCTAGTATTTTACTGCCAATAGTAATATTGATTTATCAAAAAAGAATGATAAAATAGAACGACATATGGCAAAGAAAAAAGCATTCGCATTGCGTCTTAATGAAGACATGTTAAAGGCTATTGAAAAATGGGCGGCTGACGAATTTCGCAGTACCAACGGTCAAATAGAATGGATGCTTATGCAGAAGCTTAAAGAGCATAAAAGAGAACCCAAAAACAAAACAGAAAATAGCAAAAAGTGATCCTAACAGATCACTTTTTTTATGCACATTATTTTGGTATTTTGCGCCTTCAATTTATCAATTATGGACACTACTCCTTTCTTTACCCAAGACACTATTGTTTTCGGACTATTAATGCTAATGCTAGGTTTTGTATTCTACACGTCTTCTAGTGAACATAGATTTTGGAAAAAATTCTACAAATACATCCCAGCTTTATTAATGGCATATATGATGCCAGCAGCTTTAACGACTTTCGGATTAATAGCACCAGAATGGGAAACGGTTGAGACCTCGGGCGAAGTGGTAAAACATAAATCTCAGGTATATTATATAGCGAGTAGATTTATGCTTCCAGCAGCACTTGTTTTAATGACCATAAGTGTAGATTTAAAGGCTGTATTTAATTTAGGTTGGAAAGCTCTAGCCATGTTTGGTACCGGAACCTTAGGTATCATAATTGGTGGTCCAATAGCAGTATTTTTAATTTCTTTAATCTCACCAGAAACCGTTGGTGGAGCTGGTCCGGATGCAGTATGGAGAGGACTTTCTACACTTGCAGGTAGTTGGATTGGTGGTGGCGCCAATCAGGCCGCAATGTTAGAAATATATGAATACAACACAGATAATTATGCTGGTATGGTTATCGTAGATATTGTAGTTGCTAATATTTGGATGGCTATTTTGTTACTTGGTATTGGTAAACAAAAGAAAATTGATAAATGGCTAAAGGCAGATAATACAGCTATAGAATCTTTGAAAGAAAAGGTGTCTAGTTATGCTGCTAGTATTTCACGAAATCCTACACTAACAGACTTTATGGTGATTCTTGGCGTTGCATTTACAGTTGTTGGTGTCTCTCACTTTGGTGCAAATGTAATTTCAGAATTTCTTAAGGCAAACATTGAAGCTGTAAGTGATAAGAAATCGGCATGGTCTTCATTTGGCTCTCAATTCTTTTGGATGATATCTATTGCAACACTCTTAGGTATCATTCTGTCATTTACTAAGGTGAAAAAGTATGAAGGTGCAGGAGCAAGTAAAATTGGTAGTGTTTTTATCTACATTTTAGTAGCATCAATAGGTATGAAAATGGATCTTACAAAAATTGTAGACAATCCAGGATTAATTGTAGTAGGCTTAATCTGGATGGCTATACATGTGGGTCTTTTATTTTTAGTAGCTAAATTAATCAGAGCACCATATTTCTTCTTGGCAGTTGGTAGTAAAGCAAATATTGGCGGAGCAGCATCAGCACCTGTGGTTGCAGCGGCTTTTCATCCTTCATTAGCAACAGTAGGAGTTTTATTAGCAGTATTTGGCTATGTCGTTGGAACTTATGGCGCAATGCTTACGGCAGAACTCATGCGAATAGTAGCACCTTTAACTTAACTAATTATATTTTAATCATAACATGACGAAAACTTCAAAACTTTTAAGCTTAATAGCAATTGTCTTATTAATTGTTTCTTGTGGAAAGGATAAAGACACCAACTTTACACTTAATGGAAGTATAAAAGGATTAAAAAAAGGCATCGTTTATTTACAAAAAAATGGTGACTCTACAGATATCATAGACTTAGACTCTATGACGATTACTGGTCAGACAGACTTTAGCCTTAAAACGAATATTGAAGAACCGTTATTATTGTACCTAAAACTTCATAAAAACGATAATGAAGAACACTATATTCCGTTTTTTGCAGATAAAGGTGAAATGACTTTACATACTACTTTAAAGAACTTTAATTTTGATGCAGAAATTAGTGGATCAAAGCAACAAGCCTTATTAGATGAGTATCTTGAAATTATGGGTAAATACAATGATAAAAATCTAGATATTATTGAAGCCTCAATTTTAGCTCAAAAAGAAAACGATAGTACTGCGGTTGATTCTTTGACAAAAGTTTCAGAGACTTTATTAAAACGAAAATACTCTTATACTATTCAATTTGCATTGAATAATAAAGACAGTGAGATAGCACCATATTTAGCCCTTTATGAGATTCCGTCTGCAAATCCTAAATATATAGATTCTGTATATAATGGATTAAATGAAGACATAAAAAATTCATTTTATGGTATAAAATTAAAAGAAGCTATTGCTAATAGAGGAGAAAAGTAAGTATTCTCTAAAATGCATATAAAGCAAAAAATCCAATCAGAAAAACTGATTGGATTTTTCTATGCTTTTGAGCCGATAGAGGGACTCGAACCCACGACCTGCTGATTACAAATCAGCTGC
>CAZFEV010000027.1:0-37312 GCA_964517835.1 uncultured Flavobacteriaceae bacterium | reverse complement strand
TACACGTGCTGCAGTAGAAGAAGGTATTGTTGCTGGTGGTGGAGTTGCTTTAGTTAGAGCAAAGAAAACGCTTGAAAAACTAGAAACTGAGAACTTAGACGAAACTACTGGTGTACAAATCGTTAATAAAGCTATTGAAGCACCATTAAGAACTATTGTTGAAAATGCTGGTGGTGAAGGTTCTGTTGTAATTAACAAAGTATTAGAAGGTAAAAAAGACTTTGGTTACGATGCTAAATCTGAAGCGTATGTAGACATGCTTAAAGTAGGTATTATCGACCCTAAGAAAGTAACACGTATTGCATTAGAAAATGCGGCTTCTGTTGCTGGTATGATTTTAACTACTGAATGTGCTTTAGTAGACATTAAAGAAGATGCACCTGCTATGCCACCTATGGGCGGCGGCGGAATGCCAGGCATGATGTAGTCGAGAGCCTCGACACCCAAAGAACTCACTGTTATGAGAAATTATTAGGTGAGTTATAATTGAAAACAAAAGCCTTTGATGAAAATCAAAGGCTTTTGTTTTTCATTGTTTTATCATAACTTAGAGCTAACCAATACTTTATCTTTTATGAAAAAGAAATTCTCTTATGCTTTAGGTGAAATTGTTATTGTAATTATTGGTATTTCGATTGCATTTAGTTTAAATAAATGTTCGGAAGACCAAAAGAACCAAACTCAAAAGAAACAGTATCTCGCTAGTCTAAAGCAAGATATACAAGAAGACAAAGTTCAGTTAGAAAATAACATTACCGCAATAGAACAGAAAATAGGTATTTGCTCTGAGATTTTACCAATGTTAAATTCTGACAACCCTGAAAAATCGAATAAATTATTCAACATCTACCAGGTAGCTCAACTTACAATCTTTACACCTAAAGATTTCACCTATCAAGCTTTAGTAAACTCTGGCGACTTAAAACTCATTGATGATCTCGAATTAAAGAAAGCCATAGAAAAACACTATGCTAGCTACAAAACTATTAATGACGCTTACGGCAGACAAGAAGCAATCAATAAAGAATATTTAGGAAAATACTTTATTTACAATACCGACTACGACCTTATGCGACAAGGTAAATCGCCTTTTAAAGATGAAAAACTATTAAAAAATATGATGCAAGCCGTGCGCGGTTCTTTCCTAATTAAGCAAGAAGCAACATTAAATGGAATAAAAAGCTGTGATAGTATTTTAAAACTTTTACAATAAAAGTCGTTGTCTAAAAAATTTGTTTAAATAAGCCGAACTTGATTCAGCTACTCATTAAGATTGAATATCAAAAACATGAGATTCTGAAATAAATTCAGAAAGACAGAAAGTAGTACTTTTTTTTATTGATATATTAATATTTCTACTATCGTTAATCGTGTTTATGCTCTTCTTTATGATCATCCACAACCTCTTCATCACGATACTTACAGCAATGGTGAATAGAGTCATAAGCTTCATCTGAAGCTTTTATTTCTTTAGTATCATGACCTGCATTAGCAATACTCTTGGAAATTGTTTTCAGATCTGTTTTGCGCTCATCGTATATTAATTTTAACTCGTGAGTTTCAATACTCCATACTGCAGACTTCACACCTTTTGTGCGAATTGCAGCCTTCTCTATACGTTCTTTGCACATGCCGCAAACACCATCGACTTCAATAGTGGCTTTTGCATTTTTGTTTTGAGCGAATGTTATCGTTGTTATTAATAACGTGATAATTAAAGTTAGTCTTTTCATTGTATTTTATTTTTTGTGTCATTCAGAGCACAGCGATGATTCTTTATGTTGAGATTCCTCATTTTATTCGGAATGACATTAATATATTTAATTTTTAATTCCTGTTTTCACTAAGAGAGCACTTCGACAAGCTCAGTGTGACATTAATTTTATTTTTTCATTATTTTGAGATTCCTGCTTTCACTTCGAGTGCCTCAGTGACCACGCAGGAATGACATTTCAAATATTCTACTAATGCGCTTCGACTGCGCTCAGCGTGACATTAGTCTACCTAAAGTCTTTCCTTTGGGAAGATTTAGATGGGCTTCACTTTATGTTATATCTAATACCACCGTAATAGAGACTTCCAAAAATTGGTCCATACACAAAGTTACTATCAAAATTTGCACCAAAAGGATTATCTGGGCTAATAATTGGATTTGACTGCCTTACATTAGTCACATTCTCACCACCTAAATATACTTCAAATTTAGGTGAAAACACTTTTGTAACTTGAAGATTTAGCGTCCCAACTGTTGGCGAATACTCATCTAATTGAAATTCTGGCGCACTTAAAGATGTATTCGGAAAACGTTGAGAATCTAACCAATTATAGGTAGCATCAAATTTCCATTGCTTACCATCATCGCTTACATGAGTTTCATAAGCAACATTTGCAAACAAACGATGCTTTGGTATTAATGGTTTTTCAAGCTTACCAGACATATAATCTGTTTTGATATCATAATACTTGTAAGCTGTTCTTAAATCAAAACCTTCAAAGACATTATAATTAAATTCAAGCTGAAAACTATTAGCATAACTTTCTCCATCAAGATTATAGAAATTAACTTCAAACGGATTTTCCCAATCGACAACTACCTGATTTTGAAAATCGGTTCTGTAAAAATCTAAAGTTACATCTGCTTTCCTACCAAAGAGATTGAATCCTTGCAAATAGCTCACACCGTAATTCCATGCAATTTCTGGATCCAAACCATAAATCTTTCCACCTGAATTTAGAATATTAATTTGTCTAGAACTTGCAAACATATTCTGGTTTTCAGCAAAAATATTAGCACTTCTTATGCCTCTTCCAAAAGAAGCTCTAAATGCTGATTTTTCCCATGGTGTATAACGCAGGTGAAATCTTGGTGTAATGAAAAACCCAAATCTGTTATGTTGGTCTACACGCACACCAGCAGTCATATTTAGCTTATCTAGATTATCAAAATTATATTCAAAAAAACCACCAATAGAGTTTTCAGTACGTTCGTAAGTTTCAGTATTTACCAATTCATCATAATGGTCGTAAGTAAAACTTAAACCTGTTTTTATCTTATGTCTAGAATCTGAAATAATACTATTATACACCAAATTTGAATAGAAACTATTATGCTGAATATCATAAACATTCAACCCAAAATATGAGTCTTGTTTGTGGTGACTAAATGCTGTTTGCACACCTAAACTTTGATATGGTATTTCGGGATTTACATAACCTAATTTAGCTGTAACATCTACACGCTCAGTATCAATTTCGCTTCCCCAAAAGTTAGTTGTTCCTTTATCTCTATCTGGATTAAAATCTAACTGACCAGCTTGTTTTTCATCATTAAGATATCTTAAATTAATAAAACTTACCAATCCTTCTTCAGGGTTTGTATACTGCCAACGGTTCATCACATTTATTTGATTAAACAATGGCATATCTAAAAATCCGTCATCATTAACATCATGGTTTTGTTGATGAGTATTGCCATGAATATAAATGCCAGTGCTCCATTTATCTGTAAGTTTGGTATTGAAATGTGTATTAAGTTCGAGTCTTTCACTAGTAGCACCATAAAGATTTAAAAAGAACTTATCATCAGTTGTTGGCTTTACAAGTTCGGTATTTATTTGCCCAGCAATACTCTCAAAACCATTAACAACACTACCTGCACCTTTAGTGATTTGAATACTTTCTACCCAAGTACCAGGTATAAAACTTAGTCCGTACGCTTGAGAAGCGCCACGGATTGCAGGTATATTTTCGGTCGCGATTAAAATATAAGGCGACTTTAAACCAAGCATTTTTATCTGCTTTGTCCCAGAAACAGCATCTGCAAAATTAACATCTATTGATGGATTAGTCTCAAAGCTTTCAGACAGGTTACAACATGCTGCTTTTAGCAATTCATCGCTACTTACAGTAATAATATTGGCTGCTTTTAAAAATGATTTTGAAGTTGACTGTTTTCTGGAAGTCACAGTGACTTCATCTAGCTCATCAGAAGCTTGAAATACATGCTTAATGTATCTGTTTTCATTTACAGTTAATGTATCTGTTTTAAATCCAACATAACTAATAACAAGTTTGTTGAACGAAAATTTATAAGGCAAAGAAAATGTACCATCTTCGGCTGAGGTCGTGCCAATAGAAGAACCTAACCAATGTATGTTGGCGCCTTGTAATGGCAATTCTTTAGAAGTGCTAGACTCTAAAACAATGCCTTGTAATTGCTCTTGTCCTTTTAAGTGATAAGACAAAAACAGAAATATGATTATTATATATGATTTCATGTATTTTGATTATAGGTATAACAAATTAGACGCTCTCGCATCTTTTTTTTAAGGTTATCCTAGAAATCAAATAAGGTAAGTTTCGTCGAGTATATGAATATCGTAAACCAGTAATGGTGGAGAATAATCTCTGTGAGGAATAATCTCCTTCGGAAGACTTTCAAATAGATTAACATAAGAAACTGTAAATGCTACAAGAACTTGTTTGTGAATTTCATCAAAATCATCAAAGGAATTCGTAGTGAGTTTATCATTGCCTTTAACAACCTCTATTTCGTCATTGCAACACGGTTTCTTTTCTTTATCCTCTTGTTGTGTTTTGTGAGCACAGCATGTTTTTGCCTCAGAAAAAATAGCCACATCTACCAATCGGTCACCACAGAAATGTTTTTCGACTGTTAGTGATAAGGTCGACATCAATACCAAAAGTGATAATGCAGTAGCTAATACTTTATATGAAATAGAATGCTTCACACTGCAAAATTAAGAATAATTTAAAATCAAAAAATATAATTACAAAATCCTTAACGATTGAGTTTATAATAGTAAAAAGCAGGTAATAACAAAATGACTAAAATTGGTTGGATTAAAAATCGTCTTACATTAAAAAACAAGTAATAATCCTCTTGTCTTGGGTTAATTACAAAGTATAAAAAAGGGATGAGCAATAACACGAATGCAACAGAATAGATAATTGCAGAAAACTTAACAATGTTCCTATCTCTAAACGCAACATATATAATTCCTAATGATATTATTGTATTTAGAAAAAACCGTAAGGTGGTATTTAAAACCAACTTTGCTAACTCGCGTCTTGGACTATCTATATATAAATAATCATTTTCAAAAAATGTGAGATAAGGGTCGTAGAATAAGACATCCTCAAATCCTCTAATCAGCATTAGTAAAATCACCAATACTCCTATTAAAATATACCTTATTATTTTATCCATTAGAGTGATTGATTTTAGAATAACGATTTACCCAAATCATCCAAAGTATAAAAACGATTCCGTAAATAATCGCAGGAAAAATTACTGTATGAAAGACCTCTTTCTGATTTGGATAATGATATAACCCAATAGCCAGAATAACAATTCTGATAAGATTAAACACATAAATAATGATGCTTCCTGCAAGGCAATACAAAAATGTTGGTTTAAGTTTACCTGCAAATGCAATAACAAAAGCTAAGAACAAAATGATAACGCTCAAACCATTACAACCCTCAATAACACGCCCAACGTATTCATTATGTATTATTAACTTTATAGAAGCCTCGTTTGGGTGATTTAAAATATTTGAAGAATATCCTATTCCTTCAAGTAAGGTGTGAGATTGTCTCGCGACTAGGTTGGTTATATAATCAGGATAAAATTTAGAACCATCAGAAAACTTGAGATATAAAGTGTAACCAATTGTTAATACACCATAGACTAACAAGAATGTTACAATAAAACGTACTACAAGCTTATATTTTTTCAATAGAGATTTCACAAGTGCTAACTTAGCTGTTAAATTTATGAAAACCCTATTCTAAAATTTAAGGTTTTAAATATTTTTGCCAAAAAGTTTATTACATATGTCATTCACAGAACTTAAGCCTACAGTAAAAACAATAGTAAAAAACAATAATCTAAGCGTTGATGAACGCTTATTACATATTTGTGAACTTCTTGAAGCTAATGTCGCACACTACAATTGGGTTGGTTTCTATTTTAAAAATGGCGATAAACTAGAACTAAAACTTGGACCTTATGTTGGTGAACCAACAGATCATACCATAATACCTTTCGGACAAGGGATTTGTGGACAAGTTGCTGTGAGTAACCAAAACTTTGTTGTGCCAGACGTTTCTGCACAAGACAACTATATAGCTTGTAGTATTACAGTTAAGTCTGAAATTGTAATCCCGATTTTCGTAAATGGTGAAAACATTGGTCAGATAGATATAGACTCTAACACAGCTGACCCATTTACAGAAGAAGACGAAAGATTTCTTGAATATGTCTGTAAAGAAGTCGCGACGATTTTATCATAAATCTTAAAACACCAAATCTCAAGAACTAAATTCCAATAAATATAATTTGGAATTTAGAATTTGATTTTTGAAAAATTTAAAGAATTACATACCTGTTCTAATCGCTTCAACCGGATCTAGTCGTGAAGCTGATATTGCTGGAATCACTCCTGAGATTAAACCAATAAATGTAGATAGAGCAAAACCTAGGAACATATTTCCGAAGGAAAGTACAAACTCAAAATCGTCACCTACCACACCATTCATAATCATGGCTGTAATCCAAACTAGAGCCAAACCAACTAATCCACCTACAATAGCTAAAATGATGGCTTCAAATAAAAATTGAAACAATATAAATTTGTTTTTTGCTCCTAACGATTTCTGAATACCAATAAGGTTAGTACGTTCTTTCACACTTACAAACATAATGTTAGCAATACCAAAGCCTCCAACCAATAATGAAAAGCCACTTATCACCCAACCAACACCATTTAACATTGAAATTATAGCATCAACAAATGACACTAAACCTGAGAGTTTATTAATGAAAAAGTTATCATCTTCATCAGCCTTAAGCCCACGATAATTTCTATATTTCTGTTTTAAGACATTCTCAAAAGCACCAATATCAACACCAGACTTTGGTTTTATTACAACAGCACCTGGTAAGCCATTAACACCACCATTTCTAAAACGTCTCACGAAATTAGCAGGCACAAACCCTTTACCATCTGGCGAATCTCCGAGTGCATCGCCATATTCCTTGAGCACACCGATAACGGTAAGTTTTCTTCCGTACACTCTAACAACTTTACCGATTGGATTGATATCACCTAATAGATTCTCTGCTAACTCAGAACCCAAAACTATTACAGGTGCACCAGTATCTGACTCTAACTCAGAATAAAATCTACCTTCAGCAATTTTTAAATCGTCTATAACATAAATACCATGAGAAACCGGAGTAATGTTTACATTATTTATTGTCTCCGCCTGGTAACGAATGGTTTCACTTCCACCAAAAATAACATATGCTGAAGCCTCCACATCTGGAACGCTTCTATTTATAAACTCGTAATCATCATGCTCTACCTGCGGAAAATTATCGCGCTTCCACCTTGGCACATCGGTAGGACCAAAAGAATACTTTGTGAGGTACATTGTATTCTTATCCAACCCGGACAAGCTATCTTTAATATTTCTATCTAAAGAGTCTACCGCAGCTAAAACTGCGATAATGGAGAAGATACCTACCGTAACCCCTAATAGGGATAAAAATGTACGTAGTTTATTATTACGGAGAGCATTTATCGCGAAAGAAAAGCTCTCTTTAAAGACCCTTAAATAGACTAGCATGAATTGGCTGTTTTAAAACATTTTAAAGATAGGACGTTTTCAACAATTTATTGTTACAAAAAACTTAAAGAAACTAGAGTTAACCGCTTAAAAATGTAACTGAAAATTCTATTTTTGCAGCATTAAAATCACAACACAACATTATGAGCAATAAAACCATTTCATCTGCTTTAATTTCTGTATTTAGTAAAGATGGATTAGAACCTATCGTAAAAAAACTAAATGACCTTAACGTTACTATTTATTCAACTGGCGGTACCGAAAAATTCATTAAAGATTTAGGTATTAATGTCGTACCTGTTGAAGATGTTACCTCTTACCCATCAATTCTTGGTGGCAGAGTAAAAACATTACACCCAAAAGTATTTGGTGGTATTCTCAATCGTCAAAATAATGAAAGTGATGTTGCTGAACTAGCAGAATTTGAAATTCCACAGATAGATTTGGTAATTGTTGACTTATATCCATTTGAAAAAACAGTTGCTTCTGGCGCTAATAACCAAGATATTATTGAAAAAATTGATATTGGTGGTATTTCCTTGATTAGAGCTGCTGCTAAAAATTATGCAGATGTTACCTGCGTATCTTCAGTTGATGATTATGCTGAATTTTTAGAATTATTAGAAGCTAAAAATGGTGAAACTTCTGAAGAGGACAGAAAACGTTTTGCTGCTAAAGCTTTTAATGTGTCGTCACACTACGATACTGCTATCTTCAATTATTTTAACAAAGACCATGAAGAAGCAGTTCTTAAAATCAGTGAGACTAAAGGTAAAGTGTTACGTTATGGTGAAAACCCACATCAAAAAGGATTTTTCTTCGGTGATTTTGATGCCATGTTTACAAAACTTCATGGAAAAGAACTAAGCTACAACAACTTGCTCGATGTTGATGCTGCTGTGAATTTAATTTTAGAATTTAAAGGCGAAGACCCAACTTTCGCAATCTTAAAACATAACAACGCTTGCGGTTTTGCGCAACGTTCTACCATTCACCAAGCTTATGTAGATGCTTTGGCTGGTGATCCTGTTTCTGCGTTTGGTGGTATTTTAATTTCAAACACTGAAATTGACAAAGCTACTGCTGAAGAAATACATAAGTTATTCTGCGAAGTGGTTATCGCGCCTTCTTTTAGTGATGACGCTTTAGAAATCTTAAAAGGAAAGAAAAACAGAATTCTTTTAATTCTTAATGATGTTGAATTACCAAAAACATCAGTCAGAACATGTCTTAACGGTGCTTTAGTACAAGAACGTGACTCTAAAACAGATAGTCTTGAAGACTTAAAAACTGTTACTAACACAACGCCTAAACAAGAAGAATTAGAAGATTTAATCTTTGCTTCAAAAATTTGTAAACACACTAAATCAAATACCATCGTTTTAGCTAAAAACAAACAACTTTGTGCAAGTGGTACTGGTCAAACTAGCCGTGTAGATGCGCTTAACCAAGCCATCTATAAAGCAAAGTCTTTTGATTTTGATCTAAATGGCGCAGTAATGGCGAGTGATGCTTTCTTTCCATTTCCGGATTGTGTGGAAATTGCAGATAATGCTGGTATAACTGCTGTAATTCAACCTGGTGGATCAATAAAAGATGAACTAAGTATTAACTATTGCAATGAGAATAACGTGGCAATGGTATTTACTGGTACACGTCATTTTAAACACTAAAAATCTTATAAATCTGGGTTCTTCTTGTCAGCTTTTTTTTAGTTTGAAAAAACTTAAAAAAAAACCTTGAAGAAAACGTCTACGAATGTATTAATAACGTATATTTCATTACATTTACGACTAACACATCAAACCACAAGAGTAACCCTTTTATAATACAGTAATAGCGCATGGGATTTTTTGATTTCTTGACAGAAGAAATAGCAATAGATTTAGGAACGGCAAACACTTTAATTATTCATAATGACAAAGTTGTAGTTGATAGTCCTTCTATTGTAGCAAGAGACCGAATTAGCGGAAAAATAATTGCAGTTGGTAAAGAAGCCAATATGATGCAAGGAAAAACTCACGAAAACATCAAAACTATTAGACCATTGAAAGATGGAGTAATCGCAGATTTTGATGCTTCTGAGCAAATGATTAATCTCTTCATAAAAAATATTCCTGCTCTCAAAAAGAAATTCTTCAATCCGGCTTTAAGAATGGTGGTTTGTATTCCTTCTGGTATTACAGAGGTAGAGATGCGAGCAGTTAAAGAATCTTGTGAGCGTGTTAATGGTAAAGAAGTATATCTTATTCACGAGCCAATGGCAGCGGCTATTGGTATTGGTGTTGATATCATGCAACCAAAAGGAAACATGATTGTTGATATTGGTGGTGGAACAACCGAAATTGCGGTGATTGCACTTGGTGGTATCGTTTGTGATAAATCTGTAAAAGTAGCAGGTGATGTATTTACAAATGACATTATTTACTACATGCGTACACAACACAACTTATACGTTGGTGATAGAACCGCTGAAAAAATTAAAATTCAAATAGGTGCAGCTACCGAAGATTTAGAATTACCACCTGAAGATATGAGTGTTCAAGGTAGAGACTTATTAACTGGTAAGCCTAAACAAGTTCAAATATCATATAGAGAAATTGCAAAAGCGTTAGACAAATCTATTTTACGTATTGAAGATTCTGTAATGGAAACGCTATCTCAGACACCTCCAGAATTGGCTGCAGACATTTACAATACTGGTATTTATCTTGCTGGTGGAGGATCAATGTTGAGAGGATTAGACAAACGTTTATCTCAAAAAACAGATTTACCAGTTTACATTGCCGAAGATCCATTAAGAGCTGTGGTTAGAGGTACAGGTATCGTACTTAAGAACTTACCAAAATACAAAAGCGTATTGATTAAATAAGGAGGTAAATAATGCAACAAATATTCAATTTTGTTATAAAGAACAAAACATTTCTGTTGTTTTTATTTCTTTTTGGTATCTCCTTAGCCTTTACAATCCAATCGCATTCTTACCACCGAAGTAAATTTATAAGTTCAGCCAATGGGCTTACTGGCGGAGTTTATGGTATGGTAAATTCCGTGGACAAATACTTCGGACTTGAAGTAGAAAATTCAAAATTAGCTGAAGAAAATAAGCGTTTGAGACAGCTTTTACTCAATCTTCAAATAAATGCAGACAGTTCATTTTTACAAAAAAAAGAAAATACTAATCTAAATTATGTAGTCAGAACTGCTGAAGTATTCAAAAATAGTTATGCCTCACCTAATAACTATCTTACCATAAACAAAGGCAGAAAAGATAGCATTTACGAGGATTTTGGGGTTATTACACCTAAAGGTATCGTCGGAATTATCGATAACACTTCCAACAATTATTCGAGGGTAATTTCAATACTGAATAAGAAAAGTAGAATTAATGCAAAACTAAAAAACTCGAATCATATTGGCTCTCTTGAATGGAATGGTAAATCTCCGGAATTCTCACAACTTACCGATGTTTCAAAATTTGCAGATGTCAAAATTGGAGACACAATAGAAACAGGTGGTGAATCTGCAATTTTCCCAAAAGGTATAGGTATTGGTACAATTGAAAGTTTTGAAGTAGATATTACGGGTGACACCTACAATATTGAAGTAAGGCTGTTTAACGACATGACAAACCTAGGAACGGTCTATGTCATTGAAAACAAAGACAGAAAAGAAATTATAGAACTAGAAAATAGCGATGAATAACCCTTTTCTGATAAATAGCCTTAGATTTATTTCATTGTTGTTGTTTCAAGTGGTCATTTGTAACAGCATCAACTTCTTGGGATATATTAATCCATATCCTTATATTATTTTTATCCTGCTATTCCCTATCAGAGACAATCGATTAACCCTTCTAACCATAAGCTTTATACTTGGAATGTTGATTGATATTTTTTCAGATTCTGGAGGCGTACATGCAGCAGCAGCAGTAAGTTTAGCCTACTCAAGACCTGTATTACTCAAAACATCCTTCGGAATGCTTTATGAACACCAAAGTATTAAGTTTAATCTAACGGAAATCGGTAGTTTAATTACCTATATCACTTTAGGTGCATTAATACATCATCTTGTGTTATTTTCTCTTGAAGTTTTCAGTATTTCAGAAATACTATTAATCCTAAAAAAGACGTTATTCTCCTGTATCTTTACTATTGTACTTAGTATTTTAATTATAGTATTATTTAGTCGAAATCAACGATGAGGAAATTACTGCTTCTTTCTGCTGTTATTTTAGTTGGGTTGGCATTCATCTCACGCTTATTTTACCTGCAAATTTATGAGGGTAAAAGTCAAGACATCTTTGAAGATTCAGCAATCGAAAAAGAATTCAACTACCCAAAAAGAGGTTATGTCTATGACAGAAATGGGAAGCTCTTAGTTGCAAACCAACCATCTTATGATGTTATGGTTATTCCTAGAGAAATTGAAGATATGGATTCTTCTAAAATAGAAGAATTCTGCACTCTACTAAAAATCAGAACAGAAGATTATGACAAAAAGATAAAAAGAGCAAAAAGCTACTCTTATAGAAAAGCATCACCTTTTGTGCAGCAACTGTCTAAAGCCGATTATGCCGTTTTACAAGAAAAAATGCGAAAATATCAAGGCTTTTATATTCAAAGAAGATCTCTGCGTTCTTACCAAACAACTATTGGAGCAAATGTACTTGGCAATATTGGTGAAGTAAATAGAAGTACTATTGAGAAGAAACCCTATTACAGATTAGGTGATTTTATTGGTATGCAAGGTGTAGAAAAAACCTATGAACAAACTCTTCGTGGCACAAAAGGAATAAAATTATTCCAAAAAGACAGATTCAATAGAATTATTGGACCTTATAAAGACGGGAAGTTTGATACACTACCAGAACCTGGTAAAGACATTAAAATAACCATCGACGCTAAGTTGCAAGCTTATGGTGAATTACTCATGACGAATAAACGTGGAGGTATTGTCGCCATTGAACCAAGTTCTGGTGAAATACTTGCTATGATATCTGGTCCATCTTATAATCCAAACTTATTAGTGGGAAGAGATCGATCTAAAAACTTCACCAAACTTTACAGAGATAGTTTAGCTCAACCATTATTTGATCGTGGACTGCAAGCCATGTATCCACCAGGATCACCTTTTAAAACACTTAATGCTCTAATTGCATTGCAAGAAGGTGTAGTGACTACAAATGACAGATTTGCATGTGCAATGGGTTATAGATATGGTAATCGTAAAATGGGGTGTCATGCCCATCACAGCCCGGCAAACATGAATATTGGAATCTATGAATCTTGTAATTCTTACTTTGCTAATGTATACAGAAGAATAATGGATAAGTACGATTCACCAGCTAAAGGTATGGATGTTTGGAGTAAACATATTAAGAGTTTTGGTTTAGGTAATTACCTCAATAATGATTTATCCGTAGGTCAACCAGGTAAAGTACCTACCTCATCTACCTATGATCGTGGATACGGAAAAAACAGATGGTATACTACTTTTACCCTATCAAATGCTATTGGTCAAGGAGAAGTATTAGCGACACCAATACAATTAGCTAATATGGCTGCTGCTATTGGTAATCGTGGCTATTATTATACGCCTCATATCATTAAGGAGATTGAAGAGGAAACTATTCCTACTCGGTTTACAACACCAAATTACACCACAATAGATAAACAACATTTTGAGCCTGTAATTGAAGGCATGTTTGACGTTTATAATAAAGGAACAGCAAAGTATTTAAAAGTAGAAGGCATTGAAATATGTGGAAAAACTGGTACAGCAGAAAATTTTGCCATCATCGATGAAAAGAAGACACAACTTACAGATCATTCGATTTTTGTAGCCTTTGCCCCAAAAGACAATCCTAAAATAGCTATTGCAGTTTTTGTTGAAAATGGGTACTTCGGAAGTAGATTTGCTGGAAGAATGGCAAGTCTTATGATAGAGTTTTATTTACGTGGAGAAATTTCTAGAACAGATCTAGAAGATTTTGTATTGCGTTATTCTTTAGAACACGAATATGCAAAACCATATTCAGGAGAAGCATTTGGTATAAATAGACAAACCACTCTTGAAGCTATTGAAGAAGAAGAATTGAAAACATTGAACGCACTAAAACTAGATATTATTAAGTCCTAATTATGCTAAGAGAAAACCAAAGACGATTTAAATTCGACTGGCTTATTATTATAATATTTCTGTTGTTAGTTGGCTTTGGTTATCTAAACATATTATCGGCTTCTCACGAAGGTGAAATTACGAGCTATTTCAACATGTCGACACTGTACGGCAAGCAATCTGTATTTATAGGGCTTTCGTTAGTGCTAATCATTTTAATCCTCTCGCTCGAAGCTAAATTTTATGAGCGATTTGCCAGCATCATTTATCTCGTCGCCTTGCTATCTCTTGTAGGTTTATTCATATTTGGAAAAGATGTTAATGGTGCACGTTCCTGGTATGGCATCGGCAGCATGACCATTCAACCTAGTGAATTTGCGAAGTTTGCCACATCTTTGGCTGTAGCTAAATACATTAGCGATCTTCAAACTAATATGAAAACCCTCAAAGATCAAATTAGGGTAGCAGCTATCATTTTTATACCAGCACTGTTAATCTTACTTCAAAATGATGCCGGAAGTACCATAGTGTACGCCTCTTTTTTCTTTGTATTTTACAGGGAAGGATTGCAACAAATCTATCTCATCGTAGCGCTTTCTGTAATTGTTCTTGCTGTTTTAGCGCTTAAATTCGGTATTGTTATTAGTGGTGTAATTTGTCTAATTATTTTAGGTATTCGTTATTTCTTTAGGAAACGAAAAAGAGGTTCATTACTTCAATATATTGCTGTTTTTTTATTGGCAATTGGTTTTTCTTATGGGGTTAAATTGTTCTATCAACATGGATTAAAACCACATCAACAAAATAGAATTTCTATTTTTCTACGGCTCGAAAAGGACCCAGTGAAACTAGAGCAAATGCGAAAAAGGGAGGCCTACAATCTTATACAATCAGAAGAGGCGATCGGATCTGGTGGTTTATCTGGTAAAGGTTTTCTTCAAGGTACCAGAACTACAGGAAAATTTGTTCCTGAACAAGAAACAGATTATATATTCAGTACCGTCGGGGAAGAATGGGGATTTCTTGGTAGTAGTTTTGTGGTGATATTGTTCGTACTTCTTATAGTTAGAATTTTGTATTTAGCCGAAGCACAAAAGTCACAATTTAGTAGAGTTTACGGTTATGGCGTAGCCTCTATCCTATTCATACACTTTACTATTAATATCGGAATGGTTATGGGCTTAATTCCTACTGTTGGAATTCCATTACCTTTCTTTAGTTATGGAGGTTCCGGATTATGGGGTTTTACTATCTTACTATTCATTTTTGTAAAGTTAGATAGTAACAAAATAAATGAGTGGTAATTTAGTCCGTTTCAATAACATTAATCTTAAACGTTATTGAAATCAGATAAAAAAAGACACCAAGCACAGGTAAACACAGTAACAATACTAACCATGTTAATTTTCCTCTAAAATTCATCTGTGATCTAAGCACAACAACACACAGAATGATAACAATTAGTATATAACAACCTATGAAAAAATTTACCAAATCTGAATTTACAAGTGTCATGGTGTCATTTTATTTTAACTTACATTCCAAGTCTAACTAACAATCTAACTATTAACTAACTCTCACATAAATTTAAATTCACTTGGAATGTAAGTCTTAAAATAACCTATTGTCCTTGGCCTAGAGAATAACCTCTTACACCATCGAACGTATATAAGTTTTCAGTCTTTATGGCATCTATACCATGATCCATAGCTGCTTGTAAGACTTCTATAATTTTTCTTTTTGACAATTCTTTCCCATCTTTTGCGGAATATCTGCAGCGCCAGTGGTCCGTACAAAACGTTTCTTCAAAACCATTTGGCCATACTTTAATCCCTCGGTTTGTTATCATGGACAACTCTAACTCATCATTATTAAGTTTTTGTAGTTTAGCAGCAAGTTCATTAGCATCATAGCCATGCCAATCAACGAACAAGTCAACTCCAACTACTTTTTTATCTCTAGATGGTTTTCTTTGGTATCTTGGTAACACTAAAGGTGTTCTATCATCAAAGCTCACTTCTGGTAATTGTTTAGGCTTATTGCCTAGATTTGCAATAACTGCTTCAGCAAATTCTTTAGTACCTACACGCTTTGTACTCATGATAGGGTCGTAAATATCATTGGTATGCACTCCATCTTCAATGGTTCTTAACCATGCATTCTGAATTTTTTCTGCTACTTCACTTTGGCCAATATGATTTAACATCATAACAGCACCATTTATTAAACCAGAAGGGTTTGCAATATTTTTACCTGCAATATCTGGTGCAGACCCATGAATGGCTTCAAACATTGCACATTCTTGACCAATATTTGCTGAACCAGCTAAACCAACTGAACCAGTAATTTGAGCTGCAATATCAGACATCACATCCCCATATAGATTCGGCATTACGATAACATCAAAATCTTCTGGCGAATCAGCTAACAATGCCGCACCTATATCTACGATCCAATGCTCATTTTCAATCTCTGGATAACGCTCTGCAACTTCATCAAAGACTTTATGAAACAACCCATCAGTTTGCTTCATGATATTATCTTTAGTAAAACAGGTCACCTTTTTGCGTCCGTATTTACGTGCGTACTCAAAGGCATAAGTCACTATTTTTTCACAACCCGGACGACTTATTAGTTTTAAACACTGAACAACCTCATCGGTTTGTTGATGTTCAATACCAGCATATAAGTCTTCTTCATTTTCTCTAATGATTACCACATCCATGTCTGGATGCTTTGTAGTTACAAATGGATGTAAGCTTCTACAAGGTCTTACATTTGAATATAAACCTAAAGTTTTACGCATGGTTACATTCAAACTTTTATAACCGCCACCTTGAGGCGTTGTGATTGGTGCTTTTAAGAGTACTTTATTTCGTCTTATAGTTTCCCAAGCTTCACTAGAAATTCCTGTTGAATTCCCAGATAAGTACACTTTTTCGCCAACTTCGATCTCTTCAAAAGTTAAATCGGCTCCTGCAGCACTTAAGATATTAAGAGTAGCGTCCATAATTTCAGGACCGATGCCATCTCCTTTTGCTAATGAAACTTTAATCATGTTGTTTGTTATTAGTTTGTTTACGTTGCAAAGATGGAAATAATTAATCATATACTTTTATATATGTTTATTATGTATTACATAAATTTAAATTATGTTATAGCCGGTAAAACCAATAAAATAAACAAGAATTGATGTGAATACTACTTTAGTTTAATAATAATTTTAAGAGTTTTTAACGTTTTATAATTTCCTAATTAAGGATTTCTGGGATTGGATCTTTGGTTTCCTAAGAGATTAATTAGCGAATTAAACCACTGAATGCATCTACATTATACACCGGAGAATGTATATTAGCAAACTCTTATAAAGAATGATTTTTAGATGCCTCACACGCTACAAAACGATTTTTTAAAATTACAAATAGATGAACCTCTAGAAGGTTACAAATTTTCACGTTTTGATTGGACTGGTAAGATTAGCGAGGTTCATTATAAAGGTGTTCCTGTTTCCACTATTGAAAATACCTTTTCAAAAAAACACAATACAATAGGAAAAGGCTTTTACAACGAATTCAGTACTACAACACCTATTGGTTTTAAGGACACTAAAATTGGTGATTGGTTTCATAAAATAGGTATTGGACTGCTTAAAAAAGAGAAACACAGTTATCATTTTCTTGAAGACTATAAAATAAAACCTGCCCAATTCACATTCAATATTGTAAACAACAAAGCAATCATTACCTGCACGTCAGAACTTTTAAATGATTATGCCTACATTCTGAAGAAAGAAATTGTTTTACACGATGATAGTTTTTCAATCCATTATCGTCTTGATAATACAGGACAAAAATCTATTATCACTAACGAATACAACCATAACTTTTTAGCGATTAATAACGACTTGATTGGTAATGATTACACCTTAACCTTTCCTTTTGAGATTAATCCGCGTCGATTTCATAAAGCTGTTAATCTTGAAAACAAGGTTGATATTAACACTAACTCAATAGGTTTCAACGACAGACCAAATGAGGATTTCTTTTTCAGTAACCTTTCTGGATATAGTGAAATTGAAAACCAATGGGAATTATTGAATGCTAAAAACAAAATAGGTATGACTTCAACAGGTGATTTTAAAGTCAATAAAGTGAATCTTTGGGGTTGGAAACACGTGATTTGTCCTGAGATGTTTTTCAAAATTCACCTTAAAGCTGGTGAATCCACGCAATGGACTCGGACTTATAAATTCTTTGATATTTAATGTTTGTCATTACGAAGGAGTTTACGACTGAAGTAATCTGATAATTATTAAAGAGATTGCTTCACTATGTTCGCAATGACACTTCTGAATTAGAGATTAAATAAAAAAGACTGCCTTTTCAGTCAGTCTATATATGTTTTGTCATTCTGAACTTGTTTCAGAATCTCAACTTTTTGGGTTTATGTAAAATAAGATGCTGAAATAAATTCAGCATGACACCTCTGAATATCGAGATTGCTTCGCTAAGCTCGCAATGACAGTTATTTCAAACTCGCTAAACTAGACTTAAGAGTTTCAATCTTGGCAAGTGCGTCAGCTTCTTTTTTCTTTTCGCCTGCAACTACTTGCTCTGGTGCATTGTTTACAAAACGTTCGTTAGATAATTTCTTTTGAACCGATTTTAAGAAACCTTCTGTATAATTCAACTCTTCCGTTAATTTTTTAATTTCTGCTTCTACATCAATAGCGCCAGACATTGGAATAAAATACTCGTTAGATTTCACTCTGTACGTCAATGCGCCTTCAATAGCTTCAGACACATAATTGATACCTTCAAGATTACCTAACTTCACAATTACCTCATCAAACGTATTAGCTACATTTTCATTATTAATTACTGAAAACTCTATTGCTTCTTTAAAAGCAATATTTTTTTCTTTTCTAATGGTTCTAATTCCAGAAACTACATCAGAAGCAAAATCAAATTCAGCAATTAATCCTTCATTAACCGATTTAGTCTCAGGCCATTTTGCAACAATTAAGGCTTCTTCTGGCGTTCTTTTAGCAATTAATTGCCAGATTTCTTCAGTTATAAACGGCATAAATGGATGTAAAATCTTCAAGTTATCTTCAAGTAAAGCAATTACTTTGTTATAAGTTGTTGCATCAATTGGTTGACCATAAGCTGGTTTTACAATCTCTAATAACCATCCACAGAAATCATCATAAATCAGTTTATAAATTGCCATAATAGCATCGCTTAAACGATACTTACTAAAATGGTCTTCAATCTCTGCTAATACTTTTTGGAACTTCGCTTCAAACCACTCTAACGCAATTTTACTTGACTGAGGTTGACCTATATCTTCGGACACTTCCCAAAGCGTCGTTAAATAAAACGCACTCCATATTTTATTACCAAGCCCTTTTCCTTGTTGACACAGCGCTTCATCAAACAATAAATCATTACCTGCAGCCGAACTTAACAATAAACCTACACGAACTCCACCAGCACCATAATCTTCAATCAACTTTAATGCATCTGGTGAATTTCCTAAGGATTTACTCATCTTACGACGTTGCTTATCACGTACCAATCCTGTAAGATATACATTCTGAAATGGTCGCGCATCTTTATACTCGTAACCAGCAATTATCATACGTGCTACCCAAAAGAACAGAATATCTGGACCTGTAACCAAGTCGTTTGTTGGGTAATAATATTTGATGTCTTCGTTTTCTGGATTTCTAATGCCGTCAAAAACACTCATTGGCCATAACCACGATGAAAACCAAGTATCCAGCGCATCGGTTTCTTGGTTTAAGTCTGAAGCTTGAAGCTCGAAGTTTGAAGTTTTTTCTTGAGCTAGCTTAAGTGCATATTTGATGTTTTCAGCAACAACAAAATCTTCTTTTCCATCACCGTAATAGTAGGCTGGAATTTGTTGTCCCCAAAGTAATTGACGAGAAATGTTCCAATCGCGAATATTTTCCATCCAATGACGATACGTATTTTCAAACTTTCTTGGGAATAACTTCACCTCTCTATCTTCACCTAAAACCGCTTCAATAGCTGGCTTTACCAATTCTTTCATTTTTAAGAACCATTGGTCAGATAGTCTAGGCTCAATAATAGCCTTAGTACGCTCTGAAATTCCAACGCGATTGTTATGGTCTTCAATTTTGGCGATTAAACCAAGCTCTTCCAATTCTTTAACAATAGCTTTTCTAACTTCAAAACGGTCTTTACCTTCATAGTGCAATCCGTAGCTATTTAAAGTAGCATCTTCGTTGAAGATATCAATCACTTCAAGATTGTGTTTATCTCCAAGAACCTTATCATTTTCGTCGTGCGCTGGTGTTACTTTTAAACATCCAGTACCAAATTCAACATCAACATACTCGTCTTCAATAATAGGAATAATACGATTGCAAATAGGTACAATTGCCTTTTTCCCTTTTAAATTGAAATGACGCTCATCATTAGGATTGATACAAATTGCCGAATCTCCTAAAATAGTTTCAGGACGTGTTGTAGCAATGGTTAACACCTCATCAGAACCTTCAATTTGGTAATTGATGTGGTATAATTTCCCTTGCTTATCTATGTATTCTACTTCTTCGTCAGATAGTGTGGTTTTTGCTTCTGGGTCCCAATTTACCATTCGGTAGCCACGATAAATTAAGCCTTTGTTGTACAAATCAACAAATACTTTGATTACAGCTTCAGACATATCGTCATCCATTGTAAATTTGGTTCTATCCCAATCGCAAGAACAACCTAATTTTTTCAATTGTTCAAGAATAACGCCACCATACTCGTGTGTCCAATCCCAAGCGTGCTTTAAAAACTCATCTCGAGTTAAATCATTTTTATCAATGCCTTGTTCCTTAAGTCTAGCAACAACCTTTGCTTCTGTAGCAATAGATGCGTGATCTGTACCAGGAACCCAACACGCATTTTTACCTTGTAAACGTGCACGACGAATTAATACATCTTGAATGGTATTATTCAACATATGTCCCATATGTAATATTCCTGTCACATTTGGTGGCGGAATCACAATAGTATATGGTTCTCTTTCGTCTGGTTCTGAATGAAAATAATTATGTTTCATCCAGTAATCATACCACTTACCTTCTACCTTACTAGCATCATATTTTGATGGAACTTGCATACTTTGGAACAGTTTTTGTCAATTGATGTGCAAAAGTACTTATATTTCTTTTTTTGAGAAATTAAAGTGTTTATAATCTTAAAAAACAATTAACTGAAACGATGTTAATATTGGTGTAATACGTCTAATATATTTTGCAATATGCCAAAAAGTAACTAGTTTTGAACGTATCAATTTAAAATTAAAATGATGAAAAATTTAATAGCAGTATTATTTGTAGGTTTAATAAGTCTTGGTTCTTTCGCTCAAGAAGAAAAGAAAGTAGCTAAAATTGAATTTAAAACTACCGTAATAGATTATGGTACAATAGAAAAAGGATCAGATGGTGTAAGAGTTTTTGAATTTACGAATACAGGTAATGCGCCTTTAGAGATAACTAGAGTAAAATCTAGTTGTGGTTGTACGGTTCCTAAAAAACCAAAAGGTCCAATTATGCCTGGTGAAACTGGAGAGATTGAAGTAAAGTATGACACAAATAGAGTTAACCCTATTAGAAAAACAATCACTGTATTTTCAAACGCTGAAACGCCAACAGTGGCCTTAAAGATTAAAGGTCTGGTTGTAGACCCAAACAGAACAAGCGTACTTGAAAAGAAAGAAAAAAGTATGATTGAACAATAAATTCAATCACCATATAATAAGACTAAGCCTTCAATTTTTTGAAGGCTTATTTATTTTAAAGACGTCGTCTAACTTAAATTTTATGGTCATTGTTTTACCATAGCGTTCAATTTTAAGTCGAACCACTTTACCAGGATTACCATGAAAAAAGCTGTTTACTTCAGGTAATTTATATTCATAAACTTCATGTCCGTTTACTGCAATAATGATGTCACCAATTCTCAAACCAGATGCATATGCATTAGATGTTTCTCTAAGCTCTACAACTTCATAAATAGGTTTTAGTACCATACGGTAATCTATGGACATATTAATTCTTACAGCATTCATATCGCTCTGTGAAAAACTATCTTTAGACGGAACTTTTACTTTTTCTCTTATGAACTGAGACCCATTACGCTCTAAAACAATGCCACTATTATTGTAAGTAAAGGCTAACTTATAGTTACTGTTCTTTTTTAGATAGAGTATTTCATTCTTATAGTCAAAAAACAAATTAAAACGTTTTAAAATCTCACCACCTAAACTCCCATTACGCTCTTTATATATGCGATTTTTATCAATTGAAACAGAATCTGGAAATGCAACGTTCACTTTATTAAGCTTAAAATCACTCAATTTAAAATTATTAATCTTTGATCTTTTTCCATACACAGATCCACTAAGCCCTTTACCTAAATAATCAACAAAATTTTTATTTGGGTTAGGATAAAGTCCTTTATTTTTATTTTCGAACAACCATAGCGCATCACTACTACCTGTATCTATTAAAAGTTTAATTGGTTTTTCATCCTCACCTATTGTTGCAAATGAATTGACATAAGGTTTATTCCGATACACATCCAAAGGAATCCTTCTCCATTTTTTAGATGCTCTATTTTTAAATGATTCGTGTTTATGAAGTCTGATATACTTACCGCTGTAATTGATTTCAACAATAAAATCTTTAAATAAATCATAACCTATGATACCATGAATCCAAATGCCAAGTCGCGGAGTAAAATCTATGGATTTATCGAAAACAACAAACAAATCTTGATTAGTCCCTAAAGCATTACCAAATTTTATACGATTGTATTTTGATCTGATGGCTTCAATTTCACCATCGGCACCTAAACCATGAAGGCTAAATTTTTGAATACTTTGAAGATTTAGTGAGTCGTCTTCGGTAAGATTAAACAAAATAGGCTTACTAACACCTGTATCTAGCACAAAGGATAAAGGCACATCATTAACCTCTATGGGTATAATGATTAAATTACTCACCAATTCAAACTTTATTTTTTCAGAAGAATTTCCTTTGAAGAAAAAATTGCCTTGAGCATCTAAAATTCCGCAATGAAAACAAAGCAATATCAGGAAAATATGGATTGATTTAAGTTTCAAGATTGATTGATTTATAATCAATTTACAAATCTTTATTCAAGCTGACATTTTAAGCACATTTTTTTACATAAACTTTAAGAATTTTTAGAACTTTGTGTTTTAAAGATGTAACATGCCAAAGATTTCAACTAAAGGCATTCAGATGCCTGAATCACCAATTAGAAAATTGGTTCCGTTTGCTGAAAATGCAGAAAAAAAAGGTAAAAATGTGTATTACCTCAACATTGGTCAACCAGATATTAAAACACCTCAAGTTGCACTAGATGCTATCAAAGGCATAACACTTGAAACCTTAGCATATTCGAGATCTGAAGGTTCTGAGAGCTACAGAACCAAGATTGCTGAGTATTACGGTCGTAATGACATCAGCGTAAATCATGATGATATCATCGTCACAACGGGTGGTAGTGAAGCCTTACTTTTTGCATTTGGAAGTATTATGGATAAAGATGATGAAATCATTATTCCTGAACCATTTTATGCAAATTACAACGGGTTTTCGACATCTTCAGGTGTAAAAGTTGTGCCAGTAATTTCTAAAATAGAAGATAATTTCGCACTACCTGCAATTGAAGAATTCGAAAAGTTAATAACATCTAAAACAAAAGCCATCTTAATTTGTAATCCCGGAAATCCGACAGGTTACTTATACTCAAAAGAAGAAATTCAAAAACTTGCTGAAATTGTAAAAAAACACGATCTCTTTTTAATTGCTGATGAAGTGTACAGAGAGTTCGTTTACGATGGTATTTCTCATTTCTCAATTTTAGAAGAACCAACTTTATCAGAACACGCGATCGTTATAGATTCTGTATCTAAACGCTATAGTATGTGTGGTGCAAGAATTGGATATCTAGTTTCAAAAAATAAGGAAGTTATAAGCACAGCTTTAAAGTTTGCTCAAGCAAGATTAAGTCCGCCAACCTTAGCACAAATTGCTAGTGAAGCAGCATTAGATACACCTCAAACATATTTTGATGAAGTGATAGACGAATATGTGTCTCGAAGAAATCTACTCATAGAAGAATTACAAAAAATTCCTGGTGTAAAAGTGGCGAAACCAAATGGAGCTTTTTATTGTATTGCCGAGTTACCAGTAAAGAATTCTGATGATTTTGCACGCTGGTTATTAGAAGAATTTGATTTTGAAAATAACACTGTAATGGTGGCGCCAGCTGCAGGTTTTTATTCTACAGAAGGTGTTGGAAAAAACCAAATTAGAATTGCTTACGTACTTAAAGAAGAAAGTTTAAGAACCGCTGTAAAGGTATTAGCTGAAGCACTCAAGGTCTATAAAGACTAATGAAAATCGAACAGAACATATCCTTAAAACCTTATAATACATTTGGTATTGATACTGAAGCTAAAGCCTATTGTAGTGTCACTTCGGTTCAGAAATTAAGAGATGTACTGCAAAACAACACAAAGGATTTTTTCATTCTTGGTGGTGGGAGCAACATGCTTCTTACTCAAGATATAGAGGCTTTAGTACTTCATATTAATCTTAAGGGTTTTAAGGTTATTGAGGATAATAAAGATTCAGTTATTGTCAAAGTAATGGCTGGTGAAAACTGGCATGAATTTGTGATGTGGTGTTTACACAATGATTTTGGTGGTGTGGAAAACTTATCATTAATTCCAGGTAATGTTGGTACAGCGCCTATTCAAAATATTGGCGCCTATGGTGTTGAGCTGAAGGATGTTTTTCATTCTTGTGAAGCTATGAACATCAATAATCAAGACTTAAAAACGTTCTCTAAAGAAGATTGCCAATTTGGCTATAGAGAATCTGTCTTTAAGCAACATCTAAAAGGTCAATACATTATAACCAGTGTTAGTTTTAAGCTCTCAAAAGGTATTCACAAGTTGCATATGAATTATGGTGCTATAACGCAACAGTTAGAAGATATGAATATTTCTGAACCTACAATTCAAGATATTTCAAAAGCGGTAATTGCCATAAGACAGAGTAAACTGCCAGACCCAAAAGACATTGGCAATAGTGGCAGTTTCTTTAAAAATCCTGTAATCTCAATAGAGCATTTTAATAGTCTTAAGACCAATTTTTCGGAAATACCATCTTATAAAATATCAGAAACCGAAATTAAAGTCCCTGCGGGTTGGCTTATAGAAAAAGCTGGATTTAAAGGTAAAAGATTTGGTGATTATGGTGTACACAATAAACAAGCTCTAGTACTTGTTAACTATGGAGACGCCAAAGGAAGTGATATTTACAAGTTGGCCTTACTCATTCAAAAAACAGTAAAGCGCCTTTTTAATATTACCATTGAAACTGAAGTCAACATTATTTAGAAAAATTGTAGTTCTTTAGTCAGCAACTAAACAAATGAATAGCAATTAGTTAATATATTGTATTTGGTTATATTTACGACATCCCAATTAAATCATTCAAAATAAGAGAATCAGGTTTTGAGCATTACACCAATTGAGCAGCAAATAATTAAGTATTTAAAAACAGGTGATCAGCGTGCAATTAATTTGTTATACGAGAATTATTCTAATAGCCTTTATGGTGTTATTTTAAAAATTACTATTAATGAAGAAATCGCTCAAGACGCACTCCAAGAAACTTTTGTTAAGGTTTGGAAAAACGCATCGAAATACGACGCTAAAAAAGCGAAGTTATTTACTTGGTTATTCAGAATTGCTAGGAATACAGCGATTGATAAACTACGTAGTTTTAATAATCGTTATCAGAAAGAAGTCCAAATTGACACTTCTAACGTATATATCCTACCAACAAGTAATCTCAACCAAGATGTTTTAGACATTAGAGAGCATGTTGAAAAACTAGAAGAAAAGTATCAAATTGTTTTAAATGCCTTATTCTTTGAAGGTATGACGCAACAGGAAGCAAGCGATGAGCTTAACATCCCATTAGGTACAATAAAATCTAGATTAAAAATAGGATTAAGAGAACTTAAAAAGGTTTATAATCCATAAAACCTTAAACTATGGAAACAAAATTACACAGTTTTTTAAATTCTAACCTTCTAAACAAATACTTAGTAGGTGAGACAACTTTACAGGAGACTCAAGAAGTTGAACATTATATAAAATCTTATCCGGAAGCAGCCGAAGCTTATGAAAAGCTTCAGAATAATTTAGAAATTATTGCTAAAGCTAGTGCGGTAGACGTACCTAAGCATGTTTTAAATAACATCCTTGAAGAATTAGACAATTCTAATGACGCTAAAGTCATTCAGCTTGTTCAGCATAAAAAAACACCTTGGTATAGTATTGCTGCAAGTGCAGCGGCAGTTTTATTTGCGGCATCAACCTTATTCTTATATCAAAAAAATCTAAAGCTTAATGATGAAAATAACGTCGTTGTTGATGAGATTTTTGATCTAAGAAGTGATATCGAAAACAATAATGCAAAACTAGATCAATTAGCTGCTGAATTGAGCAAGCTCAATCATCCTGATGCAAGAAAATATCTTATAAACGGTAATGACAGAGCTAAAGACTTAAAAACTGTTGCTTACATTAATCCTGTTGAAAAAACATCCATGATTGATGTTATTAAATTGCCTGAATTACCAGCAGATCAACAATATGAGATTTGGGCAGAATTACAAGATAGAATGGTACATCTTGGTATACTAGACGAATCACAACGCACCTTAAAACAAATTCCATATCTTGAAGATGCATTAGCTTTAAGTATTAAGATCGGAACTGAAGGTGACCCAGACAATAGCACTGAAGTAGCTGAGATTTCTCTGAAAGAGTAAAAAAACAAAGGCGAAGTTTTTTAAACTTCGCCTTTGTTTTTTTGATAACTATTTTTTCTCAAGAAAGCTTTTATGAATTAAACCTGCAACAATTGCTCCTGCAATTGGCGCTACCCAAAACAACCATAATTGAGGGATAAATTCACCACCAGCAATTAATGCCTGACTTGTAGATCTTGCAGGATTAACAGAGGTATTTGTAATAGGTATACTAATTAAATGAATTAATGTTAAACCCAGACCTATAGCAATCGGTGCAAATCCTTTTGGTGCTTTAGAACTCGTAGCACCTAAAATTATCAACAAGAAAAACGCTGTAAGTATAAACTCTATTAAAAATGCCGAATACATACTATAACCTTCTGGTGATAAAGCCCCATATCCGTTGGCCGCAAAAGCACCAGCTTGGGTATTATCTATTCCAAAGTTAGAATTCCCAAAAGCAATGACATATAATAAACCACCTGCAAACAATGCGCCTGCTACCTGAGCCAATATGTAACAAAACAGATCCTTAGCTTGAAACTTGCCACCAGCCCATAAACCAATAGAAACGGCCGGATTAAAGTGTCCTCCCGAAATATGCCCAACAGCATATGCCATAGTTAAAACAGTTAAACCAAAGGCTAATGAGACACCTATAAACCCTATGCCTACGTCGGGAATAGTAGCGGCAAATAACGCACTACCACAACCACCAAAGACCAGCCAGAAAGTACCAAAAAACTCTGCAAATATTTTTCTCATAAACGGTATAAATTAGTTCTAATAAATTCTTTTGTTCATATAAGACACAAGATGAAAGGTTTAGGTCACTGTATCGCACCATTTTTTTTAATTCTAGCCCTTGAACTAGAAAAATTGAATTAATAAATAAACAAATCTCGAATATGATTTAGCTTCTGAATTGTACTAAAAGCATTATCTTTGCAGCAAATAAGTATTCAAAATGAAATTGTTACTTCTTACCTTAGGTTTATTATTATTAGCGATTGCCGGTATAGCAATAAAGTTGTGGGCAAAAAAAGACGGTGAATTTGCAGGAACTTGTGCAAGTCAAAACCCAATGCTGAATAGAGAAGGTGAAGCCTGTGGTTTTTGTGGTAAAACACCAGACCAATTTAAAGATTGTAACGAAACTCATCACGCATAATCCTTAATGACTTTTTTAACAATACTGTTTATTGCTTTTATAGTAATAGTTGGTATACAGGTTGTATTCTACACAACATTCCTGTTTGCTTTTTCAACAAAAAAAGACAAACTTGGTTTAGATAGGCCTATCCCAATATCAGTGATTATTTGTGCTAAAAATGAGGCAGAAAATTTAAAACAAAATCTTCCCTTAATAATTAATCAAAACTATGACAATTTTGAAATTGTTTTGGTTAATGACTGTTCCTATGACAATACACTAGAAGTTATGGAACAGTTTAAGGCCAAGCACAACAATATTAAAATTGTAGATGTTAAGGATACAGAAGCATTTTGGGGAAATAAAAAATATGCTCTAACACTAGGTATTAAAGCCTCTTCTTTTGAAACTTTAATATTTACCGATGCGGATTGCTATCCTAATTCAGACCAATGGCTAAAACATATGAGCAGTAAATTTTCAAAAGAAAAACATATTGTTTTAGGTTATGGTGCCTATGCTAAAAAGAAGTTTTCATTGCTTAACAGTCTTATACGTTTTGAAACCGTACTTACAGCACTTCAGTATTTCTCATATTCTAATATTGGCATGCCTTACATGGCTGTTGGAAGAAATATGGCGTATAGAAAAGAGCTCTTTTTTAATAATTCTGGTTTCAACAATCATATGTTTGTAAGGTCGGGTGATGATGATTTATTTGTAAACGAAGTAGCCGATTCAAAAAACACAGCTATTTGCTATACTAATGAGAGTTTTACCATTTCAAATCCAAAAACATCTTTTAAAGACTGGTTTACTCAAAAAAGACGACATATAAGTACATCAAAATTCTACAAACCTTTACATAAATTTGTTTTAGGGACATTTTACAGTTCTCAATTATTATTTTGGATTTTTGCTATTGTATTACTCATTTCGCAAGTTCAATGGCAGTGGGTTTTAGCATTAATTCTTCTAAGGTTTATATTACAATTGTTATCGTTTGGGTTAACGGCAAAAAAACTAAATGAAGGAAACCTCATCTACATTTCACCAGTATTAGAATTATTTTTAATTACCTTTCAATTAATTATATTTAGTGCTAATAAAATTTCTACACCAAAGCATTGGAAGTAAACGAGGCCATTATTAAAGCAAAAGAAAAAGATCAAATAGCATTCAATTTTCTTTTGGACACCTTTTGGAATGATGTCTATGCGTTTCAATTAAAGCGCACAAAAAACGAAAACGATGCTGAGGATATCACCATACAAACATTTTCTAAAGCTTTTGACAAAATAGGAACTTATGATGAGGCCTATAATTTCAAAACTTGGTTATTTACTATTTCTAAGAATATTCATATTGATCTTACAAGGCGCCAAAAAAAAGTCATTCAAAATACCTCTAAAGATAATGACGATCATTATTTAGAAATTATTGATGACTCTCCTACACCCGAAGACCGCATTATTACAGAACAAAACTTAGCCAAGTTACTTCGCAATATCAAGAAATTGAAACCACATTACCAAGAGATTATAAATTTGAGATACTTTCAAGAATTGAGTTATAAAGAAATCTCAGAAGAACTGAATGAATCAATGAATAATGTGAAAATAAAACTTTTAAGAGCCAAAAAACTCTTAGCCGAGATTATTACTAAGTCTTAATGAAAGATATTTTCAAAAAATTAGGTCCAGGATTATTATTTGCTGGTGCTGCTATAGGTGTATCTCACTTAGTACAATCTACTAGAGCTGGTGCTGATTTTGGACTTGGGTTACTATGGGCGCTTTTATTAGTTAATCTTTTTAAATATCCATTTTTTCAGTTTGGACCTAGATATGCAACGGCAACAGGTGAGAGTTTGCTAGATGGTTATCATAAGCTTGGCAAAGGTGTTGTATTGGCCTATTTTGTACTGAACATTGCAACCATGTTTACAATTCAAACCGCAGTAACCATAGTTACAGCAGGTTTAGCTTATTCTTTAATTGGTGATATCTCTTTTCTCAATTTTGGTTTTAGTAGTGTTAGTAGCGTTCAAATTTGGTCAATAATTATTTTAACTATCTGCCTTGTTATACTATTCTTAGGAAAGTATAAAACGCTAGATAGACTCATTAAAATCATAATTATTACCTTAACAGTGAGTACATTATTTGCGGTTGTATTTGCGTGTAAGGGATTTGACCAAACCCTATCTTTCAAACAAGTATTGCCAGAAAACACAGAACAAATTGCCTTCCTAATCGCATTTATGGGTTGGATGCCAGCACCTCTAGACATTTCCGTTTGGCATTCAATCTGGGCCATAGAAAAAAAGAAAAGTACTAATGGATTTTCACCAAAAACGGCCTTACTAGATTTTAATGTAGGTTACATCGGTGCAATAGTTTTAGGTATTGCATTTTTATGCTTGGGTTACTTTGTAATGTTTAATTCAGGTGAATCATTTAGCGGTAAAGCCGGTGAGTTTTCTAATCAGCTCATAGACCTTTATACAAAAAGTCTTGGCAATTGGGCCTATATCATCATCGGTATTGCAGCCTTTACAACAATGTTTAGTACTACAATCACGACATTAGATGCCTCACCAAGAGTAATGGCTAAAAGTTTAGACCTCTTAACAAATAAAAACAGAAAAAACGGTTACGCATACTGGATTATCGCTTTAACAATCGGTACACTTTTTATATTTTTTGCGTTAGCTTCAGAAATGGGGTTATTGATTAAAGTTGCAACTATATTATCTTTTGTAACAGCACCTTTTTACGCCATCATCAATTATAAATTGATATCTAGCAAGCATACACCAAAAACATGGCAACCAAACCTTGTGCTTCATATTTTATCATGGTTAGGGATAATTTTCTTGCTTGGATTTAGCATTTGGTATCTTAGCATTCTTTAGGATTAAATTATAATTTACTTCGTATCTTTGTTTCTTGAAATTGAAAAATGCATGGAAACAAAAGTTGCTTCTAATATTCTACCTGAACGTAAACCTAAATGGCTTAGAGTTAAGCTACCAACAGGTAAAAAATATACTGAATTAAGAAGTCTCGTAGACAAATACAAACTAAACACCATTTGTACATCAGGAAGTTGCCCAAATATGGGAGAATGTTGGGGTGAAGGAACCGCAACATTCATGATTTTAGGCAATGTGTGTACGCGTTCTTGTGGTTTCTGTGGTGTAAAAACCGGAAGACCAGAAACTGTAGATTGGGATGAACCTGAAAAAGTAGCACGCTCTATTAAAATTATGAAAATAAAGCATGCAGTACTTACCAGTGTAGATAGAGATGACTTAAAGGATATGGGAAGCATCATGTGGGCAGAAACAGTTAAAGCTGTCCGTAGAATGAATCCTGAAACAACTTTGGAAACTCTGATTCCAGACTTTCAAGGTATCGAAAGACATATTGACCGTATTATAGAGGTTGCTCCAGAGGTTGTATCTCACAACATTGAAACCGTTAGACGACTAACTCGTGAGGTTCGTATTCAAGCTAAATATGACCGTAGTATGGGTGTTTTAAAATACTTAAAGCAACAAGGTCAACGAAGAACTAAATCTGGTATCATGTTAGGTTTAGGGGAAACACGAGAAGAAGTGATACAAACGTTACATGATTTACGTGAAAATGATGTTGATGTTGTAACCATTGGACAATATCTTCAACCAAGTAAAAAACACTTGCCTGTGCAACGTTTTATCAATCCGGATGAATTCAAAGAGTATGAAGAAATCGGATTAGATTTAGGTTTCAGACACGTAGAAAGTAGTGCTTTAGTTCGTTCTTCTTACAAGGCACAAAAACACATTAATTAATGATAAGAGTCGCTATCAATGGTTTTGGTAGAATTGGACGTCGTGTTTTCAGACTTGCACTAGAAAATCCGAACACAGAAATTGTTGCCATAAATGATTTAGCGGACTCAAAAACACTTAGCCATTTATTAAAATACGACAGTATTCACGGACTACTTAAGGAAGAAATCTCTTGTGATGACACCAATATCATAGTTAGTGGTATTAAGATTCCGCTTTACAATGAATCTCATCCCAAAAGTCTTGATTGGTCAAAAGTTCAGCCAGATTTTGTTATTGAATCAACAGGAAAGTTTAAAACAAAACCTGAATTAAAACACCACATAACAAATGGGGCTAAACAAGTAATATTATCCGTTCCACCTTTAGAAGACGATATTAAAACTATAGTTTTAGGCATTAACGATCATCATTTAGATGGTGACGAGTGTATTATTTCTAATGCGTCATGTACGACAAATAATGCTGCACCAATGATTGCCTTAATAAAGGAGCATTTTGGGATTAAACAGGCATATATTACAACGGTACACTCTTATACAACAGACCAAAGTTTACATGATCAACCACATAGAGATTTACGACGCTCCAGAGCTGCTGGTCAGTCAATAGTACCTACAACTACTGGTGCCGCCAAAGCATTAACAAAAATATTTCCAGACCTATCTAATGTTATTGGTGGATGTGGGATACGTGTTCCTGTTGCAAACGGTTCGTTAACAGACATGACTATAAATGTCAATAAGCATACTTCAATAGAAGAAGTCAATGCGATTTTTAAAAATGCCTCGGAAGATCAATTAAAGGGCATCTTAGAATACACAGCAGATCCGATAGTATCCATAGACATTGTTGGTAATAAACATTCGTGTATATTCGACTCACAGATGACTTCCGTAATTGGTGATATGGTTAAAATTGTCGGTTGGTATGACAATGAAACAGGCTACAGCTCTAGAATCTTAGACTTAATTTGCAATTTATCGACAAAAAATGTACTTTTATCGGATAAATAATTATATTTGTCTCTATATAAGACTATAACAATGTCCCATATCAAATATTATATAGTAGTATTTTTAATTTGTCTTTGTAGTCCGAACTTCGCCCAACAAGAAGGTGCTAATGACTCGGATAAATTAGAATTGACCTTACAAAATCTAATACAAAGGGCAAAACTTGAAAATGATCGAGGTGATTATCTTAATGCAAAAGACGATCTCGAAGAAGCCTTGTCAATAGCAGAATTACTTGATGATAAAATTAATCAAGGAATTATACATACTAAAATTGCTAGAGTCCAATACTTAGTCGGCGAAACAAACAGAGCCAATGTTTCACTCAATACAGCCGCTTCTATTCAACGTGGAATTAACGATTACCCAAACTTAGCAATTACATATAATATTAAAGGTGTTATTCATCACACAAATCAAGAGTATGAGGATGCATTGGGCTATTATAAATCTGCTAAAAACCTATTTGAGCAAGAAGAACTTGAAGAGTATGTTTCTGAAGTTACGCTTAACCAAGCTAAAACTTACATAGCGGTCAAAAACTTTGAAACTGCCAAAACTATTTTAGAAAGTACCATAGTCATTGCAAAAAAATACGAGCAAAATAAAAGACTAAGTAGCGCTTTAATAGAAATGGGTAAAGTTTCTAATGCATTAGGTAATAGTGAACTTGCTTTGAGTCAAATCAATGAAGGATTATCTATAGCTAAACAAGGTAATATTATTGAAAATATTAATGAAGCCTTCTTAACACTTAGTGAGGTTTACGAAAAAATTGGCGACTACAAAAACGCTCTAATTAACACCAATAGTCACATAAAATTATCTGATTCTATTCTTAATGTAAAACGTCAAAATTTAGCTTCTGGTGTTGCCTCAATACATGTAAGTAAATATAAAGACGAAAAAAACAAACAACTGCAAGAACAGTTTGACGAAGTTAGTAAGGAAAGTAATTTTACTAGAATTACCACTACGCTTAGTATCGCACTGATAACAATACTTTCACTTTTAACGCTTTCCTTATATAAAAACAACAATATAAGGTTAAAGACGAATAATATGCTACATAAAAAAAATGATGAATTAATTGTAGCAAAAGAAAAAGCAGAATTGGCCTCTAAAACAAAGGCTAACTTTTTATCAACGGTGACTCATGAGTTACGTACGCCATTATATGCGGTAACCGGATTGACCAATATGCTTTTAGAAGAAGATCCAAAACCTCATCAACTAGCACATTTAAAGTCACTAAAATTTTCAGGTGATTATCTGTTGACTTTTATTAATGATATTCTACAAATCAATAAAATTGAAGCTAACAAAGTTGAGTTAGACCCAGAAGTATTTAATCTTAAAAACAAAATTGATAATGTTATTTCTGCTTTGGCAAATTCTGCTAAAGACAACGGCACTAAGCTTCATTATTACTACGAAAAAGACTTACCTGAAACGTTCAATGGAGATCAATTAAAATTATCTCAAATCCTAATTAATCTTTTAGGTAATGCCATAAAGTTTACCAAAGACGGAGATATTTGGGTAAGAGTTCACAAAATTGAAGCAAAAAACAAAAATTATAGATTACGTTTTGAAATTGAAGATAATGGTATTGGAATCACTAAAGAAAAACAAGACCAATTGTTTGATAGTTTCGCACAAGGTTCTGTTCAGATAAATAGAAAATATGGTGGTACAGGATTAGGACTTTCAATTGTTAAAGGACTTATCAAAATACTAAAAGGTAAAATATATCTTAAGAGTGAACTTGGAAAAGGTACAACATTCTTCTTTGAAATTCCATTAGAAGAAGTTAAGGATGTTGAAAAAACAAAATCTGAAGAAAGAGAAAAAGCAAACAAAGTTGAAGAACTTGATTTAGAAGATGTTAAAATTTTAATTGTTGAAGACAACAAAATTAATCAAATGATTACACGTAAAATCCTAACAAAAATGGGACTAAAGTGCGACTTGGTTGATAATGGTGAAGCTGCTGTTGAAAAAGTAAGATCAAACACTTACAACATTGTTTTAATGGATATTCACATGCCAGGAATTAGTGGTCTTGAGGCAACCAAAATCATACGATCTTTTGATAAGGACACCACAATTTTTGCATTAACCGCGGTTACGCTAGAAGATAAAATGCATGAGTTTGGTGAAGCCGGATTTAACGATATTATCTCTAAACCGTTTAAACAAGAAGACTTTGAGAAAAAGCTCTATGATGTACTTTCAGGTAAAGAGATTGTCTCTAGTTTCTTCTAACCTACAAATGTTTTTATAGCGTTATCAAAACTATCAGAATCCGAGATTTTTACTGTAATAGGTAAATAATACAATTTATCCTGTAGTAATTCGTAATCACACAATCTTACATAATCTTTTTCAGTAGTAATTATTAATTCTAACTTAGAAAGCTTTTCGATGTCATTTTGTCTAAAGCTATAGTGGTCTGGATATTCTAAATGTTCAAAATTTAACCCTTTATCTTTTAAAAAACCTACTAACGGATTAGCAAATGCAATACCTGTAACCAAAGTAAACTTAGGTAAAGAAGCCACAGACATTTCGTTAGTTTTAGAAACAACCACATCAGAATAATCGATATGACTAAAGTAAACAGCCTGATGAGCCTTCGCTTTAATCCTAGATTCTATAGTTTTCTTTTCTTCTACAGAAATACGTTTAGGACACTTGGTAACGACAATAATGTTAGCTCGCTTAGAACCAGACCTTGGTTCTCTCAAATTTCCAGTTGGTAAGACAATATCTTTATAATAAAGATTGTGATAAGACGTCAACATAATATTAAAGCCAGCTTTTACTTTTCTATGCTGATAGGCATCATCCAATAAAATAACCTCAGGTTCGTCTACTAGTTTCAATAATTCTTCTATTGCGTTTTGTCTATTACTATCAACTGCAACTTTAATGTCTTTAAACTTTCTAAAAAACTGATACGGTTCATCGCCAATAGTATCTGCTGTAGCATCATCATCAGCAAGCACAAATCCTTCAGTTATGCGTTTGTAACCTCTACTAAGGGTTGCTACTAATTTTTCATCTTTTAACAAACGAATTAAATACTCAATCATTGGTGTTTTTCCTGTGCCACCAGTACTTAAATTACCCACACAAATAACTGGTAAGTCATAAGACTTATGCTTTTTTATATTTTTGTCGTATAACCAATTTCGTAACCATGTCACCAAAAAATAAATGGGCACTACAGGAAATAATATGATTCGTAGAAACTTCATGAGCACTAAAATATGTTATTTTTGAAACAAATATATACTTATGACAGTTCAAGATGTAATAAACCAACTTCATAATCTCGCACCTCTTTCTTATGCCGAAGATTTTGATAATGTTGGACTTTTAGTTGGTGATAAAACTCAAAAAGTTTCAGGTATACTTGTAACACTAGATACGCTTGAAGCTGTTGTTGATGAAGCTATTGAAAACGATTGTAATCTTATTGTTAGTTTTCATCCTATCATCTTTAAAGGTTTAAAAAAAATTACAGGTAAAAGTTATGTTGAACGTGTGGTGATAAAAGCAATTCAAAACAACATTGCTATTTTCTCAATTCATACAGCTTTAGATAATGCGATTGAAGGTGTTAACTCAATAATCTGCGACCAACTTGGACTTACAAATAAGCAAATCTTAATTCCACAATCTGGTACCATAAAAAAACTTCAAACCTATGTTCCAAAAGCTAATGCAGAAGTATTGAGAACGGCACTATTCAATGCTGGCGCTGGTAGTTTAGGAAATTACGATTCTTGTAGTTTTAATATTGAAGGTAAAGGCACTTACATGGGTAATGACGCTTCAAACCCAACTATTGGTGAAAAAGGAAAATTACATACAGAAGACGAAACCCTAATTTCAGTAACCTTTAAAAAACACTTAGAATCTCAAGTTTTAAAAGCATTATTCAACACACATCCGTATGAAGAAGTTGCCTATGAGATTACAACTTTAGACAATACCAATCAACAAATTGGTATGGGAATGATTGGTGAATTAGAAACACCAATGAATGAAAAGGATTGCTTAGTTTACATTAAAGACAAAATGAATGCTTCTGTGGTACGCCATAGCCAATTCTTAGATAAACCTGTAAAAAAGATTGCTGTTTTAGGCGGTTCTGGCAGTTTTGCCATTGGTCTGGCAAAAGCAAAAGGCGCAGATATTTTAGTGACTGCAGACCTTAAATATCATGACTTTTTCTCTGCTGAAAATTCTATTCTATTGGCAGATATTGGTCACTATGAAAGCGAACAGTTCACAAAATCGTTTTTAGTAGACTATCTCTCAAAAAAAATTACTAGTTTTGCACCTGCTCTACAGGCAAGTAGAGTGATTTTATCAAAGACAAATACAAATCCGGTAAAGTATTTATAACTATGGCAAAAAAAGCTGAAGCTTCTGTAGAAGATAGATTAAGAGCGCTATACGATTTACAGTTAATAGATTCTAGAGTAGACGAAATCAGAAATATAAGAGGTGAGCTTCCTTTAGAAGTAAGAGATTTAGAAGATGAGGTTGAAGGATTAAACAAAAGATTAGAAAAATTAGATGACAGTTTAGCTGTTATTGATGA
>CAZFEV010000026.1:0-37927 GCA_964517835.1 uncultured Flavobacteriaceae bacterium | reverse complement strand
CCATATCTACAATGCCTCCTTCACATGTCGGTGTAACACTGAATGTGGAGTCGTCTGGTGGAAGCGTCGTAAACGATTGGGTTTCTGAGTTTGGACATACACCAGCAGTTGTATACTCTACAGTATAAACAGTATTAGGAACAGCATTTGAAACTTCACCTGTTAAAGCATCAATTAATGTACCGTCCATTGGATCTGGATTTAAAACAAAAGTTCCACCAACCAATCCTGTAATTTGAGCTTCAGCAGCATCACACTCAATATTTTCCATTGTAAAGGAAGGATCATCAAGTGGTAAAATGACTAAGTTAAATTCGGGTACAGTCGAAGCACTAAAACAATCAGGGTTAGTCACACTTTCAATTCTTACAAAAATCTCTTGCGGACTAATAGTATTAGAAAATAATAATGGTAAAGCTCCCACACCAGCCTGCGCATCAGAAGCACTTAAATGATAAGTGACATTAAAATTAACATCTGATTGTGGCCCTAATACACCTAAAGTTTGTAAACTTAAATCGAATTCCTCAATACCATCTTCTGAAAGGTCGTCACACAATTCTAAATCTGGAACCGTATTTATAGTTGGCTGAGTAGATGCTGATATAAAGAATGAATTGGTGATAAAGCATTCTTGCGTGTTGTCCGCCAAACGCACCCAAATCTCTTGTGGATTAACCGTATTCGTGTAGGTTGTTGGTAGGGCTCCGACATTATCAATAGCTTCCTGTTCTGTTAAATGATAGGTAATTACAAAATCCATTGGATCTTGTGTTCCTAAAACGTCATCATCATTTAAACTTAAATCAAACGTCGCAAAACCAGTCGCACTACATTCAACTAAATCAGGCACAGGATTTATCTCTGGACTTGGTTTGAACTCAATAAAAATTGAATCTGAAGTTTGACATACACCTGTAAATACAACATCAACTGAGTATGTACCACCTTCTGTAATCGAAATTGTAGAGCCAGTTTCACCTGGGATTTCTACGCCTTCTAAATACCATACATGGTTAGCTGTTGCAATACCTGTATCTAAAGTAATTGAGGTTCCACCGCATTCTGCAGTACCTGCTGCAATCGTAATATCATCGCCTAAATCACCACCTAAATCAAAACTTCCTGCCTCTAAAAAAACCGCAGCATCATAAGCATTATCTTGATCATCAGCAATTACTAATTTTATAGTATAACTATCATTTGGTATCACTGCCGAAGTTGCAGCCATTCTTGTCGTGTATCCTCTAAAATCAATTGGTGCATTAGCTGGTGGTTGTCCTGTAGCACCATAAAACACATCAAAAAACTCTGGATTTACGGATTCACAGCCGCCATTATGCGCTTGGTCTCGTACATTTAAAACTGAAACCACATCTGTAGTACCAGGTACTATGGCTATATTCTCTGTTACACCAGTATTATTATTAGTTAGTAAAAAGGCAAATGCATCGGTAAAACTACATTGGAAAGTACCGTATTCTTCAGAGGCAAATATGTAATTAAAACTAATATTATCAGCCAATGGCACAAAATCAAACTGTATAAAAGAGGCATTGTTAGTTATTCCTGGAGTTAATCCAATTGCATTTTCTAAATCCGTATCACCAGGCCAAGCACCGTTACCATCACTAAGTGTGCCTTGTTCTGGACCTTCAGCATTTTCGGCATTTCCAGTTGTCAAAAGTATACCTTCAGAAAAGTTGAAATTTATTCCATCACTAACAAAATAACCAATACCGTTTGTAGAACCAAAATCAGACCCTGTAGAACTGATTACATTTGATACAGAGGCACATGGACTATTAACTAAAACATCTTCTATTAACTGAACATCAGTATATGTTGACTGATCCACCTCAATATAAGGACCTAGAACTATTACAGTAATGTTTGCTAAACCTTGACAACCTTGAGGATTAGTATCTTCAACAATCAAGGTAACATTATAAGTTCCTGCGGCTGCATATGAATGAGAAACATTCTCACCTGTTGCGGTATTAAAATCACCAAAATTCCACTCGTAAGTGGCGCCTGTTCCATCCTCAGAAAATGTTGCACTACCAGAAAAATCAATATTTTCACCAGGTGTTACAACCACAACACCAGATCCATTTGGTTCTGGAATTGTACTATCAATTGAGGCCACTATATCTTGGCAAGGCGCTGCACATAAAATGTTAGCTTCCCAACCTGAACCAGCACTTGCAGCATCAGAAGTAAATTGAACAGTTATACAACCAGAGGTATTTGAAGGACTTGCAGAGACCGTTCCTGGATTAAAAACGCCTGAATATGTTCCAATTACAGGTGCTGTAACATCATCTCCGTCATAAATCACCATTATATCCACATTAAACTGAGTCACAAAGGAAACAAACTCTAGAATAACAAAATTATCAGCATCAATGGGACAAAAAGTTGTTACAAAACTCTCGTCGTTACCATAGTTCCCGAATTCACCACCAGAATCAAAAAACTTATCTGGCGCACATCTATTGAAGACACCATTTTCCATTAAAACATCTTGAGAATACCCAATGAAAGAAAGCATTAATGCAATTGCGTAAAATATCTGTTTCATAAGTCAATTGAACCTTAGACATCTTTATTATATCTAAATAGGTCCTTATTTTTTTGTTAGTTAGTTTATAAAATAACTAAGAGCACTATGAAAACTCTGTCATTTTAAAACAAGTACGAAATTTAAACAAATTATATGAATCTAATGAAGAATTTAGCTAGAAAACATAATATAAAGGCTTAACGTATGATATCAATATTTCATATTTTTGCAAAAAAGAATTGAAATGACAAAAATATCTATCATACCAACTTCAAATGATACAATTTTAAAGTTTGAAGCAGACCGCTTTTTAACTAATCATAATAGTTATGAATTTAACAATATTGATGAGGCCAAAAACTCACCTTTGGCTCAACAATTATTCTATCTACCATTTGTAAAAAAGGTCTATATAGCATCTAATTTCATTGCAGTTGAACGCTATAATATTGTTGAATGGAAAGACGTACAAGACGAAGTTGCAGAACAAATTGAAAATTACTTGTCTGGCGATGGCATAGTGGTTACTGAAAATGCTTCAAAACCAAAAGCTGCAGTAACAGTTTATGCAGAGAGTACACCTAACCCAAGTGTTTTAAAATTTGTTTGTAACAAGGTATTAGTTCCAAATTTATATGAGTTTACCTCTATAGAAGAAGCCAAGCCTTCTCCTATGGCAACTGAATTATTTCAGTTTCCTTTTGTGAAAAACGTTTACATGGAAAAGAACTTTATTTCCATTACAAAGTTTGATATTATCGAATGGGAAGAAATCACACTACAACTCCGCGAATTTATCAAATCATACGTGGAGCAAGGTAAAACTATTTTGAATGATGACGCACCTAAAAAACTAAATAAAACTGAAGAAGCTATTGAGCGTAAGTTTGAAGCTTTGGATGATACTTCAAAAAACATTGTAAATATTCTTGAAGAATACGTAAAACCAGCTGTAGCAAGTGATGGTGGAAATATAGAATTTAGATCTTATGACGACAACACTAAAAAAGTTGAAGTTTTATTACAAGGTGCGTGCAGTGGTTGCCCGTCTTCTACTTTTACCTTAAAAAATGGAATAGAAAATATGCTCAGAGAAATGCTTAATGATGCCTCAATAACAGTTAATGCTATAAATGGATAATAGCATAATGTGACTATTAAAATTTTTCTGTTTCTAAATCATACTAACACATAAAACTATAAATAAAAGAATATGGAAGATTACATAGAAAAATTTAAAGAGCTGTTAATAGATTATACCCCAAAAGTTCTGACTGCTTTAGCCATTTTAATCATAGGTCTGATAATAATCAAATTTGTGATTAATATGTCTAAAAGTGTTATGAAAAAACGTGGTGTTGACGAAACATTACAAAAATTCTTGGGAAACCTCTTGAGCTGGACATTAAAGATTTTACTCTTCGTTACAGTAATTTCTAAACTGGGAGTAGCAACAACCTCATTTGCAGCAATTATTGGTGCCGCAGGTTTGGCCATTGGTTTAGCCTTACAAGGATCGTTATCTAACTTCGCTGGCGGTGCACTTATAATGATTTTTAAGCCATTTAAAGTTGGAGATTTAATAGAGGCGCAAGGTGAATTGGGTGTGGTTAAAGAGATTCAAATATTTACTACGCAATTAACAACGCCTGAAAACAAGCTTGTGATCATACCAAACGGCGCATTATCTAATGGAAATATTGTTAATTATACAGCAGAAGGTCAGTTGAGAGTTGATCTTACCTTTGGCGTAAGTTACGATGCTGACATCAAACAAACCAAAGAGGTATTAATGGATGTATTAACTTCTCATCCAAAAGTGCTTAAAGATCCAGCGCCAACTGTAAATGTGTCTGAACTAGCTGATAGTTCTGTTAATTTTGCTGTTAGACCTTGGGCCAACGTAGCAGATTATTGGGACGTTTATTTTGATGTTCATGAAAATGTGAAAGTCGCTTTAGATGCAGCTGGCATTGAAATCCCTTATCCTCATTCAGTAGAAATACAAAAACAAGGTTAAGACTTCTTTTTCATCACTACAAAATCCTTTAAATAATAAGGTTCAAAATAGGCGACATCTTCGATGTCGCTTTTTTTATACTTTATATCTGAAAGCAAAGCCATTTCATTAGCAGATGGTAATTTACCTTCAACAAAAATGGCATTTGGATGGTTTATAAGTGTCTTTGTCTTCTCTACACCATTACCAACAAAATAAATCTTATTAGTATCTAAAAGTTCACCGAAACTTTCCTCAGTTAACACTTCTGCTTTTATTTGGCGATGAAGTTGATAATCTGCTGTATAAATAGCCGAATACACTTCCATACGCCTTGCATCTAGCATTGGCACAATTAAACCAGTATCTATTTTGACCTGATAAGCTAAGCTTTCTAAAGTATCAACAGAAATTAAAGGTATATTTAGAGCATAACTTAATCCTTTTGCAGAAGACACACCGATACGTAAACCTGTGTAAGACCCAGGACCTTTACTTACCGCAATAGCATCAACATCTTTTCGGTTTAATTTAGCATCCTTAAAGACGTCATTAATATATACGTGAAGTGTTTCTGCATGCGAGTAACCGGCACTATTATCCTCTTTTAAAACTAAAATCTCTCCATCTTTAGACAGAGAGACTGAACAATTCGTTGTTGCTGTTTCTATATTTAGTATATATGCCAACTTAAATGTTTAAAATACACAGAGATCTAAAACAAATGTTCCATTGATTTCACTACCATCTTGACCAATAGCAGAAATTGTACCTGTTAAAGTGTCTGCATCTGTATCATGCTCTGTAATAGTTACTGTACCACAAGTAGATAGTTCTGCAATTGTAACCGGAACGTTATCTTCTACAGTATTTCTGTTAAAATTAATAGCTGCACCTCCAGTGTCAGAATATGTATACGTTGATAAACTTAAATCATCTATTGGGAACAAAATAGAATCTTGTGGAAGTTCCCCATCACCAAAAGTTGGAAAAGTACAGCTTCCACCAGTTCTCATTTCCACATAAACCCTACAAGTGTAACCATTATCTCCACCAGGTGCTAGACTAAAAGTACCACCAGGTGACACAAAGTTTTCCCCTTGAAAGTTACCTTGAGCCGTTTGATCTATTGGGTCAGCACAATTGCTTGTACCACCTCCGCCATCATCAGAACTACTACAAGAAAGCACTAAGGTTGCTACAAAAATTACTGACAATAAATTCTTAAACATATTTGTATTTTTTATAAATATTTAATTGTGGTAAATCTACAAAATTTATTCTTCGTCAGTATCTTCTGACTTACTAGATTTTTTCTTATTCTTAATTTCAATCATATCACCAGGCTTTAAGGTTTTTGAAACCATATTATAAGGACCAGTAATGATTTTATCTTCTTTATTTAAACCAGAAATAACTTCGATATTCGTATCGTCTTGTATACCAGTTTCAACCACCTTTAATTTTGCTTTACCATCAACATTTACAAAAACACACTCAAACTTTTCTTCCTCTTTAGACTCATCATCTTCTTCAATATCGGAATCATCCTTTTTACCGTAAGGCTTCTTTACAGAACTAGTATCTGTTTTTATTACAATAGCACTAATTGGTACAGCAATGGCGTCTTTTCTAGTTTTCGTGATAATATCAACTGTTGCTGTCATACCAGGTCTAAACGGTGAATAACCTTCAGGTTTACCTTCTGTCAAATCTTTATAAGATTCCTCAAGGATTCTTACTTTCACTTTAAAGTTAGTGACTTGATCTGCTGCTAAAGTTCCTGCCGCAGAATTAGCAATTTCCGTTACAACACCTTTAAATTCCTTTTTTAAGTAAGCGTCTACTTCAACAATTGTTGAATCACCAATACTCACTTTTACAATATCATTTTCATTAACATCAACCTCAACTTCCATGTTGTTTAAGTTGGCAACTCTCAATATCTCAGTACCAGCCATTTGTTGAGTACCAACAACACGTTCTCCTAATTCTACATTTAACAAAGAAATGGTCCCACTCATTGGGGCATAAATTGTAGTACGTGTTAAATTGTCTTGCGCCTCATTAACACTAGCTGCTGCACTTTGCACATTGTAATACGCTGAGCTTTTAGCTGCAGCTGCTGTCTCATAAGCTGCTATTGCTCTATCCCAATCTGCCTTAGAAATAACACCTTTATTAAAAAGTGCCTCATTTCTATCATAATCAGCTTTTGCTTGTTTTAAAGTGGCTTCTGCTTGCTCTAAATTTGCTCTAAAATTTTGATAAGATGCTTGAGTTCTGTTAACCGCAGATTGTATTAAATCTGGGTTAACTCTCACCAATAAGTCTCCCTTCTTAACTTCTTGACCTTCCTTAAATGGTAACTCTAAAATTTCACCTGATACCTCTGAAGAAATCTTTACTTCTACTTCTGGTTGAATTTTACCAGTAGCAGAAACAGTTTCTACAATATCCATTAACTTCACTTCCTTAACGGTAACTTCTTTAAAGTTTCCTTTTTTTCCAAAAAGACCCATTTTAGCACCAGCTATAATGGCGATAAGTAAAATGGCGATAACTCCTATAGCTATCTTTGCAGTTTTGCTCATTGTATATTAATTTAAAACTGATATTGGTAAGCCAAAATAAAATTCTAAAATCTTAACTCTAAAGATATAATCATATTTTGTTCTTACTACATCAGATTGCGCGTTTTCGTATGCTGTTCTTGATTGATTAAAGTCGAATGAATTTGAGAGACCAACGTCATAACGTTCTTTAGCATACTCAAATGCTAAACGTCTAGCTTCTTCAGTCTGTACCGCTGCCTCATATGATTTTTTTGAATTCTTAGCATCATTATAAGCTTGGTATACTGTAGATTCCAAATCTAATTCTGCTTGTTCTAATTGATACTTTAATCTTTCAACTTGAACTTTTTGTCTCTTAACATTATTTCTAACATTAAATCCATTAAAAACTGGAACATTTAATTGAAGACCAACTGATGTACCATCAAAAAGATATAATTGATCAATGAAAGAAATATCTTCACCTGTAAACGGATTTATTTGAGAACTTGCCCATCTTGTGTTGTAACCAACAAATCCTCTAAGTGTAGGATAAAAGTCTGCTCTTGCTAATTGTAAGTCCTTTTCGGCTAAATTATAATTAGCCTCTGCAATCTTAACATCATTTACTTCTTCTTTAGCTTTTTGTGCTATTTCACCTGGTTTCTTATCTAAAATATCTGAAGCGACCAAACCGTAATCTTCATCTACAATGTCAAAATTCTCATAATCTTTTAATTGTAAAGTTTGTGCTAAACCAAACTTAGAAATAAACAATGCATTCTCAGCTGCGATTATTTGCTGTGCTTGTGTTGCATCGGTTGCTTGTAGTTCTAACAAATCACCTTGTGGTAAAACACCAGCATCAACCAAATCTTGAGTGTTTTTAATGTTTTCTTTAGTAACTGAATTTTGTGCTTGCAACACCTTTAGCTGCTCTCTATTTGCTAATATCTGTAAAAATGAATTTGCTACTATCAGAGAAATATCATCCTTCATCTTATCTAAACGATACTCTGAAGCGATCTTATTTAATTTTGCTCTTTGTAGGGCCTTCCAGTTAGCAAACCCAGAAGAAATATTTATACCTGAACTAACTCCACCCGATGCAGATCTAAAGGTTGCATTCTCAAACTGGTTTGTTGCAGGGTTAATATTGGCACCTGTATTTATATTATATGATGCATTAGAGTTTAAGTTTGGTAAAAAATTACCAATTGCACCTAATTTATCTATTTCTGCTAAATCTACATCTAACTCTGACTGCTGAATAGAAATATTATTTTCTAAGGCATAATTCACACACTCTAAAAGCGTCCACTTCTTATCTTGAGCTTGTGCAAAAATTCCAAAAAGGAATGCTATAATGACGATTGATTTTTTCATGATGTAATATATGTCTTGATATATTGTAATGTGTTACACTAAATTTTAAAATTATTGTCCTCCGTATTGTGGTGGACCCTGAAGTTGATTCCAAACTTTAATTTCATCTGTTTCAGAAATACCCTTTATTACTTCTACATATATTCCATTGCTTAGTCCTAACTCAACATCTCTTCTTTCAAACTTTTGATCTCCTACAGCAACCTCAACGTATGGCTCTTTAGTTTCTTGATCATATTGCACTAAAGCTTCCTTAATCGCCAATACATCTTCAACCTTATCTAAAATAATAGAAGCATTTGCACTTAATCCTGCTCTTATAAATGTAGAGTCAATGGCTTTCAAAGATCCTTTTATTTCGAACTGAATAGCACCATTTTCCTCAACACCTTTAGGAGCGATGTAATCTAGTACAGCATCAAATTTTTGATTTTCAATAGCACCAACTGTAATCTCTAATGGTAAATCTTCTTTAATTTTTCCCACTTCACTTTCATCTACTTTACCTTCAAAAATCATTTTTTTAACATCTGCTAGAGATGCTATAGAAGTACCTTCATTAAAATTGTTAGCTTCTATCACTTGATTTCCCGCTTTTACCGGAACATCTAACACCATACCTGCTACGGTTGCTCTAACTTGTGTCTGTGCAATTTTACCAAGCCCAGAAGTTGTACCCGTTTTTATGATATCATAGTTTTGACGTGATTGTTGTACATTGATTCTAGCTTGTTCTACTTGTTGTTTTGCTTGTAAATATGTGTTATTAACTTGATCAAAATCATTAGCTGCAACTACGCCTTTTTCGAAAAGCTCTTTCTGTCTATCATAAATAGCCTTTTGAGTTTTATAATTTATCTCAGCTGTCTGAAGCGCGGTTTGGTTTGAAGCAATATTATTCTTTGCACTAGTTAAGTTTGAAACATTAGGAATCACTCTAATTTTTGCAATTAAATCTCCCTGATTTACATATTCACCAGCTTCAACAAAAACTTCATCAACCACGCCTGAAATATTTGGCTTGATTAATATTTCTTCCTCTGGCACAATGCTTCCCGTTGCCACAGTTTTGACAACAATAGTTTCTTTAGAAGCTTTCTCTGTAGTATACCTTACAGGATCTTCTTGGTTTTTAGACCATAAGTAATATAAGGCTGCACCAAATACAATCACTATTAAAGCTAAAACGATAATGGTTGTAGTTCTTTTCATTTTTATGTATTCTTATCTTTTATTATTCTATTCTTAAAGCGTCAACTGGTTTCATTTTAGTTGCACTATTTGCGGGTATTAATCCTGCTAATAAGCCAGAAACCACTAATATTATTAAAGCCGTAAATACGACCTGCATGCCAACACTTGGATTGGCAAAATTCTCCACTGGACCAACATTATCTAACACCGTATTCATCACCCAAATCACCAAAGCTGCAAACGATATTCCTACCATTCCTGAAAGAATAGTTAGAATTAAACTTTCTTGTAAAATTTGACTTTTAATTGACCAAGGTGTGGCTCCCAAAGCTCTTCGTACCCCAATTTCCTTTGTTCGCTCTTTGACCACGATTAACATGATATTGCTAATACCAATAATTCCAGACATTAATATAAGTGCACCGACAAAGTAACCTACAACTGAAAGAATATTAAACAGCCCATTGATTCTACCAAACTGCTCTGACAAATCAAAATGACCAATAGCTCTTACATCTTCAGGATGTATTTTGTGTCTAGTCCTCATTAATGTAAATATGCGTTCTTTGACAGCTGTTATACTTATTTGATCGTTAGCAGTAATTGCCATCCAACCGACTATATCACCAAAATTAAATGCCTGATTAAATGTTGTAAACGGAATAAATACTGTATTTGCCTCTTCTTCTGAGTTGCCCTGGCTATTGCTTATCTTAAAAGTACCAACTACCATGAAATTAACTCCGTTAATCTTTATGTAACTTCCTATTATTTCTTCACCTTTATCGTAGAGTCCATTAACAACATCTGGTCCTATAACACATACTTTTCTTTTGGCATTTATATCTGCATAATTTATAAAACGCCCTTGAAGAATATCCATAGGTTTTTGCTTAATAAACTCAGGATAATCTCCATAAATCTGGAATGCTCCGGTTTTTGTCCCACGAATTACGTTATTAGCGCCTTGATAACCTCCTAATTGATTTCTAGGAGACACATATTTTAATTCTGGTACTTCAGCTTTTATAGCATCAACATCATCTATCTTATAATTGAAATATCTATTTTTAGGTAATCCTTTGTAGGGTTTCGATGTGCCTTGTGTCCACATAAACATAGAGTTTGTAGCAAAATCACCAAAATCTGCAGTCACCCCATTTCTTAAACCATTAGTTAGGGCAAGAAGTAGTACCAAGATTGCAATACCCCAAAACACACCAAATGCGGTAAGTAAAGTTCTTATCTTATTTGCATTTAATGCCTCAATTATTTCTGACCAGCGATCTTTATTAAACATACTATTCGTCTCTTAATGCTACTATAGGTTTAATTTTTGCGGCTCTATAGGCAGGAATAAACCCTGCTAGTGCACCTGCAAACACTAATATAAATACAGTTGTTAAAGCGGTTCTAAAATCAACTTGAGGGAATTTAATAAAAGGACTATCTACTTGAGGACCTAATAACTCAAGAAGGCCTAACCCAAAGATTAACCCAAACAAGCCTGAAAACATTGTTACAAAAATTGCTTCTTGTAAAATCATTGCTATAATTGATAACGGTTGTGCACCAATAGCTTTTCTTATACCAATTTCTTTTGTTCGCTCTTTCACTATGATGATCATAATATTACCAACACCAACTACTCCAGCGATTATAGTTCCAATACCAATAAACCAAAATACAGCGGCTATTGTATCAATTAGAGAATAAATTTTTCGAGCTTCTTCTAAAGTATTCCAAACTCTAATGGCTGCATCGTCATCTGGCGATATAAGATGTTTTTGTTTTAAATCTGTCTCTATCGCTTTAGCTAAATTCTCAGAAATGGCAACCGTTTCGTCAAAATTATCAGTCATTTTCACGGTAAACTCAATATGCCTTACATCATCTCCACCATTAAATGCTTTTTGAACAGTCGTAATTGGTAACATAATGTTACTTTCCTCACGCTCTCCACCTGGATCTGTATAAACACCAACCACCTTAAAATTAAGTCCCCAAACTGATATGTATTTATCAATTGGGTCTTCATCTTTAAATAAATCTGATTTTACCTTTTTACCAATTACAACAACTTTTTTTGCCTCATCAAGGTCAGCTTGATTTATAAATCGACCAGTAAGCACATCACAATTTTCGATGAACTGACCATCTGGCATCATACCTCTTAAGGTATAATTTCCTGACTCATTTTTATAAGTAGTTTGTCCTCCCCAAATATTATAATTAGAAGATCTGTACTCTAAATAATCATCATAGGTATTGGTTAGCATATCGAAGTCTTCGTTTTTCAACTGAATTCTTCGTCCAGGATTGAGTCCCTTATAACCTTTTGTGGTAATTCTGGTTCTAACACCAATTTCGTTAGTAGCATCTTGTTGAAACTCTGAAGTAACACCGTTTTTTAATCCAGAACTCACTCCAAGTAAAATCACCAAAATAAAAATACCCGAAGCCACCGAAAGTCCGGTTAAAAAAGTACGCAACTTATTTTTGCGAAGTGTTTCGAATATTTCTTGCCAACGTTCTACGTTAAACATACTGTTTTGCTCTAACTTGTTCTACTGGGCTATCATCTATAATAACACCATCCTTTAGATTAACTATACGCTTTGTCATTTGAGCGATATCATGTTCATGAGTTACAACTAGAATAGTTTTGCCGTCATCGTTGATACCTTGGATTAATTCCATAACCTCATAAGATGTTTTTGTATCTAAGGCACCTGTAGGTTCATCTGCTAACAAGACTTTAGGATCACTCGCTAAAGCTCTAGCTATGGCTACACGTTGTTTTTGTCCACCTGACAATTCACTTGGTAAATGATGCGACCAATCTGCCAGACCAACTTTTTCGAGATAGTGCAGTGCCTTTTCATTGCGTTCCTTGCGTTTAACACCTTTATAATACAATGGCATGGAGACGTTATCTAAAGCACTTTTGTAATTTATTAAATTGAAAGATTGAAATATGAAGCCTAAAAATTCGTTTCTGTATTTTGCAGCAATCTTCTCATTAAGATTTTTTATTGGAACACCATCGAGAATATACTCACCTTCATCAGCTTCATCTAGCATACCGAGTATATTAAGTAATGTAGACTTACCCGATCCTGAAGAACCCATAATAGATACCAGTTCTCCTTCTTTTACTTCGAAATTTATTCCTTTTAATACGTGAAGCGTATTGCTCCCCATATGATAAGACTTGTGCAAATCCTTAATCTGGATCATAAGTTGATTGGTTATAAAGTGCAATTTTAAGAAATATAACAAGGTTGATGTGCCAACAAATTGTTAAGACTTCTTTTACAAACTCTTATAACTAAGACTACTGAAACACAATTATGTTACAGTTATTCTTCAATAGTTTCTGAATTTGGTGATTTTTTATAGGTTTTGTAGACTATATAACCTATTGTACCAACCAAAATATATGGAATTGCCATTAAGAACATGATACCATCATTGATACCTTCTGCGGCAGATTGTTCCTCCCCACTTTCTAAAACTGCTCTACACATAGCACATTGTGCGTTCACATCAATATAAAACACAAATAAAAAAAGTAAAAGGAAGAATTTACGCTTCATAATTACATGTAATATGGTGAAATCATAAAGTATACAATAACGCCTGTTACCGCAACATACAGCCAAATTGGAAAGGTAATTTTGGCGATTTTCTTATGCCTTTCTATATTATTTGTTATAGCTCTTACATAAGTCACTAAAACAAAAGGGATTACAACAATAGACAATAAAATATGCGTAATTAATATGAAATAATAGATGTATCTCGTTGATCCTATTGCCTCTTTTTCTGAAACATCAAGATTACCGTCATGATTTATATCACCAAACATTGTAGAATCACTTGTCATATGATATGCTACATATAACACTAGAAAAACAACAGAACACCAAATGGCTGTTCGCATTAAATTTTCATGCAAAACGATGTTCTTATTTTTAATGGCTATTAGCGATATGATTAACAATATTGCCGTAAAACCATTTATTGCAGCATAAACAGGTGGCAACATTGTTAAAGGCTGAACATCAAAGCCCAATTCTCTCAAATTTATGCCGAACAAGGCTGCAACTGCTAATGGAATAACTATTGACAATACAACAATCCATTTATTATATTTTTTCTCTTTATCTAAGTCTACTTTATTCATATTAGGATAATAAATAACACCTTTTAAGGCGCTTTTTTTTTGATTACTCTTTTAATAATTTAGCGATATCTTCTTTTAATATGGTTATTTCTTGTGGAATACCTTCTTCACTTATATCTTCAGACTCTGAAATAAGGCCATTATAAAAAATCAATGGATTACCGAAGTTATCTCTACGAGATCTAATAAAACCTTCCTTATCTATTAATGCAAAATTACCTGAATGCTCAAAACCACCTTCTACTGTTTCATCTCGCGCTGTAAACAAATTAAATCCGTTATTAGCCAGCGAGTAAATAGTTTCCTCTTCACCTGTCATTAGGTGCCAATTTGGATTGGTAATCTTGTAATTCTCAGCATATGCTTTTAATACTTCTGGTGTATCCACGTCAGGATTTATAGTAAATGATGCTACTCCAAACTCTTCAAAATCTTTAAAGTGATTTTGCACCTCTACTAAATTCCTATTCATTATGGGACATATAGTAGGACATGTTGTAAAGAAGAACTCCACAACATAGACTTTACCTAAAAAATCTTTATTGGTTATTGTTTTGCCATCTTGATTTGTGAAACTGAATGCAGGTACTTTTTTAGGTTCATTATTGATTTCTAAATAAGCTAAGTCACTTTTCTTTTTTGGTGTTGTTGAAGACACCTCATTACTTCTACTTTCATCTCTAGTGACATCGCCGTCACTTATACGATCAATAATTTTGGGTATAACAAGTATACCAAAGACCAAAATTATAAATGCAATACTTACATATGAATAATTATTCTTTTTACTCATTCTTTAAATCTTTTGATCGTCTATTATTAGAATCTACAAATTTGCCTTTTCGCTTTTGTCTATACTCTGTAAATAAAATTCTTATATCATCAATCATTTTATTCTTTACTTCAGACACTTCAATACAATCATAAGAACTTAAACTATATACGGGTATGTTTTTTTCGATCTCTTTCTCTTCTCTATCATCTGTTCTTCCTCTTTGATTTCTTTCTTTGTCAATCACAAAAACGTGATCTGTAGACAAATTTTCATCAAGATTCTCTTCAAACAACAAACTTTTAAAAACAGCTTTAATCTCAACTTCTGACAGATATATATAGTGCCAAAACTTTAACTCTTCGTAACGTTCTACTTCAGCTTTTAACTCCTTATAATCGTCCTCAAAACCCTTTGGCGCGACTACTACAACCTGAAACTTTTTGAAACCTTTAAACTTATCGTAAACAAGTTCTTTTAAATTGGAGGCAGCAATTGAATTCTCTAAAGGCTTTTTACCAAAAAATGCTAAAACTGTGATATGATCTTGTAATTTAACATCTTCCTGACTGTAAAAATCAGTGACGTTGTTATTTACAATTTCTAATGGTGTATAGTTATGAGTAGATGGATAGAGCATGAGCAAAAAAGCTACAGGCAAAAAGAACAAAATACTTAATACAGCATACCGTTTTGTCTTTTTCATATTCATCTTTAAGAGTGTCTAAATTTGTTTTGCAAAAATAAAAAAGGTGGTTTAGAAAAACCACCTTTTTAATATCTTATTTAGCACTTTATACATTGCTAAATTCTATAGTTCTTTGACTTTAAAATCCTTAGAAATCTCTTTTTATTAATGCGTCTTCACCGTTATAAACTCCAAACACATAACCACCTTCTTGCAATAGGATAAAGATTAAATAGCAAATTAAGAAAACGCCAGTCCATACTACAGCTCTTCTTAATCCCTTTGTTTCATCACGCATATGCATAAAATCCCAAGTAATATAGTATGCTTTCACAATTGTAAGCAAGATGAAAATTAAGTTTAAAGGTTTCATGTAAATAAATGCAGAGAAAATGATATTTCCTAAAGTTGCAAAAAAGCCACCTTCAAACGGAGTCATCCAAGTATGCATTAATACATCTGGTTTGTAAATACCTAAAACAACTTCAATAGCAGTTACAAAAGTTAAGAATGCTAAAACTCCCCAGATTTTTTGTGTGTTGGACTTGAATTTCCAAAGTCCTCTAAATATCTCTAATTTATGCTCGTGTGCCATAATTTATTTTATAAATGCTTTTTAAACTAAGTAGAAGAATGTAAATACGAATACCCAAACTAAATCGACAAAGTGCCAGTACAATCCAACCTTTTCTACCATTTCATAACTTCCTCTTCGTTCGTATGTTCCAAGAACTACATTGAAGAAAATTATGATGTTAATTACAACTCCTGAAAATACGTGAAATCCGTGGAAACCTGTTATAAAGAAAAAGAAGTCCGCAAACAACGATGTACCATATTCATTGACTACTAGGTTAGCACCTTTAACAACCAACTTACCATCTTCTTTTATCCTTTTTAACGATTCTTCTCTCGATAGGATAGTTTTCTCACCTTCTTCGTTTATGATCTGTGTACGAACTAATACATCTTCATTGGCCTTTAACCCTTCATATATTTCATTCACACTGAATGGTGGTAATGGAGATTCATCAACATACCAAAGACCGTTTTTACGTTCGTGTTGAGTTCTTTCAGATGCGCTAGCAATAGCTAAATCTTCTATTGAAACTCTTTTGAATTTTTCTTTACCATCTACAGTTTCAAATTTACCAAACTGTAAGATATTACCACCTTTAGTTTGAACAGCACCGTAATCACCTTGAATAAATGTTGCCCATTCCCAAGCCTGAGATCCAACGAATATCAAACCACCAATGATGGTTAAGAACATGTAAAGCGTCACTTTGGCCTTATTCATGTGATGACCTGCATCTACAGCTAGTACCATAGTTACAGAAGACATAATAAGAATAAAGGTCATAAATGCCACATAGATCATTGGTAATTCTTGCCCGTGTAAAAACGGAACGTGAGTGAACACCTCATCTGCAATAGGCCATTCCTTTATAAATTTAAATCTTGAGAAACCATAGGCCGCCAAGAAACCAGAAAATGTTAATGCATCAGACAAAATGAAGAACCACATCATCATCTTACCATAACTTGCTTTTAAAGGCTTATTACCTCCATCCCAAGTATTTCCTTCTGTGCCAGTACCAACTACTGTAGAATCCATAAAATTGATTTAATTTTTTTTTAAGATTGGACAAAAATAATCAAATTATATCTCTAAAAAAATATAAAAACAAAAAGAGCACAAGCCAAAGCAGGTCTACGAAATGCCAGAAATTAGCGGCAAGTTCTAAACCCAACATATTATTGGGATTGTACTTTTGTTTAAAATGATTATAAATAACAACAATTATTGATAACAACCCAGCAATAACGTGTCCTATGTGGACAATTGCTATCAAATAAATATAAGACATCGTAATGTTACTTGTAGGACCTGTAAAATTGTATCCATTACTTATAATTTGATTAAATCCTTCAAATTGACTGCAAACAAATCCAATACCCAACACCAAAGTAACCAATAGCCATATAGTGGTCATCTTTTTATCGTTATTTTTCAGCGCTTTTTTAGCTAAAATGAACGTTAGACTACTTAATAAAATGACACCTACACTTACTAAAAAAGCATCAGGTAATTCATAATTTAATAACCAATCTTTATCTTTTCGTTGTTTTGAACTTACAATAAATGCACTGATTAATGCTGAAAATGACATTATCAGTGAACCTATCCCAAACCAAAGCATCATTTTCTTTGATCTCGCATTCTTCTCCTTCTCTGTACCTTGTGTTAAATCCATTTCTATCTCAAAAATTTATCTGCTACATAAATAATCTGAAGCATCGTTATATAAAAAACGCTAGATAACATTAACTGCTTCGCTGCCTTAACTGTTCGTTTCTGAAAAAGTTTTAATGCATAAACTAGCATGAGTACACCCAAACCGAATACTAAAATCGCACCAACAATTGTTAATTTCAGTTCGCCTGTAAAACCAAATACCGGAATAATAGAAGCCAATATTGTCCATACACTGTACAAGATTATTTGTACAGCTGTACCTTTATCCGGTTTTCCTGTTGGCAACATAAAAAAACCTCCTTTTTTATAATCTTCATACAAAAACCAGCCTATTGCCCAAAAATGAGGAAATTGCCAGAAAAACTGTATCGCAAATAATGTTCCGGGCTCAATTCCGAATTCGCCTCTAGCAGCAACCCAACCCAACATAAAAGGAATGGCCCCTGGCAAGGCACCAACAAAAACAGCTAATGGAGTCTTTGTTTTTAAAGGAGTATAAACACTAGTGTATAAAAAAATGGAGATTGCACCCCACATTGCGGTTTTAGGGTTTATTATATAAAGTGTGACTAATCCTAATACTGTAAATAAACTAGCAATAATAAAAGCTGTGGTTACTGACATTCTCCCAGCCGGAATTGGTCTGTTTTTGGTACGATCCATCAAAGCATCCAAATCTCGCTCAATAATTTGATTAAAGGCATTTGAAGCGCCGACCATGAAATATCCACCTAATGCTAAAAGTAAAACTACATTAAAGTTTATTTCAACTGCACCCAATAAGTAACCTGCAATAGCAGAAAACACTACACTAATAGACAATCCCATTTTAGTGATTTCCTTAAAATCGGTGAGTACAGAAGGTGCTGAAATTGTAGATTTTATATTACTCAAATCTTAACGATTATTTCTTTTCTTAGCGAGTGCAAAGATAGTTTGAAAAATACTTCTAACCAATGCCAGATTTGAGATTTATTCTATTTAAAATAACTCTATTACCAATACTAAAAATCGTTATACCAATTAAATAGATCTGTTCTTACACCTATGCTAAACCATAAAGTGTTTGAACTCGTTGTTGAAGCTGTTATGGCTTGCGGATTAAAGTCTCTGTAGATGATATTGGTAAACAGTTTTAAATTTGTTTGAGGATTAATGAGATATCCTGCTTGTAGCTCTGTCATAAAACTACTGGTTTTATTTCCTTGAGCAATTTCAATCCCAGTATCGGAAACTCGAATATCCTCGTCACCATAAATATTTCCACCATAATTAAAACTGTCCTCTGGCGTATTAAAATCAAAGCCTCTTTCTCCAATAATAACTTTGGCATCTGCAAACCATCTCTTATAGTTATACCGTCCTATAAGAACTAATTCTCTAAAATTAGAACCCCAAAGATGCGCCATTGGTTGATTAAAATGCGCATAGTTAAGTATTATAGAATTATGCGCATATGTGTATGGTCTCACTTGATTATACTCTGCTTGTAATAATAAATTATCAACTTTAAATGCATTATAATATTTGACACCTAATTGAAAACCTAATTTATTTTTCCAGCTTTTTTCCCCACCAGTGATGTCACTTAATGAGAATTCATCAACCACAAACTGTCCATATATATTGACCTTATTATTCCATTTATATTTTGCACTTAATCCTAATATTGCATTTCCGGCATCTTGACCTGTCTGAAACTCAATAGCTCTAAAGAAGATAATCGGATTAAGATAATTGACATCAAAACCTCTATTATTTGTATCTGCCCACATTACAGACTCGAACAATCCGATATTAAGACGCTTAGAAACATTCCAGCTTAAGTAATGATTAGCCATATATTTTGTAAAAAATGCTCCATCAACCGTAACTGCATCTCTTACATCTTTTAACCACATCCATGTGCTTGTATATTTTATCTTCCAAAAACTAGAATTTAATTTCAGAAACGGATAAGGGCTAGCAACATCACTTTGAAATAATGATCTGTACCCATCACCTATAAAATTCTTACCATGACCAAATTGAATATTTAAAAAATCTGCTGGTGTATACGACAAGTAAGCCTCTGCAACAGGATAATCATATGAGTTTTCTTTAAACCTTTTAGCGATACCACGACCTGGAATGACAGCAGGATCTGGCCCAAAAGCTTTTAAACTTTCTGCGTAATCATTGAAATATTTAGCAAATCGACCTTGACTTTCATAAACTGAAGTCGACAAATTAAAGCGTTTACCTAATCCTGCTTGAATAAAAATTCCTCTAGTATTATTCCAAGTACTATAATCCGCTTCAGAATCAGAACCTACTTGTAAGTCTAATATAGGATCTACAGTAAACCAATAATCCTTGCCTTGTACTTCAACCAAATGCTCATTGTATAACTTTCTTCCAATCCAGGAATCGGTCTGTTTTACGAGTGTTTCTTTTTCAGTCTTTATATCATAATACTTAGCTACATCTGAATAAATGAATGGTTTAGCCGCTGTATGACTATTGGTACCAATTGCATTCATTTCATCATCAAACCGTGCATAATAAGAATGAGTGAATGGAATATTTAACGCACTGCTATATTCTAAATCTTCGTAGGGTTTAATTTGAGCATTTACGCTATCAAATTCATTAGATAAGGTTGCATTTAAATCATTATTTGCATCAACTGTTTCATTTAAACTCCCATTCTCTTGTTTTTGAGGTGCTTTTAATGGAATAGATATGCTAACAGAATATTGAGAAAAGGTTGGTTCACCATTATATGTCGCTGGTTTTATTTGGGGCAACATTTGAAACACACGTTCACTCTCTGTCTTTAGCTCCTCATAAATAGCATCGATATATATAATCTTGAATTGACCCTCTACATTTACTTCAAACAAAACTTGGATATCACCTTGATAATTCTCTTTGTTTACTACTTCAGGAATTTGAAAATTCTCAAAAATGAATGTGTTAAGTGTAAAATTAAAACATGCCTTTAAATCTTGAACATCTTCTTGATTGCAAGCCTCAAAAACAGGTGGTTTTTCATATGTGGAAATATTCTGTGTCCAACCGTAGGACGAAAGAACTAATAAAGAAAATAGCCAGAAATGTTTCATTAAATATTACTATTTATTTAAGCGAAAGATACTTATTTTTTATTTCTAACTGATAGTATTCTATTTCAATAAAAAAGCCGTTATCAACAATAATAACGGCTTAATTTAAATTTACTAAACTTAACTAGTTTATCACCTGGAAAGTAATTGGCAAGGTATACAACACACCTACAGGCACATCTCTTTGAGAACCAGGTATCATTTGAGGTATTTTATTTATAACTCTGCGTGCTTCACTTTCTAATTTAGGGTGAGGTGCACGCACTTTTACATCTGTTACTTTACCATTTTTATCAATAGTAAATTGGGTTTGAATTGTTTGCTTACCAGATAAACCGTATTCTGATCCCAAATTTGTATTAAATTTCTTGAGCACTAACTTTTGTACCTTCTTTGACATACATTTTTTTCTCTTATCATTAGTTTTATACTTTTCGCAACCTGGATAAATAGGTACGGATTGAATATCAATAAAGGGCACCACAACATTTTCATCTTCCGGATCTTCTTCCTCACTTAAAGTACCAATCTCAACAGGCTCAAAATCATCTGTTGGTTCAGTTATCATTAATTTTTCTTCATACATTGGTGCGTCATCTGGCACTTCTTTTATTTTATCTTTTACCTCTGTTGCTCTATCTACCTTTGGTTTAGTCTTCTTCACCTTTACTTGCTCTACCTTAAATTCTGGTGCAACATCAATTAAAGCGACCTCTTCCGTCACTGCCGTATCAGGAATAAACTTTTTATCCTGAAATTCCATTTCAAAAAGTGCATAGGTACCTAACAAACAAAGTATCAATCCTATTTGAAAATATAGGGTTGAGTTTTTTTGTAGATTTGCATCATGCTTGTTTGACTTTTTTTCTTCAAGTGTGTTCTGACCAACACTCTTGAAATTCTTTTTAGAACTTTTCATAATTATTATTTAAAATGTTAATATTATGATAAAGTCACAATAAGCATACCAAAAGAAAATCCCGTCCAAAATAATTGAACGGGATTTTTATATTTAATGTTATCTTAACTTAAAGCTAATCTTGTACTTGGAATGTAATTGGAATAGAGAATGGCATCACCACAGCTTTACCTCTTTGTTTTCCAGGTTGCATTTTGGGTAACTTACCAATTACTTTTTTGGCTTCCTTTTCTAATGCTGGATGTGGACCACGTGCCACGATGTTAGTTACATTTCCGCTTCTATCTACTTTAAATTGAACGAAGATTCTCTTTTTACCTGGCGCTAATCCTAAATCTTGAGCTAAATCTACATTAAATTTTCTTTGAATAAACTTGTTAACCAACTTATTCATACATTCCTTCTTAGCAGCATTACCCTTTTTCTTTTCACAACCAGGAAAAATAGCCACATTTTCAATAACGTGGAATGGTACTTCTAATACTTCTTCAACTTCTTCCTCTACGATATCTTCTACCTCAGCTACTTCAGTCTCCATATCTACTTCCGTATCTTGGATAACAGTTTCTTCAACTTCAACCTCATCTTCAACTACCTCAATAACTTCAGGCGCCGCAGGTGGTGGAGGTGGCGGAGGTGGAGGTGTTGCAATTTGCTCAGTAATTGGCACATCTTCTTCTAGATCATCATCTAAATTAAGTGAATCTACTGCAATATCACTTTTTTCGTATGTCTTATAGTTTATTGCCATATAAGCTACACCTAGCATTAAGGCAAGACCAACCGCGAAAAACAGTGAACTGTTGCGGCTTACGTCTGATTTTGGATTCTTTTTAGGTTCCATATTTTTTTCTTTTATAAGAGTTGCTAATTTAATTAAATATTAACACAAAAAGCAACACTTAGAATTAATTTAACTTAAATATATTCAATCTAGAAGCAAGTAACGTGCCAAAAACAACACCAAAGCAATTTGCTAAAAGATCTATAATATCGTAGGTTCTATTTGGATTTAACTTATTCTGAATCACTTCAAGAGTAATTCCGAATAAAAGCAACCAAACTAGTATTCCCCATATCTTTAATTTTTTTGGATAGGTTTTAAAAAACAAAACCCATAAAACTCCAAGAACTGAATAGGCTAAGAAATGATAAATCTTATCATCAAATGATGACCCAAGACTAGGTACTCCACTTAAATCTATCAACGTCACTGTAACTAAAAAAATAGTGTATGCAACTGCTAATAGTAAAAGCAAATTTCTAACCAGCAATAAGTGCTTTGTAATCTTCAGCTGATAGTAAATTCTCAATTTCTGAAGCATCAGAGTATTTAACTTTTATCATCCAACCATCACCATAAGGATCTGTATTTACTTTCTCCGGCTCATCTTCTAAACCTTCATTAAATTCAACGATTTCACCTGTTAAAGGTAAAAACAAATCCGAAACGGTTTTCACTGCTTCAACAGTTCCAAACACTTCTTCCGCATCTAAAGTTTCATCTAAAGTATCTACTTCAACATAAACAATATCGCCTAATTCACTTTGAGCAAAATCAGTAATTCCTACGGTAGCTATTTCACCTTCAATCTTTATCCACTCGTGATCTTTGGTGTACTTTAATTCTGATGGTAAATTCATCTTTTTCTGTTGTTGTATATTAAAAAAACAAAAGTAATTTTTTAATTGCTCGTTTTCAAAAAAATATTGGTCTATTAATTTCCGAAGTTATATCTCAGTGTAAGACCAGATCTTAATGATGTTTGTGGAAAAGACGTCGAAATGGCGAAATCAGAAAACGTGTAGTCAAAATAAAATATTGCCGTTAGATTTTTACTAAATGCGTAATCTGCTGAGAACTTTGCATTCCATATGGTCTGACCAGCAGTAATCTGATTGTTGTCTAAATCTAAATATCTTACTATAGTTTTATTGTCTCTTACTGAAACATCAGCACGCATATTCAAATCACTCTTAACAACTTGTTTTGGCCCAGCTAACGCAGATCTAATTCTTAAGTCCTTTATTCTATAACCTAAACCTAGTGTATATTCTCTTCCTTGAATCTCGGTTAATAGATTATTATCTAAACTTAAGGACAACATACGATCAGTTTTTATCTCTGTTAATACCTTTATTGAGTTTTTCATTTCAAACTCTAAGCGTATTAATGGACTAAACTGCTCTTCTAAATTTATATTACTAAATAGTGTTCTGTTCTTTAAGTTACCATTCGCATCTTGATTAATTGGATTGATTTCACCCAAACCAGAATCTGGATTTAACACAAGATTTTCTACTTCATTATCAAAATCTAAATTATTTCTGAACTGATTAATAGTGTATCTAGATCTATAGCCGTGTTGAATAGAAAAACGTCTAAAGTTTTTCTTAAACCACTTTAACTTCATTAATCCTGTGTACTTTAACGTCCAGTTTGGAATAGGGACATCTCTAAAAGCACTTGTGGTAATATTGTTTGGGTCTACACCTTGATATGCCGATAAGAATGCTGGAATCAATACACGTTGACTATTTTTACCAAAACCAATTGGGAATCCTTCTGCATCCGTTCCAAAAGGTGTATTACCATAAAAATCTCTTGCTAATCTATTAGCAATTATTAATCTATTTGCTCTAAAATCATCGAAAGTCTCTGATCTAACTTCATCACTTGGGCTAAATGCTGTCTTAATTAGAGATGTTGTTATCATTAAGTTACCAAATGAATTTGTGATTAAGGCTTCATAGTCATCACTAAGTCCATCTGGATTGTTAGGGTCATCTATACCTCTAAAGTTTTCAGAAATATTTTCAGCAAAGGTCTTATTTCCGACTAAGGTAATTTTAAAGTCTCGCATTGGCTCAAGATCTGCCGAGTAATCTAATGAACGATTTAATACTTCTGTATATTGCTGATTAAATTCAGGGAAAACAGTTAACCATCCGTTTCTAGCCACAAGTTGTCTAATATCTCTTTGACTACCAAAAGTATATCCTAAGGTAGGTCTTAAAGTTCCAATAAAACCAGGTGTTGGCAGATAACCTGGTAAAAATGTACCGTTATTTTCAGTATAACCTAATTGTACACGCTTCACCATAGTAACAATATCAATTAGCGTATTGTATGCCTTCTTCCCAGCACTTAACTTATTGGTAGTATTAGCTTGTTGACTATTATTGTTACCATTATCCTTGGAGTTGTTTCTATTTCTTCCTCCAGGATTTCTTTGTCTACCACGACCTCTTGGTTTACCCTTTCTAACCAACCCTAAAGACTTATACAAAGTCTCCATATTTAGCGTTGAATTGATATTATGGGTATTAGAGTTCTGAATAGAATGTCCTAAATTAAAGGTATTAAACTGCCCTGGATTATCAGGGTCTTCTAATTGCAAACCTTCATTTAAGTCAGAACCTTTTTGCCACTGAAAAGTCCCGGTGTATGCATAAGTAGTTCTTAGGAAACTCAGTGCTGGTATTTTATATAAAGGTAATTCGTAGTTAACTTGAAGCTGTTGTGTCTGAAAGTTTGGATCACCAAAATCAAAGAAACCATCCCAAACTCCTAACTCAGGATCTTGTCTACCATTAAGCCTATCATCAATAAAATAGTTTCTGACAATATTAGAATTTGCAGCGGTTAAGTTAGCACTTAATGCATCCGTCAAATTGAAGTTTATGGCATATTGGAAATCGAATGTATAATTTCTTCTGAATAATTCTTCAACACCAATATTGTCACCACCCAACTCAACTTCTCTAAACTTTTGCTTACTAAATTGTCTGTTGATATCGGTATTTATAGAAATATTGGTTGGTAGTGGATTTATATTAAAATCTTTTAAAATCTTCCAATACTTTCCTTTAAATAAAGAATCATTTTTCTTGAAAGGTTCAATTCGTAATGGGTTGAAATTATAATTATAGTTAACACCTGCTCTTATGTTTTGATCTAAAGCTTGCTCTATCTCAAAATCTCTATGCTCTACCTGATTATACGAATAATTAAACGTTAGATTTTCAACATCATAAAATCTATTTTTCGATTCTCCAGTCTTTTGCTTTCTAACCCCAATAAAATTGATACTCTTCCGCTTCGTATAATCCTCAGACTGCTGTCTGATGCGTTCTTCTTCCTCATCAGAATCAGCTGCATCTAAACGAGACTCTAAGGTTAAGTCATTGTAGAATCTATCGAATTTTGGTGTTACTAATTCTTCACTCTGTGCATAATTAAAAGGTATTTGAAGTCCCCATTTTTTCGGGAACAACTGTCCTATTTGTACATTAGTTACTAAGTCATACTGCTGCACATCATCTAAACTTCTTTCATTAGGACCTTGTTCAATCCCACCGAATCCAATAGTACTCCTTCTTCCAGTTACACTAATATCCGCAAAATCGGCAATATTAGAATCCATACTTACAACAGCAGCCCAACCACCATCATTTTCAAGATCTGACATTCGTAACTCATTAAACCAAGCCTCACCACAAATATTTTGCATTGACCCTCCAGAATTAGCATTCTTTAAACCAACCATCAATACTCGAATATTTCCAAAATTCGGATTTCCCTTTATCGCAATACGCTGTTGTTTTACACCACCTGTTCCAACCGGATCGTAAGGAACGTTACCATTGGCTAGAGGCGTTTCAATAAGATTTCCATCAATAACATTATAAAATGTTGGATCTAAATTGGTAAGTGTACCATCATCAATACCGAAGGCTTTAATCTGTTGCAAAAATGCTAAAGGTATGTTGATCTCATTTTCAGCTGGCCAAACACGTTCTTGTTGGGTACCACTTAAAACATCTTCAGTAGGTAAGAGTGGCACTTCTATCTGATAAAAATTCTCAGTAAAATCGTTTCCTAATCTTATAAACGCTACCATCTCACCAGGATTCAATACTTCTCCATCTTGAGCCTCAGCATGAATAAACATGCGTAAGTTTTTATACTGACGCATATCTACATTGATATTCTTAAAAACACCACGTGAATCTTCAGGTTCTAATTCACATGCTTGTAACACCAATGACTGCTCGTTTTGACGTATGATATTGTTGTTATTATTCAATTCTTCACGTCTAACACCGGGCGGAATAACATAATCTCCATCGTTTTCTTGAACACCAACAATAGCTACATTAAACTCTGCATTTGCACTGTTATTTGATGTATCATTGTCCAAATCTTGTGTAAAACGACGCCAGTCACTTCTTACTAAGTCTAAAGTTGCAAAACGTAATACTGTATTCTCTGTAAACTCTCTTAAATATAAACGTGCGAAACGTACCGATCTAATATCTGAGATACCACCTATTGCATTTGTAGGTTCACTAATTGGTAATCTAAATTGATACCAAGTCACATCTCTTTGGTCTCCATTTGGTAATGTTACATTCCTAACCTTGATATCATTAATTTGAGGGTTATTTAAGTTCAGACTATTTGGTGTCATATCAACCTCATACTCAAAATAACTATCAATAGTGTTCATTGTATTATCTCTATTGATATCTTCAACATCAGGTTGTGTTGTTGAACCTCTATTGGTATCTGTAAAGACATCTGGTGTGTTTCCTTCTTGACCATTATACTGCTTGTAACGATCAAAAATATCACCATCTGTATTTAAATAGAATGTATAATTATCTTTTGAAGGATCATCGCCAAATTGCCCACCGAAAGCAGCAATTTCTTCAGCATCATCATAACCATCATAACCAACATCTTGGTTGGTTCTCTGCTGGCCTGTGGTAGCAAATGTGTATATCAAAGATTGATTTTGTGGTACAACACCACCAAAATCTGTTGGGTTTAATAAGGATACATTCCCATCTTCTGGTAATCCGTTTTCATATTGCTTTTTTCCATCCTTTAAAACGTCCTCTGATATATTACCTAGGTTAACATAAAGTTTTCCTCCTTGACTTGTCGGATTATCCATAAATGGATCTTGAACCCAAAATTCAATATACTCAACGTTAGCCTGCTCAAAATCTGTGGATGTAATTTGTCTTGTTATTCCGGCCCAACTATTATTCGGATTTAATGTATCATCTGCAGCTAAAGGGTCAAAATTATAAGGTCCACGCTCAGAAGGATAGTATGCTAAATCTAATGTGTTGATTACGGCTGTTTGACCTTGAACGATATCTACTTGTGGAAATACTTCATCAATAAAAACACGTCTGGTATAGAGATCTGATATATCAGCATCAGAAATACCATCTGGTCTCTGATTACTATAGAAAATAGGATCTACTGTATACCAGTTTAACATAGCTCTACCAAAACCATTCTCAACTCCATTATTATCATTACCAGGAATATTAGAAGGTAACTCTTTTGGTCGACTTGATAAAAACCAAGAAAATGGACTTAATAAATCAATCGCACCTTGAGTTCCTTCAAAATCATCAATATACGCTGTTGCTTCTCCTTCAAAGTCAGTACCATTTGGTGCTCCAGGTAGTAAATATGCGAATTCACCTCTAACCGAAAGATTGGATGGTACATCAGTATCTACATTTGGTAGTTTATTAACTAGACGCGTTAAAAATGGTACTTCTGTTGAGTAGTTACCATTTACACCAAAGATGGTATTATTTATTGGCTCTGCATTAAAATTAGCTTTTTGTGTTATCGGTCGTTCATTAAGATTTAATAATGTCGCACCCAACACAAAATTCTCATTGAACTGATGTTCTACATTCACACCAGTAAATCGTCTTGTTTGTTGACCAAATACAGCGTTATTTTCTACTGAGACATTGATAGGCGTATTTGAGGCCTTTAAGGCTTCATCTAAAATCTCTACACGACCTAGCTGATAATTCACCGTATAATCTATACCTTCTACAAGCAAACGACCACCAGCGGTTACTCTTACAGAACCTCTAGGTACATTAAACGCACCTATTGGAATTCCACCTCCGCCACCGCTACTTTTAAATCGACCTTTTATTTGAAACTTGTTCTTTTCTGCCTCATCTAAAGCTTGAGTTTTAGTTGATTTATAAAGTAAATCGTAAACATACTTTTCTTGGTTCTCGTTTGTGTATGTATCTAACTCATAATCTGCATCGTTATTAGCCGGGTTATTATCATCATCTAAAACATCAAAGAGATAACGCCCAAACGGTTCAGTCTTAGTAAAGATAATTTTTCCATTTTGAGTTAACACTGTAAGTCCTGGCACATAATCAAAGAAACCATCTCCTCCTTCTTGCGGATCATTATTGACATTCAATCGATCTAAATGAAACAATCGTATTAAGGGAGTTTCGTTGATTTCAGAATCGTCTCCTGTAAATGGTGTATTATTATCAAAAGTTGGAAAGGTTGTTCCTTCTACTGGTCTTATATAATTGACTGGAGATGCTTCAGTATAAAATATATTTAGTCTAAAATCTTCTTGACTTAATTGAAAGGCTCCGGTGTCATAGATGTTTTTCATCATCAAATCCCAAATCGGTTGATCAACTACTGTCACAGCACTTTTCAACATCTTAAGGATTAAACTCTGGTTATTTACAACAGGATTACCTGAAACACCATCATCAACTTGTGTTGCATCTACACCATCATTTGCAAACTCACCAACTTGATAGACTTCTCCGTTTATTGTATACTGAAAAGCTACAGCCAGGACTTCATCATTGAGCAAGCGCTGATTTAATGAAATATAACCAAGTTCAGAGTTTAATACATAATCTTGACCCTCTTGAAGTTTACGTGCTGCTTCTAACTTTCCGTAATCAAAACCTTCATTAATATTTACTGTCACACCAGCTTCGACATTTGTAATATCTCTAACTGCGTCGGTTAATAATGAACCTGGCTCACCAATATTTGTAGGGTCTAAATCATTATTTTCGTTATCTGGTAAAGCCCCAAAATTATTAATAAACCCAGGAGGCAATGGATCGAGACCTATGTCTTCTGGTTCAGATTCCCCTAAATCCTGAAATGCAATAACGTTTCTTACATTATCAATTTGATTATTTCTATTTGTTACCCAAACTTCTACTCTAGTTATCTGCAATCCACCATTATCAATGAATGGATATTGTAACAACGCATCATCATAATTGTCTCTAAAATACTGTGCTAAAAAGTAGTGTCTGTTCTCATCGTAATCTCTTGCAAAAAATTCAAATTCTTCAACAGTTCCACCACCTTGAGCAACTACAGATCTAGATTGTGATTGTTGTTCTGAAAAGACTGCTGTTACAGTTGTTTTACCAAATTGTAATTCTGTTTTGACACCGAATAAACTTTGAGCTCCTGTGATTAAGGAACTATTTAATGGCATATTTACGTTACCAACTTCTATTTTTCTAATAATATCATCTTCAGTTGGTGTGTATTCTAATTTTACTAATTGTTGAAAATCGAAGGTAGCTTCGGTGTCATAATTAGCTGTTACCTGAAGTCTTGTTCCTACTTTACCTAATAGACTCACACCTATTCTTTGATCAAAATCAAATGTGAAATTCGTACGGTTTCTAGGTGAAAAAGCAGGATTATCTTGTCTTGAAAATAAGACACCTAAATCTACTTCCGCGTAACCACTTGGGATGACATTTATTGTATTTCCACCAAAAATGGTTTCAAACAATCCAGAATTGACATAAAACTCTGGTAATAAATTTTTCTGATCCTCTTCAGTTCCATCTTTTTTACCATCCGTGGCATCAGATATTCTTTTATAATACTCTTTAAGCTTTTCTTCTAATACTAACTTCTCAAACTCCTTAGGTGTTAGAATTAATGGGTAATTGATATTGAAGTTCCCTATCTTTTCTGTGTAGATATAACGATCTAGTATTGGATCATAAGTGTATTTTGAAACAATACTATTCGGGTTTGGCATTTTAATATTACCAAAAGCAAAGGTTGTTTTTGTGCTATCTTGTTCGGTTTCTTGACCTAAAGCTATTTGACCTAATAGCATACACACCATTAGAACGCATAAAAAACCTAGTGATTTTAATTGATTATAGTTGGTCTTATTCAATTGTATTATAAGTTTTTTAGAGCTTCTTTAATAATTTGCTCCACATCAGCTTCAGGTTGAGCTTTTAATATTCTATCTACCACTTTCTCAGACTGCTTCTTATTAAATCCTAAAACTTCTAATGCTGATAACGCTTCATCTTTATTAGTATTGTTCGGAATTAAAGAAAGTTCATCAATTCCATAAACTTTTAATACTTTATCTTTTAAGTCTATGATAACTCGTTGAGCTGTTTTTGCACCAATACCTTTTACACTTTGTATTAAAGCTACATCTCCACTTGCAATACCTTCTTTAACTTGTTCTGGGGTTAATGAAGACAACATAGTTCTAGCTGTATTGGCTCCTATGCCACTCACAGAGATTAACAACTTAAATATTTCACGTTCTGCCTTTGTACTAAAACCGTAAAGACTATGCGCATCCTCACGCACTTGAAGATATGTATACAATCTTAAATTTTCCTGGTCTGGAATTTGAGAATATGTATGAAGTGATATATTGATAAAATACCCAACACCATTGCAATCAATTACAACGTCTGTAGGATTTTTTTCAACAAGTTTCCCCTCTAAGTGAGTAATCATTAATTCGAAATAGTTAGATGCCCAAAAGTAATAAAATTATTGACATGACGAACGCATTAAACCCTTTGATACTTACTTATTTTGCTGGCGTTTTTCACGTTCTTGTGCATCAACTACAGCGACTGTAGCCATATTAACAATCTCATCTACACTAGCATCTAATTGTAGAATATGTACAGGCTTGGCCATCCCTATCATTATTGGTCCGATTGATTCAGCTTTATTTAGTTCTTTTAATAACTTATAGGTGATATTTGCAGAATCTAAATTTGGAAATACAAGCGTATTTACTTTTCTCCCTGCTAGTTTAGAAAACGGAAAAATATCTTGTAACATTTTTGAGTTTAATGCAAAATCTATTTGTAACTCTCCATCAACAATCATTTCAGGATAAGTCTCATGCAGATAAGCCACAGCTTCTCTTACTTTTTTAGCATTAGGATTATCTGATGAACCAAAATTAGAATATGATGTCATTGCTATTACTGGTTCTATTCCTAGCATTTTGATAACCTTAGAAGTCATGTAAGCAATTTTGGCTAAGTCGTCTGCTGTTGGGTCAATATTTATTGCTGTATCACTCAAAAACATCGGACCTCTTCTTGTCATCATGATATTAGTTGTGGCAATTCTGCTCACACCTTTTGCCATACCAATTAGGTCTAACATCGGTTTCACTACTTTAGGGTAGTTAGCAGAATAACCCGTAATCAGAGCATCTGCATCACCTTCATTTACCATCATTGCGGCAAAATAATTTCGCTCACGCATTATTTTACGTGCATCATATTGTGTGACACCTTTTCTATTCTTACGTTGCCAAAATGCATCTGCATATCTATTCTTTCTATCCGTTTCTTCGTCAGATTTTGGATCTATTATTTCTATTTCACCATCAAAATCTATGTCTTGCATTAAGGATTTAATAGTATCAATTCTACCAAGTAGAATAGGTTTTGCAATACCTTCATCATAAACAATCTGTGCTGCTTTTAAAACATCTAATTGGTCGGCTTCAGCAAAAACCACTCTTTTTGGATTGGTTTTAGCTCTACTAGCAAGCATTCTCACTAGTTTATTGTCAGACCCCAAACGTTCTAAAAGTGAATTTTTATATCTATCCCAATCTTCTATTGGTTGTTTAGCTACACCACTTTCCATAGCGGCTTTTGCCACTGCTGGTGGTACTTCTGCTATTAATCTTGGGTCGAACGGCTTTGGAATGATATAATCTCTACCAAATGCTAAACGTGTTTCAGAATAGGCTACATTGACTTGCTCTGGAACAGGTTCCTTCGCTAATTTAGCGAGTGCTTTTACAGCAGCCATTTTCATAGCTTCATTAATCTTTGTTGCTCTAACATCTAGAGCTCCTCTGAATATAAATGGGAATCCTAATACATTATTAACTTGGTTAGGATGATCACTTCGGCCTGTTGCCATTATAATATCATCTCTAGTATCTACTGCTAACTGGTAAGCTATTTCAGGATTTGGATTTGCCATGGCAAAAACAATTGGATCTGACGCCATTGACTTTAGCATCTTTGTAGTAACAATATCTGCCATTGATAAACCAATAAAAACATCTGCATTTTGCATTGCTTCATCTAAAGTGTCTATCTTTCTATCTGTAGCAAATTCTGCTTTTTGTGAGGTCAGATTATCTCTATCAGATCTGATAACGCCTTTACTATCTAACATTACAATATTCTTTCGCTTAGCACCAAAAGACTGATATAAGCGTGTACAAGATATTGCAGCTGCACCTGCACCACTTACAACGATTTTTACATCTTCAATTTTTTTATTAGCAAGTTCTAAAGCATTCAATAAGGCGGCAGCCGAAATAATTGCCGTACCATGCTGATCATCATGCATTACAGGAATATCGAGTTCTTCTTTGAGACGACGTTCAATTTCAAAAGCCTCAGGAGCTTTAATATCTTCAAGATTAATACCGCCGAAAGTAGGGGCAATATTTTTTACAGTTTCTATAAACTCATCGACATTCTCAGTATCTACTTCAATGTCAAACACATCTATATCTGCAAATATTTTAAAAAGTAAACCTTTACCTTCCATTACTGGTTTAGACGCTTCAGGACCTATATTACCAAGACCTAAAACTGCAGTACCATTAGAAATAACAGCTACAAGATTTCCTTTTGCAGTATACTTGTATACGTTTTCTACCTCTTTTTCAATTTCTAAACAAGGTTCGGCTACACCTGGAGAATAGGCTAAAGACAGATCTCTTTGAGAAGCATATTTTTTTGTTGGTACAACTTTTATCTTCCCTGGTTTTGGTTTTGCATGGTAAACCAAAGCCTCTATTCGCTTACTTTTTTTGCTCATAGTCTCAATAGATTAAGACACAAATATACACAATGATTAAACTTTACTAAAGTGAAGACTTTTTAAATACTTTTAATCCTTTAAAAATTGAATATTTCGAATTAAACCAGCGTATTTAGTTCTTTTAACCGCAGATTTTTTAAACACCTTTCTAAACGTATCTTCAGTAACGTCTTCCCAATCTTTTTTTGTCATAGATAATAACTCAGGATGTGGATTAAATAAAGGTTCTTTATGTGGTTTACTAAATCGGTTCCATGGACAAACATCCTGACAAACATCACAACCAAACATCCAATCATCAAATTTGCCTTTAAACTCAGTAGGTAGATTATCTTTTAATTCAATGGTAAAATAAGAAATACACTTACTACCATCCACAACATAAGGATCTACAATTGCTTCTGTAGGACACGCATCTATACAAGCTGTACAGGTTCCGCAATGATCTGTGACAGCATGATCGTATTCTAACTCTAAATCAATGATTAACTCTGCTATAAAATAAAACGAACCTACTTTTTGAGTTAACAAATTACTATGTTTACCTATCCAGCCAAGACCTGATTTTGCAGCCCAAGCCTTATCCAAAACAGGCGCCGAATCAACAAATGCCCTACCATGTACATCTCCTATTTCTTCTTTAATAAAGTGAAGTAGTTGTTTTAGCTTGTCCTTAATCACAAAATGGTAATCTGTTCCGTAAGCGTATTTGGACAGTTTATAGCTATTAGCTGTTTGCTCTTGGCTTGGATAATAATTTAATAGCAATGAGACTACACTTTTAGAGTCTTCAACTAGTTTTGTGGGATCGAGACGCTTGTCGAAGTGATTCTCCATGTAGCGCATTTCACCATGCATATTTTGGTTCAACCACTTTTCTAATCTTGGTGCTTCCTCTTCAAGAAATTCGGCTTTACTAATACCGCATGATAAGAATCCAAGTCTTTTGGCTTCAGATTTAATTAACTGTGTATATTTTGAGGTATTCGTCATTAAAATCTTGCTTCAAAACTCAAAAAAGCATTTTTTGGCTTTAGTGTTATTAATGGAGATATCTCTATATCATCAAACTCGGGTCTAATCTTGTATTTAAAAACCAATTCACTAAGTGCAACGATCATTTCAAACATAGCGAAATTATTACCAATACACTTTCTAGGTCCTGCACCAAACGGAAAGTATTGCGAAGAGAACTTTCTCTCACCTTCAGAAAAACGCTCTGGCATAAATGCTTCAGGTTTTTCCCAAAGATCTGGATGACGATGAATCTCGAAAAGGGAGAATAACAAATTAGATTCTGATTTAAATGTCATTCCATCAAAACTATCTTCAGTAATGTTTACGCGATCTATAAAATAGACCGGTGGATATAATCGCATAGATTCCTCTATAACTTGTTGACAAACTTTAGATCTCATCACCAAGTTCATAACTTCTTCTGACTCCTTCTTAATACTTAAACACTCTTGATATATCCTTTCTTGCCAATCTTGATGTTTTGCTAACAATTGAAATGTAAATGTCAGGGCATTTGCAGTGGTTTCATGACCTGCCAAGAATAAAATAAGTATCTCATCTATTAACTGATCCTCATCCATGGCACTTCCGTCTTCATATCTAGCATCTAATAACATATCTAATAAGTCATTAAATCGCTTACCTGAAGATTTACGTTCATCAACAATACGTTTTAAAATTTGCTTGGCTTCTTCAGAAAAATTTAAGTGCTTTTTAATTTTTCCACTAGCGGCAAACCACCAACCTAAATAGGGTTGTCTTAGCTCTTTTATGAGCATCTTCTGATTTTCTTCGGTAATAAATTGTAACCGTTTAATATCCTCATTAGTTGCTGCATTACTAAACAAGGAATTCACTACTGTTTTAAAGGCTAAATCATTAAAAATCGGAAATACATCTATTGTTTTTCCTAAAGGTAGCTTTTCATATTCTTCTGTTATTGCTTCCTTAATCTTATCTAACAATAAGTGCAGTTGTTTTTTGTGGAAAGCGGGTTGAATTAATTTACGTTGCGTTCTCCAATGATCACCTTCAATCGTTAATAAGCCTTTACCAACGTATTTTGAAATATCTTCCGTTTGTATTTTTGATTTCTTATAATTTCTTTGATTCTTCTTTAATACATATTCAAGAAAAGCAACATTACGACAAAAGTATACCTTAGTGTTAAATCCTATACTCAAACAAAATAAGTCACCATTTTCAGAGAATTTCTTATGATGAAAAGGTAAAGGATTTTTAAGAATATCAAATGCATGTCTCAAAAACTGAGACATAGGTACAATTGGTATGTTAGACTCGTCTTTCATTTGAAAATATTTTAGAAACAAATAACTTCAAAACGACAGTTACCTAGAACAAACCACCTTGTGTTGGTCCTTTTATTTTACCTAAATGTTTATAAGCTAATTCTGTAACTTCTCTTCCGCGAGGTGTTCTCATGATAAACCCTTGTTGAATTAAAAATGGCTCATAAACCTCTTCAATAGTTTCTGCACTTTCACTTACTGCGGTTGCTAGAGTGGTAATTCCAACCGGACCACCTTTAAACTTATCTATAATGGTAGATAATATTTTATTATCCATCTCGTCTAAGCCATGGGCATCTACATTTAATGCTTCTAATGCAAATTTTGAAATCTTAATATCAATACTACCATTACCTTTAATTTGAGCAAAATCTCTAACACGTCTTAAAAGCGCATTGGCGATACGTGGTGTACCACGACTACGACCTGCTATTTCTATTGCAGCTTCCATAGAAATTGGCACATCCAAAATAGATGCGCTGCGTTGCACAATTGTTGTTAATAATTCAGTATTGTAATATTGAAGTCTACTTTGAATCCCAAAACGCGCGCGCATTGGAGATGTTAATAATCCAGAACGTGTTGTAGCACCTACTAAAGTAAAAGGGTTTAGATTGATTTGAACTGTACGAGCATTTGGTCCAGTTTCTATCATAATATCAATCTTGTAGTCTTCCATTGCTGAATACAAGTATTCTTCTACAATTGGACTTAAACGGTGAATTTCATCTATAAATAAAACATCACGTTCATCAAGATTAGTTAATAATCCTGCTAGATCGCCTGGCTTATCTAATACCGGTCCTGATGTTACTTTAATTCCGACATTTAATTCACTTGCAAGAATATGTGCTAAAGTAGTTTTTCCAAGTCCTGGTGGGCCATGGAACAATGTGTGATCTAATGCTTCATCTCGTAAGTTAGCGGCTTTTACAAAAACTTGAAGATTTTCCAACACTTGATCTTGACCTGTAAAATCATCAAAGGATAATGGTCGTAATTGTTTCTCTACATCAAACTCATCAGATGAGAAATTATTAGTTGTTGGATCTAGGTTTTCGTTCATAATTCAAATATAACGAAAAAGCCTTTCAATAATTTGAAAGGCTTTATATAATAATAACTCAATATGAGTTAATTTCCTCTAGTGTTGAAGTTCTTCTTCACCTTCTTTTAAAGGCACTGTTTGAGGAACAAAATCTTCATCATGCCCAGGCTTACTATAATCATATGGCCATCTATGAACATGAGGAATTTCACCTGGCCAGTTTCCGTGAATGTGTTCAACTGGTGTAGTCCATTCTAATGTTGTAGACTTCCAAGGGTTTTGTTCTGCTTTTTTACCGTAGAAAATACTGCTTATAAAATTGTATAAGAATACTAACTGTACAGCACCCGCAATAAGTGCAAACACTGTAATTACTACTTGAGTATCAGTAGTGTCATCAAATAACGGGAAGTTTGAGTTTGTATAATAACGACGTGGTAAACCTGCCATACCAATAAAATGCATTGGGAAGAATACACCATAAGCACCTACGGCAGTAATCCAGAAGTGAATATAACCTAAGTTTTTATTCATCATTCTTCCAAACATTTTTGGGAACCAATGATAAACACCAGCAAATACACCATACAATGCTGATATACCCATTACCAAGTGGAAGTGCGCTACCACGAAGTACGTATCGTGTACGTTAATATCTAAGGCACTATCACCTAAAATTATACCTGTTAAACCACCTGTAATGAACGTTGATACTAAACCTATTGATAATAGCATGGCCGGATTCATCTGTAGATTACCTTTCCAGAGTGTGGTTATATAGTTAAATGCTTTTACTGCAGACGGTATTGCAATTAGTAATGTCGTAAATGTAAATACCGATCCTAAGAATGGATTCATACCAGACACGAACATGTGGTGACCCCCTACAATTGTAGATAAAAACGCTATAGCAATTATAGACATTATCATT
>CAZFEV010000025.1:0-39278 GCA_964517835.1 uncultured Flavobacteriaceae bacterium | reverse complement strand
CGACTTACCAATGAGGGTTTTTTGGAACGTCTGGCACGTGGTATATACCTCTATCCTGAAAGAGATGAATTATTAGGGGTGCTCTATCCAGACATAGAGACTATTGCAGAGGAAATAGCATTTCGTGATAATGCTCGTATAATCCCTACTGGAATACAGGCTTTGAACTTACTTGGACTTTCAACACAAGTTCCACTAAACGCAGTTTTTTTGACGGATGGTTCGCCAAGAACTATTGCAATAGGTAAGCGAAAAATAAAATTTAAGAAGGCCAGCCCGAAAAATTTGTCAGCCAAGGGTAGATTGAGCGGTCTTGCAATACAGGCATTAAAAGAGATTGGAAAAGAAAAGGTGACCAAAGAAGAAATTGCCAAGATTAAAGAGCAACTAAAAAAAGAAGACCCTGAGAACATATATCAAGATATGAAGCTGGCACCTTCTTGGATAGCCGATATTTTCGGAGATTTACTAATGTATTATTATGAGTGATTTTATAAACCTAACCAACGAACAGAAAACAAGAATATTTACCCAAGCTGGTGTAAGGGCAAATCTTCCTGCATTTGCAGTTGAAAAAGATTGGTGGGTCACAGAAATGCTTCGCATCGTTTTTTCCTTGCCGTATGCAGAAGCCTTTGTGTTTAAAGGTGGCACTTCGCTAAGTAAAGGTTATGATTTGATAAATCGATTTTCAGAAGATATAGACTTGGCCATTGACCGTGCTTATTTTGATATGGAAGGGGAACTGTCCCGTTCGCAAATACAAAAACTCAGAAAGAAAAGTGCCAAGTTTATAAGCACAGAGCTACTAGCTGATATAACAGAAGCGATTGAGAAAAGTGAGTTGCCCATTTCTTCAATAGGCATTGAGCCTTTTGAGGATTCTGATACAGACCCATTGCGGATTTTTATTACTTATGAACCATTAACAAAACAGAGCCAATACATAGAGCCACGAGTACTTTTAGAAATTAGTTGTAGGTCACTTCGTGAACCCTGTGAGGATGTTCATATACGTTCTGTAGTTGATAGAGAATTTGAGTCAGCGGATTTTACCAGTCCAACTTTCGATGTGAGAACCGTTGAACCGCAAAGAACATTTTTAGAAAAAATATTCTTGCTACACGAGGAATGGCAAAAGAAAAATATAAGAGTTGATAGATTGAGCCGTCATCTTTATGATTTGGAAAAGTTAATGGATACAGACCACGCAAAGAAAGCTCTTGAAGATGGAAAATTGTTTTACCATATTGCCGAACATCGAAGTACTTTTTCGCCGTTGAAGGGAATCGATTATGCTAATCATAAACCAAGTTTAATTCAGATTATACCACCTGATTTGGTAATAGAAGAATATGAGAATGATTATAATGTGATGAAAGAGAATATGTTTGTAGGTGAATCCTTAACTTGGGATGCTATCCTAGAACGTCTTGCACAGTTACAAAAAATAATAAGAGGATTAGATTGGTAATACTTATTTTTATGAATTAATAAAGGGCAGGTAATAAGGTGTGCGCCAGTTGTTCCATTTCGTTCCATAAAACATATCTGCAAGCCTTTTTAATAATATAATAGTAATCTCAACTTTATCAAGAAGCGTTATTCTCATTTAGCAATTTTTTGCCAAGTATGGCTTGCATATACAGCCACCACATCCATCGCACCATCCAAAGTAGTGGCTTGTTTTATTCCACACATTCCACGCCTTATGCACTCGTGGCTACTCTTGTACCCAAACCCCAATATGGTCACGCTATCGCGTGGCGTAATTTATGGGTACAACCGCCACTTCATAATTTGCGAGCCTGCGGGTCGCTGCGGGCTAATCTTGTGTCACAGTTTTTGATGCTTTTTTTATTTAAAGGCTGTACTATCATCAAAGTCCTACAGCCGTAACACAGAAAAAAGTGTTACCGCTTTCGTCCTGGTAAGTAAGAGCTGTATGTTCCTTTCGCGACTTCCTGTCGTCAGACACTTCTCTCACATACAGCACTTACCTATTTCTATAAACACTTTGCTGCCATCAGCCGAATCAAAAACCTGCGCCACAAAGTGTATACTACATAGCCGTGAGGGCACTCGTGCCTCGTACCATCACTCACAGCACCCTTGCTCATCTCGCAGTCGGCTCGCGCCTTTGGATTACCTGCTCACAAACATTTGAACAAATAAAAACCCTCTCATAATGGAGGGCTTTGTCAGTTTTCAATGTAAATTACACTTCCTCAACAGGTGCTTTAGGTGCATTGGTCTTAACGGAATCGATACCATTTTCCATTCCTGATGAACTTTCATACATTTCACTTGTGCCAATAACCTGACCATTTGAAGCTTTTAAGTTAAAATAATGTTTACCATTACTAGACTTCCTTCTATCAAATTTACTGTCATCTTGAGAATTAGTTCTAACAGATTCAATACCGTTTAAGCAATTTGCTTTTGCAGTATAACCCTCACTTGCTAGTATTTTTTGACCATTACTTGCTTTTAATCTGAATCGATACTCAGATTTTGCATCTTGATACACTTCGAATTTTGCCATAAAATTTAGTTTTAATTAATGCTAAATATAATTAAAAAAGGTCACAAATATAGTTGGCTTCCATCACCCACCGCTATAATGCTATAAAGCTCAAGCCAAAGGTTTTGAAAAAAATAATACGCCAAAAAAGCGTATCATTTTTTAAAACCTTATTCCTAGCGCATTATTTTTTCCAAAAAGCTTGACAGCATTGCCTCGCCACCAATGAGATAGTTGTCTTTTTTGTTTTTTCCAAAAAAATATTGGTTGGGTTTTCTGCTATTTTTGAAAGTACTCGAAAAAGAAAAGAGACTCTTTTGAAGCTCTTCTTTTTACCTTTTCTTTCTGATTCTGAGACTCTGATGAATCCGTTTTAATAGATGTGAAACAAAATAACTAACAATAGCACCTAAAATGGCCATTATGATGGTTTTGATAATATCATCCGATGTTATATGAATCCAAGCAGAAGAAATCGTGCCACCAATAATTGAAAACTTAAGATGCGATATGTTATTTGTCATCTTTTTTATGTGATTTCGGAATCTCAGTTTCATCATCCATAGTTACGGCTTGACTTACTGCTGTTGCAACTGTTCCAGCAACGGTCATATAAGTGGCAATGGTTACTACTGTAGCAGGAATTGCCACAGGAGCTGCAATTATGGCACCACCAGCTGTAGCCAATGCAATGCCAATATTTCTTAAAGTTCTGAAGAACTTTGGTGTTGGTTTTTTATAACGTTCAACAATATTCATTTTCTTAAGATTTAATAGTTAATGTGATTTTTTCTTTTCGGTCTTTTGCTTGATAACAAAGCGATAATAGTTTGTTTAAAGCTATTCGGGATGACCAGCCAATACCTATACTAGATAATTGCGAAACTGGCGATATGCAACCACGTAATTCCTTGAGGGCATTGTTCGCTGGATGAATTAAAATCAAACTGCGTCCAGAAACATCCAAGACGTGAAGATGGTTTTTAAACCGATGCGAGAACCTCGGAACAACTTCATAAGTTCCTTCTGGGATGCAGGAAGTATTCCGCTGATTATCGCGCCAAGGCAACTCTATCGTAAAACAGATAAAGTTCCCATTGATGATAAGGGCACCATTGGTACCCTTATCAAAATAGCTTCGCTTAAGCAAGATATCCATCTTATACGGTATCTACATTCGCAACAGAAAGTGCATTGTAAGCACCGTTTTTAAGTGGGTACATTTGTCCGTTCACCTCTTGATAAAATTCAATACCAACTACTTGTATAATTGGTAAGGCAGAAGCAGCTGATAAAGCAACAGAAAGGTTGATTACTGCAGTATCTGCACCATCATAAGGAAGAATTGCAGTTTCAGCACTTTCAAACGCTGAGGTTTCACTTGCAAAGTCTAATTCTGCCGCACCTGTTACTACTTTAAAGTGAGTTGTTCCACTTGGCGCAGCAATACGAATAGTTGGTGCAAATGGTTGCAGTTCCATTCCTACATCGCCAGTAGCACGGTCTAAGGAAGTTGTAAATGGAGCAAACAGGGTTGTACCAAGTTTTCCATTTAAGTTGAATTCAAATCCTTGCAGGGTATTCATATCCCCATCTTGGATAGTTCTAAGGCCACGCTCATTAACTGTATCGGTTTTGGTTACAGCAACAAGTGCCTTCGTCAATCGACTTACTACACGTTTATCTTTTGCATTCTGCAAAAGCACCCGAATAGCATTTCGGATAAGTTTACCGCCCTTTCCGGCACGGCCAAATTCCGACCCATTTTCTCGCGTTCTTTGAAATGCAGGGTCATTAGCGATACGATTGGCATCTACGCCACCTTTGGTGCGCGCAAGATGTCCGTCAGAGCTTTTGTAAAAGGAAATATCGCCTAAAGTTCCTTTCAGCTTAATAATACCTGTTTGTCTTGCCATTTTTAGAAATTTTATGATTACTCAACAAATCAAGGTAGTTTTGTATTTAGAAAGAAATAACTCATACCATCTCAACCGATTAGCACGATTTTTGCCAAAATAGGTGTATACTTCAACTATGGATTTGGTATAGATAAAGTATGGATAGTATATTAAAATGAAGATTCTAAGAGCCTGCATATTCCCAAAAGACGTTCATTGCCTAACTGGCAGAAGTGAACGCTATGGCAGAAAGCTCTTAAATGACATTAGAGAGCATTTTGGCAAACAACCTTACCAGTTTGTGACTGTTGAAGAATTCGCTGAATACAGCGGAATTAAGGAAGAAATCATAACTGAATATTTACGGCAAGTTTCATAGGATTTAGTGTCTTTTGAATAGGTTTGAATCCCGAAAAACCGTATCTTTATATAGTCTTGAAGTCATCAAATTACTTTAGGCAAGTCCATTAAAAATGGTAGTTATTCGGTCAGTTGTGAAAACTGCTATTCCGCTTAACATTTGAAAATACTACGCATTGCGTGGCTTCACGGTAATACTGCCGTGGTCACAACTCGTAAGGACATAATCCTGTCGAGGTCACGAATAAAACAAAAAAGCAAGCAAAATATAAAGCTTGCTTTTTTATTTTGTGTCTTTTTTGATTTTCAAAGCGGGGCTCAAAGGATGCGCAGCAATCCTGAGCGACGATTTGTTATATGAGTAATGTTATTAATTGAAGTGTTTTTTGTTTGAAGTATTTTCAAAGCGGAGCTCAAAGGATGCGCAGCAATAATGAGGGACAATTTGTTCGTTGGTTAATCTAACTTGTTTTTTTGTCCGTCTTTTGACTTTGCAGCGATAAAAGCCTTCGTTCTCTCAATTTGTTCCTCCAAATTCCACTCAAAATTAAATCTGTTTTTCAGAAAAATAGCTATAGGCTCTAAACCAATTTCTGCTCTTCTTTTGTCAATGTTTTCAGGTTCATAAACTGGCCAAACATTAAAGCTTTTGGTTTCTGGGTAGTATTTCATTTGGCCGCCATAGATTTGAAGTTCACCTAGTTCTGTTTTAATTCTGTCTTCTGTTCTAACTAAAAATCTTGGCTCAAGCTTTTTGTCCTTAACTGCTTGTCGCATCATAGGTAAGTATTTTATACGAACATCGTTACTCGAATGTTGAATAACATTACAAATAGTCCAATTGCCATTTTCGCCAGCCATTTCTTTTGTTGGCCAGCCATGAGTTTTTAGGATTTTAGCAACTTTAATTTCATTGATTGCATGAAACTTTCTAATAATTGAGTCTTGAGCTGTGACTAATGGTGATTCTGGTCCATGTACTTGCATTAAAGAATCTCTATACCTAATCGGTAATTGTTCATCTCGCCATATGGTATCTAAAACGGCAATTAGATTTACATCTTCTTGTTGAGGTTTTGCTTGTGATTGTGAATTTGAGCAAGCTGTTGAAATGAGTATAATAAATAAAAATATATGTTTCATGTATTAGTTTCTTCAAGGTATTTGCTTGATAAAGTAGCTTTAATGTTTATGAATAATGTATATAACTGTCAATATTCATAACTCTTATTGTTAAAAGTAAATATTTTTCTTGTTTATTTTGATGAATGGCCAGAAATACTAATTGGAGAATTATATAAGAAAGATGTGTTAACGGTTTTAAGTTCATAAGAAGTTTAAAATACACCATTCTTGTATCTTTGACACTTATGAATACTGAGTTAAAAAACTTCATTCTAAAAAATACAAGAGCTTCTGAAGTTACTTCTATAGAGACGATTCAATCCCTTTGGAGTGGCTACGGTGAAATGCTTCGCATTGGGTTAAATAATGCTGAGGTAGAATCTGTTGTTGTAAAAAACATACAGTTGACTTCCAAGAATAATCATCCTAGAGGTTGGAATACTGATATTGGACATCAGCGCAAACTAAAATCCTATCAAGTAGAAAGTTATTGGTATAAAAACTATGCTTCGCAATCCAAAAGCCGAATACCAAAGTGCCTAGCAGTTGAATATTCAACAAGTCATATTTATATTCTTTTAGAAGATTTGAACACAGCTGGTTTTCCCGTTAGAAAGCATAGTTTAAATTGGAATGAATTTTCAAATTGTTTAAAGTGGCTGGCTGAGTTTCATGTCAGCTTTTTAGGTCTTGAACCAGAAGGACTATGGAGCACAGGAACCTATTGGCATTTAGAAACCAGACCACAAGAACTAGAAGCTCTTGAGGATTTGGAATTAAAAAAGGCAGCAGAAGCCATTGATACTAAGTTGAATAATTGTCATTATAAAACGCTGGTTCATGGTGATGCCAAATTGGCGAATTTTTGTTTTTCAGAATTGGGTGAAGTTGCAGGAGTAGATTTTCAGTATGTTGGTGGTGGTTGTGGAATGAAAGATGTTGCATATTTTGCAGGTAGTTGTCTATCCGAAAATGAGTGCGAACGTTTGGAAGATAAAATTTTAGACACCTATTTTCAATATTTTCATAAAGCATTTGGTGAAGTTCATTCTGAATTAGAGAAAGAATGGCGAGGTTTATATCGCGTTGCTTGGGCAGATTTTCATCGGTTCTTAAAAGGTTGGAGTCCTGGCCACTGGAAAATAAATACCTATAGTGAACGAATTACCAAAGAAGTCACTAAATCTCTGTAGTATGGATTTAAAAGAATTGGCAAAAGTAGCTATAGAAGCGGCAAAAAGCGCAGGTGAAATTATTCGAAAAGCATCAGAACAAGACATTGAAGTACTTCATAAAGAAGGTGGAAATACCTATGCTTCACAAGTTGTAACTGAAATTGATAGAAAGTGTGATGTGGTTATTAGAGAGTTTCTAAAGCCAACATGTGAAAAATACGATATCGCTATCTTAACGGAAGAAGAAATAGATGATGGCAGTCGATTAGAAAAAGACTATTTCTGGTGCGTAGACCCATTAGATGGCACACTAGCATTTATTAATAAAACAAATGGTTTTTCAGTGTCGATTGCTTTGGTATCGAAAACTGGCCAATCTGTTATTGGCGTTGTATATAATCCTACTACTAAAGTTTTATATCATGCGATTAAAGGACAAGGTGTTTGTAGAAATGAAGAGCTTTGGAGTCCAGAATTCTCTTCAAAAGGTAATCTAACCTATATTACAGATAAATCTTTAGCGAAAACACCAAAAGCAGAAGAGATAGAAGTAATTCTTCAACAAAAACTATTAGAACTTAATCTTTCTGGTTTTACAGAAATTCAAGGTGGTGGAGCAGTTTGGAATGCTATTAGAGTTTTAGAAGAAGCACCTGCAATAATGCTAAAACTGCCTAAAAAAGAGAAAGGTGGTGGAAGCTTATGGGATTATGCGGCTACATCATGCATTTTTAATGAATTAGGTTATAGAGCTACTGATTTTAATGGGAATCCACTAGAACTCAATAAATCAACAGATACATTTATGAATCACAAAGGTGTGTTATATGCATGTTGGTGATTAAATCGGATTGTAGAATTTCTTTGAAATTTATTTTATGAAATCACGTTATGTGTCTGAATTGAAATGTTTTATATTTATAATCATAAACCCAAATTTAAATTTTATGAGAAAGTTAAGTTTCTTCTTATTAGTTTGTTTAGTTGTATTTTCATGTGATTCGGAAGACAATAGCAATAACAACACGCCTAAGTTAAATATTACATTTATAATGGATACTTCAGCCGATAGATTAGATAATCTCGGTGATCCTGCTGTTATGCCAGCTGGCAATGCAGGTCAGCACCCAGATTTTCATGTTTTAGGTCTGCATTTTATTGGTTTATATCCAGATCAATTTACACCATATGATGGAGGATCTATGGTGTTTTTGTCTCCAACTACAGAAGCAGGAGGCATTGCTGCCATAGATTTTGAACAAGAATTGTTTATAACACCAGACAACAATACGTTTAGTGTGCCTTTAAGTCAATTAGAAAGTGGGACGTTCGAGTATTTTAGATCTTCTATTGGATATCAGAAATATGATATCTTCTATAATTTAGGTGGTGCGTCAAATAATAATCCAGATTGGCCTCAAGGCGTTAGCGATGATGTTGATGTAGAAGGAACTGTGGCATCATTTTTAGGCTATAATACGTATATCGAAAGTTATAATTTGAAAAATGAAACTGTGTCTGTATTTGAAAATAAGGTACAAGGTTATTTTGGTTTAGAGTCTAACGGTACAATTTCAGGTTATAACTTTAGTAATCTTACAGAAGGTGATGCACCGCAAACTACAGTACCTAATCCAATAGATGCCACGTCGCCTGTTCCAGCTGGTTCTTGTGTGGTTACTGGTAGATTTCCACAGGCATTAGTAATTCCAGAAAATCCGACTGAAGACATAAATATTCAAGTTATCATTTCAATTAATTATAGTTTTGAATGGGAAGACAATAATGGCAACAATAAGTACGAACCATTATTGGGTGAACAAGTTGTAGATATGGGAACGCGTGGTGTGTTTCCTTCAGTACAGTAATTATAACATATTAGATATTTTGTTAAAAGCGAACACTATAGGTGTTCGCTTTTTTTTGTTTTGGCATTCCTTTTGCTTTTCAAATAAATCTAAATAGAAGGTTCAATCTTGCGTTCGGATTAAATTTATTATTTTGGATACAATTTAATACCTATGCTAAATCATGTCATAATGAGAAATATTTCAATCTTATTAATTGTCTTACTGCTATCATCATGTGCAGTGCATCAAAGATCAAACATTAAATCAGATGAAGAATTTGTGGTCAGTGTACAACGTGCTGATACCAGAGGAGGTTTAATAGAAACGGTGCTTCAAGGTGTTTTTTTTGGTGCCTCATACCTAGCAGATAAGACATCACAATCTCTGGTCAGTACTTATTCTCAATCTTTATCTCTTAATAATTATTATAATACAGATTTAGGTGATGTTGAGAAGACCTATAAAGAAATTCATATAAAGAAATTTTCTAAACTCGAAGAAGAAGCAAAGAGAAACGAAATAGAATCTGTAATAACCACAGATTTTGGCAATCTACCTAAGTCAAGAGGTAATAAGGCTGGTTTAAAATTAGATGATGTTATAAGAGTAGATGAAGGTGATATGCTAAACTTTTATGCGGTAATAGAGTTGATTAGTGATCCACAAAATCCTGGTATTACACGTTTAAGCTTTAATGAATTGCGTGTATTCTTTTCTAAGACAAAAGTGTTTAAGGATGAAGATTTAAATGCTAAGATATCAGTATCTATAGAAGGGCAATGGCGTGGTGAAGATGGCACACCAAAAGAAGCTGTTTTAATAGAACAAGAATACGATTTTAAGAATTTAAAATATGGTGCAGATAATCAAATAAAGACACCAATTCTTTCCCCATGGTATTATGACATACCAATTACAACAGAGTTAGATGAAAACGATAATTATGGTGTAGTGAAAATTAATGTAAGACTCGAAGAGTACGAAGGTAAAAAGAGTAAGTACATTAATAAGTTGCCAAGTATGTTGAGTGATAATAAAGATGCTATAATTTCTGATGGCGCTTCGGCAATAGAAAAAATTACCAATTAATTTATGAGCTGGTCTAGGAATAAGTTGTTGTATAGAGATGCATTTCTATGCACGGTTATGACATTTATTGTTGCAGGTCTTCTGTATTTTACATTCGTTAATCTATCATTTTTAGACCCATTTGAAAATACTTTTAAGGATTTTAAGTTTACAGATTATTATTACTCCAAACGCTTTAATAAAGAACAGAGAAGCGATAAAATAATACTAGTAAATATTAAACATGCTGATCGATATCAACTGGCCCAAGCAGTAAATAAAATTAGCGCTCAAAACCCTAAGGCTATTGGACTCGATATTATTTTTAAAGACCGTAAGTTGGCGTTTACAGATTCAATTTTAAAAGCTTCAATTGCTTCAAATGATCATATAGTTACAGCGTATTTTCATGAAAATGATTCTGTAGTTAATAGTGATGCATATTTTAAAACGGACAATGCTAAAAAAGGTTATATCAATCTTAATTTAAAAGGTCAGAACTCGGTAATTAGAGATTTTATTGGAGTTAAAAGCAATAATAGCGAAAAGGAATATGCTTTTGCTACCAAGCTTGCTTTAGAAGCTGGTTTTATTGATGAGAGCTATGCTGAAAAGGAATTGAAAAAGCCAATACCCATAAATTATATAGGTAACAAAGACGTGTTTTTAAATTTTGACATTGATGAAATTTTAGAGCAAGATGATATTCCTGCATTAAAGGATGCAGTTATATTAATGGGATACCTTGGTGATGGTAATACTGAGTTTGATATTGAAGACAAGCATTTTACACCTCTAAATTCTGAATGGGTTGGTAGAGCAGTACCAGATACCTATGGTGTTGTGATACATGCCAATATTTTAAACATGTTGGCCAAGAAAAACCTTATTTACAGAGTTTCTGTTTTTCCAACATATGTATTAGCATTTATCAGTTGTTTTTTGATTCTGGTATTTTCAATTCGGTTATACAAACGCAATAGTTTTGTATTTGATATTACAGAGAAGATTGTACAATTATTATTGTCTGTTGTACTGTTGTACGTAGCCATACTATTGCTACAGGCCAATATATATCTTAGTGTTGTGCCTATTATTTTATTAAGCCTTTTAGGTATAGAGATGATAGATTATTACGAATATTTAGTTACGTATCTTAATAAGAAGTTTAAATGGGAAAGTCATTTGCTATAATTCTGTTTTGTTGTTTTGTAAGTGTTCTTAATGCACAAGACAGCCTTTGTGTTTTTAAAGTGAAAGGAACAGCCTATTGCAAACAATCTAATGTGCTTAAACCACTAAGCAAAGGCACATTCATACCAAAGAGTTCTAACTTAATTCTTGCAGAATCGGCTGAAATTACAGCGATTGATTCTAAAGGAGAAGCTTTTAAAATAGATAAAGCTGGTGAATATAAATTTAGTAAGATATTACAGCATAAAGCTATAAAAAACGCTCAGGGATTAACCACAAAGTATCTTAAGCTCATTTGGGATGAGCTTACAAAAAAAGGTTCTGGCAAAACAATTATTGGTGGCGTTTACAGAGGAGATATTTTAATGGAATTTCCGATAGACAGCACAAAAACAGCGAGTTCTAAACTTAGTTTCAGTTGGAAAAAACAAAACGAAGATGCTAACTATTTTATATTCATTAGAAATATTGAAACCGATGAAGTTTATAAATTTTCAACCAACGGAACTACCTTAACTTTATATAAAGACAATCCTATTTTTTATGAAGGTGATGATTATGAATGGTCAGTTAGCACTGAAGAATTTCCTAACCTTAAGAACATTCCCTTTTATAGTTTTACTCTAATTGAAAGGTCAGAATATAAAGCTCTAAAACAAGAATTTATCGAGGTTATTACCGATTTAAAAGCCTTGGGTTTAACCGATTCTGAAATTGAAGAATCATTATGTAAAACTTATGGTATATGTAAATAACAGAAATATGAAATCTTTAATTTATTTAGTTCTAATTGTTCTGTCTTTCACATCCCTTAAAGCACAAGATGATATTTCAATAAAATTTAAGGACTATCATAATTCACTAGTTACGCATGCAGTGACTTCTGCTGACAACGATTTTTTCATTTCCGCTGACCAATCCGGTAAAATACTAATGTACAATACTGAGGATTATGAGTATGAAAAAACATTAAAAGAAGGTTCTAATTTTCCTATTAGCAAGTTAAAACTTTTTAGAAATGATTCGATATTAATGTACACTAAAAAGTATTTAATAGATAACCAAAAAATAGATTCGTTATTTGCATTAAGAATTTTTGATGCCAAAGAAATTTATAAATCACAGATAAAAGGTAACACCTTCATAGAGCAGCAAGAGGATGTTTTTATGATTAGTTCGTACAATGGCTACGTTCATATCATTGAGTTTTTAGATAAATCGTTTCAACCATTAAAAAAAGCATATCCTACAAGTGAAACTAGTATGGCTGCGATTAGTAAGGATCATAGTTATGTGGCCTTTATTAATGAATCAATTGGTAGGCAAACGAGTTTTCAGGGTTATAATTTAAAAAACCTAAAGGATGCTTTTGAAATTGATATTCCACAGGGAGAAAAAGTGCAACATATATTTTTTGATAAGCTCACAAATGAACTTTTCACTGTAAACGTCAATATTGATAAAAATCAACTTTTAATATATAATATAACCAAAAACCCAACCTTCTCATCGCCAGTTTACTCAACTGATTTTGAAATGGGTAATTTCTTAAATATTTCTAATGTTTGGGATAATGATGTTTACAGAATTGTAATTACCTATAATTCTTCCTTTAGCTATTACCCAATGATTATAACAAAACAAGGCGATGGCTTTAAGTCAGAAAGAATTAAAATAAAAGAAGGTGCAAGTAATAGCATTATTTTAAACAAAAAAGAAAAGATATTATTCTTTGAGCCTTACAGTGAGAATTTTACTAGCGTCGCTAAGTTTAGACAGTACGACCTTTTAACTACCAAAATAAGTTCATCTTACCCAACTGTTGAATCAAACCCACTAAATGCTACATTCATGCCAAACGATAATTGGATGGTTTGGGGTGAAAGAATAAAAGAGGAGCAAGGCTTAATGCTTTTTGACTATCAAGTAAAATATTATGAATCTGGGACATTTAATAATCGGTTTAATAAGTTGAGTATTGATGATTATCTAGAGGTGAAGCATAATGTTATTCCATTCTTTAACAATAACTTTAGTCTTAATAAAGAACAAGGATTTGTAGTTTTTAATGGACGTTATAAACAGGAAAATATTACTACTACTAAAAATGTATATTTTAAGTATGATTTCATAAAAGATAAGATCACAAAAATTACTGAAGAACCTGAGTTTTACAGAATATTAGATTATTGTGATAAAACCAATACTTTACTGTTATCTTCAGCAAAGTACACCAATAGAGGTCATACGGAGTCACAAAGTTTTGTCCTCATCAATCAAAATGAACGGATTACGTTAACCGATAAATATAAGTTTGGTGCAATTTCTAACAATGGTCAATACTTACTTACCATTAATGACAAGAACAAAGTCGAAATAAAAAAGGTCAATTCTCAAGAAAACTTGTTTACTTACGATTTATCAGATGGAGACTATTCCATATTTAAAGTCGACGAACAAGGCTTTAGTGTAAATAATAGGTTTGGTTTAATAGATTTCAATAAATGCAATACCATTAACCATATGTTTTTGGTAGATGAAAATGAAAAATTTACACATCAAAAAACAGAATGCGTAATAATACAAGACATAGCATATGCCAATGAGACTGTTGCCATGATTGCAGAAAATTTAGGCGTTTTTATAAAAGACAAGTCTATCCGTTTTAGCTCTTCTGAGTTTCCGAAAAACATATCATTGAGTGAAGATGCTTCAAAGATGATGCTAAGTTTTAATAATGGTAAGATTAAAATATATGATACAGAAAGCTTAGAGGAAATAGGAGTAATGATTCATCCTGATGAAAAAAGCCATGTATTTTTAGATAACAATGGCAATTACTTTAGTAATATAAATCCTGAAGATTACTTATTGGTAAAAAAGCAAAATCAGAAAGTTCAATTATCAACTGTTGATGAGCAATTCTTTAATCCTGATAAAGTACTTTCTCTTTTTGGCACGCCAAATAAAGCCTATGTTGAGGTATTGCAAAAAGGCATTGAACTCAGAAAAAATGCATCTGAAATTATTTACCAAGTTTCTGATGATATTACCCTACCAAACGATAAAGTTGTATTGGGTGAGCCAAATTTATACGTCTTGTCTATTGGAGTCTCTGATTATAAACAGTCAGAATATAACTTAACCTTTGCAGATAAAGATGCCTTAGATATGGCTTTTATTTATGGTGTTTTAGATGATAAGGTAAAAGAAGACTACAGAAAGAAGTTTTTAGGTAATTCATTTAACTTAAATAATTTTAAGGGCAATTCTAAAAGCCTGAAAAAGTTTTATGATGAATATAAAAGCGTTGGTGATCTTTATGCAGTAAACCCTGAGAAAACCAAATGGTTAGAGCACGATTATGGTAAATATTATTTATGGGATTTTGCAAGTGCTACTACAAAAGAGATTTTTCTACCGAATGATTTTGAAATTTCAGTTATTATTGATGATGTAGTTTTTATAAACCCTAATGGATCTGGATTTTATATAGTCACTAATAATTATGAGTATTACAGTTATAGTTTTAGTGATAACACCTTTTCTAAGCTAGACTTAAAAGTTATGAATCCAGAGGCAAATAAGTTAGTTCCACTCACAAAAAATAGGTGGCTTACTTATACTCAAGAAAATAATTATCCTAAAAACTATGGAGTGTTTAAGTTTGGTAATTCAGACAATGGTAATCTAAGGTCTACAAAAGTAGATTTAAATATTATTGAATACCTAGATGACAACAGAACTAAAAAATTAGATACTATAGATAATTATGGTGCAGAATTTAGAGCAATTTCAAGTAATGGTAAGCATGCTCTAATAACTTCCATTTTTCCAAAGGACTTATTTTACATTGATTTATCAAATAAGAACTCAAAACCATTTAAAGTTAAACTTAAGGATAGTATAGATTATAGCTCTAAGTTTTATATTTCTAATGAATCTAAAACATTCTCACATGTTAATAGAAAAGATTTATATGGTTACTCAATTAGTACATATAATTTTAACGGTGAATTATTAGGTCATCAAATTATTAATGAATCAAATGAAAGCACTTATGTTGGTGCTAACTTTTTTGATAACCAACCTATTTGGATTGAGCAAAAAGAACCGCTTGTAAAAAATAATCCTTATGACAATATTGAATCCTTTAAGAAGCATAAATCGCATTCTTTTAAAGACGTTTTTGTCAAAGTTTTAACGAATGAAAAGGCAAGTTTAAGTGCTATCAAAAATGATTTAGAGTCATTTTTTTCAAAGGCAAAACCAAATGATCAAATTATGTTGTTTTTGGCTGGTCATGGCGTTTTAGATGAAAACCTAGAATACAATTATGCACCACATGATATGAATTTTGACAAGGCAGGCGAAAAGGGATTAAGATTTAGTGACATTATTAATAGTCTTTCTGCCTCACCAAGTCAGAATAAGCTTTTACTTATGGATACCTGTCATTCTGGTAATACGTTAGACCTAAGTACTAATAGTAAATACTTGGCAGAAGTGGACTCAGAAGACGGAAAACGTGGCTCTAAGGGTAAGTTATTAAAGTCTAAAAGTGAATTTAAGTTATCTGATGTTGTATCTCTTTTTGATGACTTTTTATCCAAAAGTGGTGTTACAATTGTTTCAGCCTCATCTGGTGAAGATGTGGCCTATGAGAATAAATCCATAGGAAATGGTGCATTTACATCTGCCTACATCAAATTATTAAAGCAGCAATTAATTGGTGCAACATTTTCATTAGGGTTAGAAGATGAAGACCTTAAACAAAGCATTAACTTAGATGAAGAAATCTTAAGTGAAATAATGAAAGAAGTGATGTTGAAAACAAACGGAAAACAGTTACCGGATTTGCGTGAAATTAATAAGACTTCAAAATTAAAGATGTGGTAGTTGAATTTATCAATCCAAAATATACTTTTCAATAGCATTTTTACTGTACAATGTTTTAAGCTTATTAGACCTAAAAATTGTTTGATTCACTTTTCTTCGCATGGCTTCACCTTCAGTAAAATTACCCTTAAATTTTAAGTAAACAGAAGCTAATAAGTAATCTGTGGTTTTATCAATTTTGGTCAAATAATTATAGTAATAATCTGCATTTTCAGTATTGTTGAGGTCAATACTAACTTTGGTTAAAACTCGTAATAAATCAGAATTAAGCGATTTAGAATTCGCTTTACTAATGCTTGGTAAAGCAACTTTAAGAGCTTCTTCAGGATTATTATTTAAATATAAATGATTAGCGTACACTAACGCTGTATTGCCTTTGCTGTCAATGTCATAAGCGAGTTTATACAGTTTTGTGACTTCTTCTGGTGTACCAAACTTGCTTTTATCTCTTGCTACTGTATGCAAATATTCAACAATTTCATTAGTTGTATTAGCATCAACTGAGTTATTAGAAGCACTTATTAAGTTAGATGCAGCTTTTTCAGTTTGATTTGTTTCAACCTGACTAAACCCTAAATTTTTATTGCCTTTTACAAAAGACGCATCAATAGTAACAGCTTTTTCAAAAGCATCAATAGCTTTATCATAAGCTTTAGTTTCAAAATAGGTTTGTCCTAAAAGATACCAAAAATCTGGTGCTTCAGGTTGATTGTTAATGGCATTTTGCACTAAGTCAATTGACTTTTGCGTTACATTTTGTTCGTTGTATAGCTTTACTAAAGCACTATAAGCAGCAATAGATGTGTTGTTCTTTTCAATGGCCTTCTTGTACTTTGCTTCAGCGTCTTCTAATTTATTAGATTTCTGTTCTAAATAATTACCATACAAGAGATAAGCATCAGCATTATTAGGGTTGGCAGAAATACAAGCTTCAAAAGTTTTTGTTGCTTCAAGTGGTTTCCGCATTTGAGATTTTAACCAAGCTTTGCCAGAATAGGCTTCAATATTAAATGGATTTAAATTGATTGCTTTATCGTAAAGTGAATCTGCTAATCTTAAGCGCGTCAATCTTTTATGTTTTGAACGAATGAAGTCTGCATATTCAGAATAAGCAATAGAACTTTCAGGATTATTATCAATGGCGTTAAGCAATAACTTTTCGGCTTGCTCATCTTCAATGGTATTCAATGTGATGTAATTCAATAATCCTTTTGAAGAAACAGTGTTTGTAGAATCTGCTTTAATGGCTTTATTATACCATTCTAAAGCAGCTTTATTATTTCCTTTTAAGGCTTGCAATTCACTCATTTTTTGTTGAACTATAGCATTGTTAGGATTTGCTTTTAAAGCTTTTTCGTAATAGGATTCAGCAAGTTGATATTTGCCTTGTAACATGTTTATTTCACCAAGTTTTAAATTGGTGTCATTTCCGTTTTTACCCAATGAATTATTAAGATGTGCTGTGGCGTCATCGTACTTGTATTGGTCAATAAAACTATCACTAATATTAATATCTGGACTATGCCATGACCCAATTAATCCTTTAGCCGTATTAAAGTGATAAAAAGCACTATCATACCTTTTTTGTTGGTTATAAACCAAGCCTAAAGCATTATGAATGTAAGCAGCTCTCGGTTCTAATTGCAATGCCGAATTAAGTTTACGCTTTGCCATTGCAAACCTCGCATGATTGTTACTTCTAATAATGGCATAGGCTTCTAAAAGTAGTTGACTAGCTTTAATGCGGTCGTAAAGAAAATTGTCTTTTCCCATCAACTCTAAACAGATATCTAGATGCTTAGATTGTTTTACAAATGCTCTACTTGGCGGCAAGCTTTTAGAACCTTGAATGTATAAATTGATTAAAGATTGTGCTTCGTTAGATAAAGTCTTTAGTAAGGTACTTTGCATTTTACTTTTTATACCTTCTGAAACAGTCGTGTTATTGAGAGTAGATTTATAGATTTCATAGGCGCTTGAAGATTTTCCGTAATATGAAGCGCGTTCCATCGCAGCATTAAATCTCGAAATCAATTCACCATTAGCTTTGTCTTTTAAATCTGTCTTTGCGATACCTCTAGCAGCAAGTCGTTTGGTGTTTTCTATGGTAGAAGCAATGTCTTCAAAATTGATAACCGTAACGTCGTTAGAAACCACTTTCATAACAGCTCTATCGTTTTTAGTACGTAAAACAGGTGTTTGATTTTTATTGTGCTTTTTTACAACAGTTGTATTGACGTTATCGTATAAATAGTCTTCTAATTCTCGGTAAATAATATTTTGGTCTTCGTCATCGTCAGCCTTTCCAGAAAGTCCTTTAACTAAATAATACGTAAAATAACCATGCTTTATGTCTGCACTTTCATAAGACAATTCATCTGCACCGCAACTTAGTATCTTCGTGGAATTCTCAAACATGGCTTGTATAGTTCCCATATTTTTAACTGCACCACTTTCAAACACAAAACCAGACCTACAAGCATCTAAAATTAGAATGACTTTGGTGCCTTTTTGTGTAAGATTGTTAATCGCTTTATTAAGAAGCGCTAGCGGTACAACACCACCAGAATAATATTCTTGATTAGCATTAGCATCTGCTGCGAGTAAAAAGCCTTCTTTTTCGCCAAAGTCCTCTACAACATCACCATGACCAGCAAAATAGATGTACAACACATCACCATCTTCGGATACTTTAAACTGCTTTTTTAATTCTTGAACAATGTTTAAAGCAACTGCATCTTTGTTGATAAGAAGGCTAATGTTTTCATTTTTTAAACCTTCAATATCTTTAAGATAGTTTTTAAAAAGTGCAGCATCATTATCGGCGAAATTCAATTTTAAGTTATTCTCATTATAGTCTGAAACGCCAACAATAATAGCACGTTTTGTGCCTTCAGAAACTGTACTTGTAGCTTTTGGTTTAGAACCACGCGAACCGTCTTGAGCATGACTCAAGACAGATACAACTAAGAAAAAATATAGTATTATGCGTCTCATAATTTCACCAAATTACGATTTTTCTATTTAGTTACTCAAAATACACAAACGCGGCCCATTTTTCTGGGTTGTCTCTATATGTGTTCATCATTACTTTTTGAGCATCTTTAAATGCTGTTTTAGGGTTATTTGTAGCTTTCCATTTGGTATAGAACAAATCCATAAATTCAGCAGTTTCTTTGTCTGGTACTTCCCAAAGTGTCATAATAATGGTGTTGACTCCTGCCATTTTAAAGGCACGTTGTAAACCATAAACACCTTCTGAACTTGGGATGTCTCCTAAACCAGTCTCACAAGCAGAGAGTATAACGATATCTGTATTTTTTAAATCTAGATTAGAAATTTCTAAAGCCGTTAAGATGCCATCATCTTCTTCATATGGGTTAGTGCCATGCTGCCATGCATAATTTGCATTAGCCAAAATAAGGCCAGAACGTAATAATGGGTTCTCTGCATGTACTTATGGTTTTTCGTTGCCAAGAATATCTTTACTTTCCTTCTTTTCAATATCTGGAAAGAAAAAACCATGTGTGGCTATATGAAGGACAGAAGGACCATTACCACTGAGTTCTTTAAATGCCGTTTCTGTTGCATTTTTATTATTTAATACCTTACTTTTTGGAAGAAGCTTATGGATTCTGTCAACTTCTTGCTGTGTACCTTTTAAATAGGTCCATGAGCCAGAGCCAGAACTTCTTTTTTTGTTGTTTTCATTACCCAAAAGATGGTCTGTTTCTAAAATAGAAAATTGTTTTTCTTTTATTATATCTTTACTATCATCTGTCACATAGTTATAATTAACACCACCAATTAATACTACATCTGAAAGATTAGGTGTGTTATTATGTAGTCTTATATCTGCTGTGTTCCCCATTTGGTTGAGGTTATACACTTCACCAAGCAGATTGTTTTCTGAGTTTGGTAAAGCTACAAAAGGGATTTTATGCAATAAACCATCTGGTGAGTAATAAATAGTTTTGTGACCTTTAAGATGTTTCTCGAGAGGTTTCCAGATCAAATTATAAATGCTATCTGCAGATACAGTAGTATTAATACTAGTACCCTTAGATCCTCTGGTTTTATAGAGTTTATTTGGTGAAGAGGTGTTAGCTAAATATTTTTTTAGTTGTTTTTCCTCGAATAGGTTGATTGCAATAGGTGTGTCCAAGTCATTTTTATATAAGTAGGCAACATACATTGTACTGTCTGTCCACTTCCTGTTATACACGTCGAAATTTGTGAATTCTATGGCTATTTCATTATCATCTAATTTTGTGTCCTTCCAATCCTTTATATAGTTAATGGTCTCACCAAAATGCAGTTTGTATACATCTAAGATATTGCGTTCTAAAGAATCTAAAGCATGTTGAATTTCGACAAAATTGTTAGCTCTTTTCTTTTTTGGTAATTGCAATTGCGCATTTACAAAGGTTTTTTTAGAACGAAAATTGGCTACTGTAGTTGAAATACTATCGTTATCTAAATTATCTAATTTTTTTAAGACATTAAATGAGGCATTTAGTAATAAACCTTTGGTAATTAAAGTGTTATTTATAGCATGAGTAACAGCCGATTTGTATTTATTATTGGTGAGGTAATTGAAATTTTGAATCTTCTTTAATTGGTAAGATGCTTCATTATTGACAAAACTTTCTTTTTCTTTTGCCGTTAATACTGCAAAGTTTTGTTTGATTTCATTTAAGGTGATTGTATTAGATACTGAATATAAAGATAAGGCCTTATTATAGTCACCCATGTTTTCATATAACCCAGCTAAGTTATTTAATAGGGTTTGGTATGAAGAATTGTTTTGTCCTATTGTATTTTCTATGTTCTTAATAGCCTCTAGGTATAAAGGAAGGGCTTTATCATAGTTACCCATTGCTTGATATAATTCTGCTAAGTTGTTTAAACATGTTCCATAATCTGAATGTGTTCTTCCTAGTGTTTTTTCGTTGTTTTTTAAAGCTTCTAAGTATACAGTTAGGGCTTTGTTATAGTTACCCATAGCTTTATATATTGATCCTAATCTGTTTAAACCAATTCCATATAATGGATGGTTTTTTCCTAAAGATTTTTTGATATTTTCTAATACTTTTATTTGAATTGGCAGTACTTCATTATAGTTTTCCGTAGCTAAGTAAATTTTAACTAAATTATTTAAACAACTACCATAGTTGGGATGGTTTTTTCCAAGGGATTTTTCGATTTTCTCTAAGGCATCTGTATATAAAGATAAAGCCTTGATATAATTTCCCATGGTTAGATATAACCCAGCTAAATTGTTTAAAATACTTCCATAATTGGGATGGTTTATACCTAAAGTATTTTCTATATTCTTAATAGCCTCTAGGTATAAAGGAAGTGCTTTATGATGGTTTCCCATGTCTCCGTACAACATTGCTAAGTTGTTTAATCTAACACCAAATGACGAGTGGTTTTTACCAAGGGATTTTTCGACGTTTTCTAATGCCTTAAGGTATAAAGGTAGTGCTTTGTCATAATCACCTATGGTATTATATAATTTTCCCAAGTTATTTAAATAATTACCATAATTTAAGTGGTTTTTGCCTAAAGTGTTTTCGATGTTTTTTAAAGCCTCTTCGTATAAAGGTAGAGCTTTGTCATATTCTCCGATGGTATAATATAACGCAGCCAAGTTGTTTAAAAATTGTCCATACAAATAATGATTTTTCCCTTTCGTCTTTTCGATGTTTTTTATAGCCTCTATATAAGAAGGTAAAGCTTTATTATAGTCACCCATGTTTTCATATAACCCAGCTAAGTTATTTAATAGGGTTCCGTATGAAGAATTGTTTTTTCCTATTGTATTTTCTATGTTTTTAATAACCTCTAGGAGTAAAGGCAGGGCCTTGTCATAGTCACCCATGGTTTGATATAATGATGCCAAGTTGTTTAAACTAACACCAAATGACGAGTGGTTTTTTCCTAGTGTTTTTTCGACGTTTTCTAAAGCCTCAAGATATAAAGGTAGGGCTTTATCATGGTCTCCAATGTTTCGATTTAATTCTGCCAGATTGTTTAAAAATATACCATAATAATAATGGTTTTTAGTAAAGTTATGCTCGAATTTAATAATAAGGTCTTTATAAGTTTGTATAGCATTATTAAAGTCTTGATTTGCTGTAAACTCTTCAGCTTTAACATACATGCTATCTATTTTTTTAAACTCTGGTGATGTTTTATCTATTTCTACTTGCTGTCCATAACCACAACCTGCAATTAGTATAATTAAACCTATAAGTAGTAGTCTTTTCATAATTTTAATTGTTTAATTCACCAACACAAAAGCCGCCCATTTTTCTGGGTTGTTTTTGTAGGTTTTAGACATTTTTAATTGTGTGATTCTAAAAGCAGATCTTACGTTTTGTCCACTTAGCCATTTGCTATAAAACAATTGCATAAATTCAGCTGTTTCTTTGTCTGGCACTTCCCAAAGACTCATCATTAGCATATCAACGCCTGCCATTTTAAAAGCACGTTGCAAGCCATAAACACCCTCGCTACCATCAATATCGCCAAGTCCTGTTTCGCAAGCAGAAAGCACGACTAAGTCTGTGTTTGATAAATCGAGATTTGAGATTTCTAAAGCATTCAAAATGCCATCTTCTGTTTCGTAAGGATTGCTGCCATTAAGCCAAGCGTAATTTGCACCAGAGAATATTAATCCAGAACGTAATAATGGATCTTCTGAGGATTTAAAAACATTAGTGTTTGATACATCAATGCTTGTGTTTGTGGTTTTAGGGTTTTCATAGAAGAAACCATGTGTTGCAATATGAATGACATTTGGACTATTACTGTTGAGTGATTTTATGCGACTTTCGTTGGCCTCATTATCAGTAATGAAATTGTATGTTTTGTTTTTGCTCTTATATAAATCGATAAGTGAATTTACTTCGGTAAGTGTGCCAGGTAAATAATTCCATTTTTCAGAAGAACTTCTTGTGCTGTTAGTGTTTTTTAAAACAGAAAGGTTTGATGATGGTTCTTTTCTTTTTGTAGAAGTATTATCTGGTTTGTATTCATAATTAATGCCGCCAATAAATAAGGTGTTGTCTGGTTTTGGTTCTGGGTTTAACTCAGTAAGACTGTATGTGCTGCTTAGTTGCACAAGTTGATACTGATTTGCTAAAGTTGGTTTGTCTTGTGTGTCTAGTGCTGCAAATGGAATCTGATTTAATAAACCGCTAGGTGAGAAGTACACAGTTTCTATACCTTCTAAATGTGCTTCTATTGGCGACCAAATGAGTTCGTAAATACCTTTGGTATTTGCAGTGCTTTTTGCTTTAGAACCACGTGTTTGGTATAAGGTATTTGGGTTTTGATTTTTTAAAAGCGCTTTAAGTTCAGATTCGTAGCAAAGCGCCACAACTTTTGGTAGTGCCCAATCTTTGTGAATGAGGTAAACACCATAGGTTTTCTCTGCGGTAATATTTGCGCCTTCTCGCAGATTAAATACTGAATACTCTAAGGCAATTTCATTGGGTTGAAGCTGAGACTGAATGGCTTTCCAATCTTTATCTATCGATGTTGTTTTAGACCCAGAAGATTCGTTGTGTAATTTAACCAACTCGGTTTCTAGGTCATTAATTTGAGTTTTTAATTGCTTGCGTTTTTCTTCGTTTTTATCTGAAGGATTGTTAATGAGTTTCTCTCGCTCTTGTCGTAATAACCTAAAAGCTTCAAACTTTGCTTTAGTGTCTGCATTGCCATTTGTAGCTAATTCTGAAAGCAAATCTTTAGTTGAATTTAGTAATAAACCTTTCAACATTAATTGGTTATTAAGTCCGGTTTCTATTAGTTCAGGTAGTTGGTAATTAGGATTAAATACTGAATTATAAAGCCATGATGATAAAACTATAGAGCGATTTAAAAATTTCTTTTTTTCATTTTCACTTCTATAAGTAAAAACATCTTTAATAAGGGTTTTATAGCTGAGGTTGCTTTTTTTATAATATTCAGTTGCCTTGTCTTTATTGCCTAATAAATCATTAGCAAGTCCCAATTCATAATATAACTGACTATTGATATTGCTTTTTTCATTTTCAGCTTTAATTAAGATAGGTTCTAATTCAGAAAATACTTTTAATGCCTCTTTATATTTTTTATTTCGTCTTAATGCAATTCCTTTTGCAAATAATGTTGTAGCATGTTTTGGACTATTTTTCCCGAAGTTTCTTTTGGTATTTTCAATAGCTAAGTCATAATATTGTATGGCTTGGTCAATTTCATTGAGTTCTACCAAACAATCTGAAATGTTGATGAGTAAATTTCCATATAAAGAATGGCCTTGTGCTAATGACTTTTTGAGTGTTTCGTATGATTTTGAATAATATTCTACTGCGACGTCATATTGATAATTCAGAAAGTATGCTGTACCAGTATTTTGAAGTACTTTACCATATTCAATATGGTTTTCTGTTAATTCTCTTTTAATGATTTTTTCAGCTTTGAGTTGTGTTTCTATAGCTTTATCAATGTCGCCAAGATTTTGAAGAATTAATCCTTTGCTTGTGAGTGCAAGTCCAACTGCGCTAGAATTAGAGAGATTGTTTCTTTCATAGATTTTAATACATTCATTGTAAGCGTCTAATCCTTTTTTATACTGACCTGTAGTAAGATTAATATTACCTAGAGCCATTAACTGTTTGGCATACAAAATGTCGTTCTTTCCAACTGTGTTTTTAAAAATATTTAAAGCCTTATTATATACATTTTCAGCTTCAAAATACTGCCCAGATTCAAATAGCATATTACCATAATTCATAAGTGATGCGGCATAATCTGAGTTGTTTTCTGTAAGTAGTGCTTTCTTCTTGTCTAAGATTTTGTTGTAAATGGTTTTAGCTTGTTCGTAATTACCAATACTCTGATAAACTACAGCGAGATTATTGAGAATGTTTATTTTATCTAGCTCTGCATTAGGTCTATTTACTTCTTCAAGTATTTGCAAGGCTTCGTTAAAGTGATTCTGTGCTTCTTCGTAGTTGCCCTTATTCATTTTTAAAAGACCTAAAGAGTTGATAGGTAATAAATAAGTTTCAGATTTCGTCAAATTAAGTGCCTTATAAACTGATATTGCCTTTTCAAGATGAATAGAGGCATTATCAAAATCTTCTTTATCAATTAAATATTGTCCATAATTAGCATTTTGTAGCGCAAAGTATTCTGTGTTTTCACCATAAGAAGTTTTAATGTAAGAAAGACTATTTAGATACGTGCTGTTAGCTTCATCAATGCGTTGTAGTTTTTGAAGTAACCTGGCTTTTCTATCTACAACTTGGGTATATAATAGTGCTTTTTCTTCTTGTTTAAAATAGTCATCTTCAATTATAGAATTCAGTTTGTCTAAGGCTTGTTGGTGTTCTTCGAGATTAAAGAGTGAAATAGCATTTAAAAACACGGTATTTATGTAACTGTATATTTCATATGTGCTTAAATATTGTTTATACTCCTCTGCAAGCGAAAGAAATTTATGTGCAGATTTGAAGTCATTATTACCGAAATAATGGTTACCTAAATAGTATGCAATTACAGCGTAGTACGTGGTTTCTGTTTTATTGAGTTTAGAGAAAATTTTCTCAGACTTTTTGAGATTAAAATAAAATGAAGGCATAATATTCATATCTCTATAACTCATTGCTAAGTCGTATAAATTGATAGCAAGAACAATATCTTCAATACCAGTAGCTTCGTTTCGTTCTACTACAGCTTTACGGTAATCATAGCTCTTTTTTATGTCAATTGTTGAATAGTTATAACCTAAATCGGTCATTACACCAGTAATGAAGTCTTCCTTTTTTGGTGTTATTTTTTGTAGTTTTTCTAGAGTGATTTCTAAATATTCTACGGCTTTTAAATGATTTCCGTTATTTTGAAAACAAACACCGATATAGTAATAGTTTTCTATTGGGTATAATTGCGTTGCTTCACTGGTGCTAAAGTCGACATTTTGAATATATTTTGTAGCCTCAGTAAAATGTAAAATGGCATTTGTGTAATCTTGCTTGTCGTAGAATTCCCAGCCTTTGTTAAATGACTCTAGCCAATAGTCAAATGCATTTTTAGTGTCTTGGCAAAAACCATTAGATATGCTGAAAAAAGCAATTATTATAAATAGTGAAACACGTGTAATAGCCATAACGTAAGAGTTTTATTCAATAAGCACAAAAGCCGCCCATTTTTCGGGATTATTAGGATATAATTTATGCATTTTTCGCTGCGTTTTGTTAAATGCCTGTCTAATGGTGTTGTTTTTTAGCCATAATTCATAAAAACTTGTCATAAACTCAGCTGTTTCTTTATCTGGTACTTCCCAAAGACTCATCATTATATTTTTAACTCCAGCCATTTTAAAAGCCCGCTGCAATCCGTAAACACCTTCGCTGCCTTCGATATCACCAAGACCGGTTTCGCAAGCAGATAGTACCACTAAATCTGTTCTAGATAAATCAAGGTTTGATATTTCTAAAGCAGTTAAAATACCATCATTGCGCTCGTATGGATTGTTACCATTTTGCCATGCATAATTAGCATGTGCAAGAAGTAGGCCAGAACGTAATAATGGGTTGTCAGCACTTTTAAATTCTATAGAATTGGTGTCCTTACTTTTGTTGTTTTTAAAGAAAAAACCATGAGTTGCAATGTGGATCACATCAGGACTTTTACCATTTAACGCTTTAATTTTGGTCTCTGAAGCGTCATTACCTGTTAATGTTGAGGTTTTGGTGGTTTTTGAAGTTAAGATATTTTCGATATTGTCTATCTCTTCAGCCGTACCTTGTAGATAGTTCCATGATGTTTTTAAAGTGCTACTTTCTTCTTCGGAAACAATGTCTAAGAATGATGTCTGACTGTTATATAAGATGTCTTTACCTTCAGTATTAAAATCGTAATTAACTCCACCAACTAATAATACAGAACTCTTTTTAGGTTGTTTACGTCTGAGTGTTATAACTCTAGAACTGCTCACTTGTTCTAAATTATACAACTCCACAAGTCTCTTATTAGATGTATTCATGAGTGCAGAAAACGCCACTTGATGTAACATACCATCAGCTGAAATGTAAACTTTATCATTACCTTTTAGTTCGGTTTCTATGGGTTTAATGATGAGGTTGTAGAGATCTCTGTCATAGCTTGAAGCATTGACTTGTTTTGCTTTAGAACCTCTAGATACATTATTTGATATATTTGAACCTTTACTCATGATATCTTTGAGCTGGTTTTCTTCAAATAATGGAATAATCTTCGGGTTTCTCCAATCTTTTTTAAATAATTGAGCGACATAAATGATACTATCCGTCCAAGTTTTATCGAAGTATCTAAAATGACTGAATTCTACAGCGATTTCATCTTCACGTAACGCAGTGCGTCTCCAATTAATAGTTCTTTTGCGTTCGTCTTTGAAGTTTTGTTGGTAGAGATATAAGATTTCAGATTCTAAGCCACCTAACCGATCAAAACGTACCTGAAAATCAGGAACACGTTGTGATTCTGAAATACTTAATTGTTGTGCGATAAATTCCTTTTCATTGATGTGGGCATTTATCATGTTAGTAATTGCAGGATTGTTGACAGTTCTAAGTTTACTTAAAATATCTTTTGAAGTATTAAGTAAAGCGCCTTTTACGAGTAAAGTATTGTCAACCAATACATTGTTATATCCACCATATTTGTATTGATTTTTATAGCCAAAAGATTGAAAGACATGGAAATAAGGAATGATATTCTTGTTTAAAAATGATTCCTTTTCATCAGTTAATCTGCTTGATAATACATCGTTGGTATGGTTGATTAACCGTGTGTTAACCTCTCTAAATGTTGGTATCACTTCTCTCGGGTTTGGAGTATCATTATAGAACTCGAGCATAGTGTCAAGAGATGTTTTGAATGAATCGCTTTCCCATTCTAATTCTTTCTTACGTAGTTTACCAAGTTCAACATTGGTTCTTAATTCGTTGTCCTTATCTCGAGTAACACGGTAGTAGAAGTTAAGCTTAAAGAGAATCATACGCTGATTATCATAGCTCTCCTTAAAATTTTCGAACGCAAAGTCTTTGGCGTCTTCAGCTTCAATAATAGCGCTGGTGATGTTGCCGCTTTTTGCTAAACTATCTATTTGAATGAGTTTTGCGTTAAATTGTTGTTGAAGTTCTTTTTTAGATTGGGCAAAGGTCAATAGCGTAAATAGTGCATAAATAAATACACTTTTTACTAGTTTAGAAAATGTCATTTTATGGTTAGTTTAAAGAAATAAAATTAATTATCTCGCTTTAAAAATATAAATTCTCCACCTTCATGATTTGCGTTGCGTATAACACCATATTGCGGTATGTTTTCTGTGTTATTCAGAACCACTTCTTGTATTGTTTTAAAGAGGTCGCTCGCTTTTAAATGTACGTTTTTATTTTCTCTAAGTGTTTTTAATAGGTATTTAATAAATACACTTTCATCAGGTACTGGTTTATCTAGTCCGCTTGTCATGGCATGACGGGCATTCTTTTTAAGTAATTTTTCTAGAGCTTTAGGTGTTACGTTTGTTGTAACATCTCTATTGTATTCAAAAATAGAACCGCTAAAACAAGCATCACTAATTAGCAAAGTGTGTTTGGTCTTAATACTTGAGATAAAGTCTTTTATTTCTACATTAGACATCCAGCTGCTTTTACTTTCTAATTCGGCATCAGAAGGTAGCCAAAAGCCCCGCTTAAAACCTGTGTCATAAACACCATGACCTGCATAAAAAATGAGTAAATGATCTTTTTCAGAACTTATCTGAAACAAGTTCTCTAAGGCTTTAAAAATTTCTTTGCGCGTAGGGTCTTTTAAGAATGTTATATTCTCATTTTTAAACGCATAGTTATTGACTAATACACTTTTTAGAGCTGTAGCATCTTCAATTGGAAATTTAAGGTCGTCAATATTCTCGTCTTCATAGTTTTGTTCTGCGATAATTAATGCTCTATATGTATATTCCGAACCAATATCACGTTTCTTTTCTTTGGGAATAATACCACGCATAGTTGTGGTAGAGTCTTTAGATTTCCTTAAAGTTTCGAGTTCTTTATTTAATTGTTTAATTTGATTTCTTAGGTAGCCAATTTCAGTTAATTGTAGTTCGTTTTCTTGTTTCAGAAATTCTACTTTTTCAGCATCATTCATCATCGCCAAACGTTTAGCACGTATAGATGCTTTTCTTCTTTCTCTATCGTATGAATTTTGTGAGGATTTTGGTGCTTGCATTATCTGTTTTGCAAGTTTTTTATGTATTGATGCATAAGTTTTAGCCTCATCTATATTACCTAAAACAGAATGAAGCTTAGAGATTTCATTTAGCTTTTCTACATATTCTTCATTACGCTTACCTTTAGATTGTTCGAGCAACTCTAAATCGCTAAGTAAAAGTTCTAATTCAGGTGAAGATTTAGGCTTGTAAGTTTCTATAGGTGTCTCATATGGCATATTGCCGTTACTGTCAACAATATTATATTGAAATTCATAAGTAAACATTTCTGTATAGAAATCCTTAATGTATTCTAAAGAACTATTGTCTTCGTTTCTAATAATTGGGTTGAAATTTATAGGTTCTGGAGAAGCAAAACCCTTGAGTGTTAACGTCTCATATGGTGGTGCAAACTGAAATTTACATGTCTCAAAAGAAGTTGTTTGCCTAGGTTCAATTCTTCTTTCGTTACCAAAAAGAGTGCATCCAATATTTGGGACAAACCCAGATAATTCACCTTTGCTATTTATTTCAATAATACTGAAATAAATAGGATTGTCAGACAAATTTGTGACTTCTAATATTGCAGCGGAATCATTAGTGTTAAAATCTAAGATTCCATTTGTTTTTGAATAATTGCTTAATGAAATCTCTTTATTGTTTTGATCTACTGGTTTTATTCTGAAGCTAAAGTTATAATTGTTGTTTTTCAGATTAAGATTATTGATATAAAATCCATAAGCGTATTGAAATATTTTCTCTTTTAATAACTTAGCTGTTTTGCTGGGATTAGAATTGTCTATTCTATAAACAACTTTATTTTCCGAAGATTTTTCAATATGGTAGGTTGTACCATCAAAAGAGAGATTTATATCACTAAAGTCTGAGTCTAAGAGGATAGATCCCAAACCTTTATCGTAAATATGGTTTACGACTTCGCTCTTTAGGTTTTTGTCATTAAAACTATCATCAAAAAAAACTTTTAAACCGTAAGAATTATAGGAAGGCGCAGGTGCGCTTTGAGCATTTACAAATGCAATGCAAAAGACGAAAAGTATACCTGCTATTTTTTTCATATTTTATTCTTTACTTCTCACAATCTCATACACAAACTCTGTGCTATAGCCATCAATTTTTCCGCCACTAGTTCTGCTACTAGCTTTTCTACCTCTTGTTTGGGTATAGGTTTCACCGATAAAGTCTTCTAAAGGGTTGCTATCACCGGCACCGCGAGTACCAGCTTTCTCACCTCTACTATCTACTGTAGATTTAAAATTAATAGGTTTTGGTGTAGCGAAACCTTTAAGAATTAACGTCTCATATGGTGGTCCAAACTCGAATTGGCAATTTTCAAAAACCATGGTTTTGCCTGGCATAATACGTCTTTCATTGTCGTTTAATTTGCAGGTATCATTTGGCATAAATGTGGCAATTTCACCTTTAGTATTAATTTCTATAATGCTAAAATACAGTGGTTGATCACTCTTGTTGGTGACTTCTAAAAACACCACATCACCATCAGTATTTACTTTAAATTTACCTGCTTCATCTATAAATGCATCTGCCTCAAGAAATTCAACTTCATCTATTTCTGCGTTATACTTTCCTGGTAAAAGTCGAAATTCAAATTCGTAATCCGCATTATTTAGATTTAATTCCTTGAGATAAGAACCTTGCGCATAATTAAATAAGGTATTGGTGATTTCCTTGTAGTCATACTTGCCATCTTTTTGTGGCTGACTAAAAATAGATTCGTCACTTATAATTTCGGTGTCTTGGCCACTAACTGTGAGGATAGATATTTTTCTTTGTTCTTCAGCAATAATTAATTTGGCCTCAGTTGCAACATCTACAATTTTTCCGATTTTCTTTTCAGCTAAAAAGGTTTCGATTTCCTTTTTTATTGATTTTGATTTTACGGATTCGTCTATGTAAATATTTAAAGAAATATCGCCATAAGTCGGTTCGTCCACAAAAACCCATAACTCTTTTTCGTTGGTAGTGCTTAGTGGTGTGTCTAACTTAATGATAGATTCATTAAAACGTGCTCTAGTAATTGATCCTTTTGCAATAATATCTTTCTCTTCTACTTTTGAAGTACCTGCTGGTAAAATGTTTACTGTAGTTCCATCAAATAGGCTTTGCAATTTGCCTGCATTAATTTTTATAATATCAGCTCTAGATATTTTAGTAATAGGGTAATAAGGTTGTTGTTTTACATATTCACCACCAAATAATTTATAATCTAAATCACCTTCAGCTGTTGGTGTTTGATTTGGCGAGATCACATTCATGTTAGCCGATATAGCCGAGAATAATTTTCTGTAGGTAACGTCAGAACCTAAATCGTTCATGGCTTTTGAGAATGCAAAACTTAGGGAGCCATAGCCTTCATATTCGTAGTTTAATTCGTCTGCAGAAGCACCAGAAAGCATTACAAAAGGTGCAGCATTTGGGCCTGCTTTTACAGGTTCTAATAGTCCGCTGCCTTTGTTGTTATTACTTGAGTTTGGTGACCAACCTGGTGGAGCAAACGTCGCTTCACCACCACGTGCTTTTCCACCACGAGTTGCAGAACCAGAATGACAACTGTCTAATAGCATTAGTAATTGACCATTGCTGCCTAAAGTATTTCTAAACGTTGCAATAATATTACCTAACTCATCATCTCTAATGTGATTTTGACCTTCGTATTTGTTTGGAATAAAGCGCACCAAAGCATCATAAGGCACAATAGATTCATCTTTATCATCAATTTCTTCACCATTATCATCAAAGATTTGTTGTCCATGACCAGAGTAGTGGATGACCACAATATCTCCAGGTTTTATTTTAGCTTGCAGTGCTTTAATGGCTTCAAGTATTCCTGCTCTAGTAGCCATTTCATTTTTGAGAATCACGATATTTTCTTCCTTAAAGGCTTGATTTAATAAGGTGTTTTTAATCAACGGTACATCATTAGCAGAGCTAATAGAAGACCAACCTGTTTTTACAGGATAATCACCAACTGCAATAATAAGCGCATGTTTTTCTGCTATTGCTTGCAAACTAATAGCTAAGGCAAGAATAAGAAATGTTATTTTTTTCATGTCAAACATATATTAATTCAAATCAAAAAGGCTAAACGAAATTCCGAAGTAGTAACCAAAGTCATAGACATTTTTGGTGAAATTATCTACACTGGTAAAGTTTGTGCTATCACCAACTTCTAATCCGTTTGTTAAGCGTTGTACTGGTCCATAAGCAACTCCACCAGAAAGTGCTAATCTACTTTTACTTCCAAAAAATAGCGATGGACCTAATAAGAAGTTAACACCAGAAATATTGTTATTTCCTGATATTGGAATAGACAATCCGAAGCTTCCACCAATATTAAAGTTTTCTCCAATAAAAGGGTAAAAGTTGATCATGGTGCTGAGATTAGGTACAAAAAAGTCGTTATTATCTGCACCAATAACACCAGATTCGTCAATAAAATAATCGTTAGAATTGTTGCCGAAATTATTCAAGGTCATGGCAACACTTGTATTAATTTTAAATCCACCTTTTGAGAACATTTTAATGTTTCTAGTTTTTAAAGTTGTAGAAGTGTCGTCATTATCAATGTCATTAGAAAAATCACTCTGTACAAATTTTAATTCAATGTTTACCTTATCGGCAGATAGCTCGTAATCATAGGTCTGCTCAAAGTTAGAAGCTTCTAAAATGGTGTAAAGTGAGCGTAATTCATCTAAATTTTGAAGACTTTTTCCGGTAGAATTATTAAGATCTGCCATTAGGCGTTGTAAATCTGCCATGGCAATATTCCTTGACACTAATTCGCCTCTAGACACTGCTTTTTCTGTATCGGTAGAAGATGTTTCAATGTCTTTTGACATGGCACTGATATCACTTTCTAATTGCGATTTACTATCCTTAATAGATTTCTCTACTTTGGCTAAATACATATAAAAATTGTCTTGCGCACTTGGCAATCGCGCATCCATTTCAGCATCAGCAGTAGATAAGAGGTTTTCCATTATTGTGGCTTTGTCTAAATTAGGATTTAAAAGATTAGATATTAATGTAGACTTTAAAGCAGCGACATTGGTTATTTGGTTATTTAAATCCTCAACACTACCTCTAGCAGTAGCACTTCCTCTAGAACCTCCTTCTGATCTAAACAAATTAGAATCAGGAAGATTTGACGTGTTTAAGTCAATATTATCGCCGGTAAAAGAATTGATACTTCCTAGTAATGAACTAAAATTGAAACCTTGACCTGTATTTATAAGATCCTCTTCTTGAACGTCGGTTTTAACTTGTACGGCAAATGGATTAACATTTGACAATTTAAGTTCTACGAGACTGTTACGTTTAATCTTTGGCTTATCTAAGGTGTCAATGACCTTGTTATTTTTGTCTATGTGTAAGTAGTTTATTTTATCCGTCGCGTAGTCATAGGTAATTCTATAGCGTTCTTGTGCAAAGGATAAACATGAGGTCAACAGTATGGTTAGTATGCTGATTGTTTTAATGTACTTCATTTTCATAATAACTAAATTAGTGTGTTTTCACTGTTTCACTTTCCAGTAAAAAATATTGTCTTTGAGTTTTATTAAGGATAAACGTTTACGGTCTAAAGCACGTTGTCCTGATTGTATAATATCGAATATGTCTGAGATTATTGAATTTGTGTCTGCAAAGTAAGAATGACTTAAAAAACTAGTGTCGATACCAGAGGCATCAATAGTTTCAATACCTTCTACAATGACCATTTTTTCACCAGCATCTCCAGCTCTTGGATTACCGTGTAAAAGTTTTGAAGCTTTTAAGGCTAAATCATCTGAAGAAACATAAAGTGTTATTGGCTTTTTTGTTTCAGAAACCATTTGTGGTGCAATCTCATTTTTAAAAACGTCAGCATCAATATCTGGTGCAGCGAGAATGATTTCTTTTATTTTAGACTTGAGCTCAGGATGGTCTTTCATAACTTCAACAATGGCTCTAGTCAGTCCTCTATTTCCCATACTGTGAGCTACGAGATAGATATCTTCTGCCTTAGATTTAGAAAGATAATCCTCTAAAAAGCGTTGCATATTTGATTGTGACCAGGCTATGTTCTCTTCATCTTTACCATATCTAAACGTTGAAGCTTGCGATGGCCAGCTGTAAAATACCGGTTTACCATCAAATTTTAAATCATAAGATATTTGAGCAGTACGTTTTGCAGCTTCACTGAATGATGTATTGTAACCATGCACAAATAAAAAGGTGCTTTTCTTTTCAGATTCTTGAATATCTCTAGATAGTTTATCAAAAAAGGCATCTTTTTCCAGTAGTGAAATTTCTTGAAGCATCATATGCTTTTTAGGATCTTCTGAAAATTCGAACTTCCATATAGCTGGACTTTCAATTTCACCTATTCTATGGTCGTGAGGTATGCTTACTTCTACAATTCCATATTTTAGCGAAGATCGCTTTGTACCAAAAGCCTCATTAAGATTGTCTGATCTTGTGTGATTTCTGTCCGTTCCAAAGTACACAGGTAAGGTGACATAATCTGGTGAATTAGATGAACCTCGGTCTTTTTGATTAGGATCAATATAGTCAAGACAGATGATAAAATTCTGTTCAATTAAATTACCATTAATGAAATATGATAATCTTAATTTAAAATCACCATAAGTTTTATAGCTGTCATTAGAAAGCAACCAAAACTTAAAGTCAAATTGGTTAAAGCGCTTAATAGAATTAAATTCTTTGTTTTTATAATTAGCTTCTGTTTGAATTTTTAGACTGTCAATAGTAGTTGTACTATCAACTAACTGCAGCTTAAAAAGGGAATAATCACTTCTGTTAGTAAGGCATGAATCTAAAAGCGTAATATTATCATCAACGAGTTTAATGTATTCATTATTCTGTGCGATTACAGATAAAGAAAACATCATGAAAACAGGTATGATGATATTTAATTTGAGAAAGATTTGTCTATTTAGCATTATGCAGAGATTCGAAATGAGATTCATTTTATTAGCGGTAATTTAATACTAAAGTCTACCTTTTCTGTAGCGCTTCAAAAATTTAGCTAACGACTTATAGCCTGCTTTTTTCGCTACCTTTTCAGGTCTCCATTTTTTATTGTTTTTTGCTTTAGCACTTACTTTGTTTTTAACCAATAGCTTAGCTAATTCCATGTTTCCATTTTTTGCTGCAATGTGAAGTAAGTTTTCATTAGATGATGTTTTAACTTTAACATCTGCACCGAAATTTATTAATGTCTCAGCAACTTCAGTATTACCATCTATTATAGCTTTTTGTAGTGCAGTGTATTTTGATTCCATACCAGCGTCAGCTAATAATTCTGCTTCCAATAGGACTTCTAAAGCTTCAATATTATTAGAGTCAATCGCTTTGTTAATTAATTCTCTAGCATAACCGTCAGAAATTTTTTCAGCAGTAAATTCTAAAATACTTTCAAGTGCATAGGTGTTGCTGTAGCTCAAAGCTAAATTTTCGAAACGGCCATTGTCCTGAGTGTATTTATGATTAAAAATCCAATTGTAAATTTCCCATGAATCAAAACGTTCTTTTAAATTATTGGTGATGGCGTATTCAATGTTAGAATAGATAGCAGTTATAAGTGCATGTGGAGGTATTTTTGTAATTCTATGTGCTTGGCAACCTGCAGTATATCGCACGCTTTGCCAAGTAACGGTTTTGATACAATTACAAGAACTATCGTAATAATAGTCACCTGTTAAACTCCAATCGTCATCATATGTCACTGCTCCTCTAACCAAAATACCTTCTAAAAAACCATCTTGATCAAAGACAGGACCACCAGAATTTCCCGGGAAAGAATCAATATCACTTTTAAACCATGTGTTTGGTGAGTTATCTACTACAGTTGCATTAGTAGAGAATTTAAGTGGTAAACCCTTCGGTGAACCAATGGTATTGATTGCTCCACCTTCTAAAACAGATCCGCTAGTTCTAAAGCGATAGGGTGCTCTTGTTGATTTTCGCTTTAGTTTTAAAACCGCATAATCATCTTCATAACCTTTTTCAGTGTCGTCATCTAATTTTGATGTAATGATACTTTCAACCTCAAAAATGTTTTCGGGATCAAATTCTAGTTTTCGATTGTTAATAAATTTCATGTCGTTTGTGTAGTCAAAAATCCAAACCACATTTTCAGCTTCTTCCATTGAGTTAATACAATGACCAGCAGTCACCAAGATGTCTGGCGCAATTAAAAAGCCTGAGCAAGAGCCAATTGCAGGTTGGTCTAGAAATCTCACATCCTCAGATATTTTTACATCTTTACCATATTTGTTTTGAATTTTTTCTCTTAGCGACCATGAGTAGAATTCATTGTTATAGATATTTCTTTTAGAAACCATGACAGCTGTGGCTCTAGCAAAGTCTTTATAGCCTTCTGCATCCTTTATTTCTTTTCGGTCATCTTCACCAAAGACGCCTCTAGAGGGTTCAGAGCCAGGCTCATTAAATGGGTATTCAATAATTTTTTGATCTTGCGCGTTTACTGTTAAAAGGGATGTCAATAACAGTAAAAATGAAAGGGAATATTTCATGATTATTTATAATTAATAGCGTGTTAAAGTTATTTATCTTTTAACATTTTAACAAGTTATATGCCAAAATGTTAAACGATCAATTCGTCTAACCTAAAATAATCAATTAAAAATTAGGAGAGTAGAAGGTTATTCTCTAGTCTAAGGCCCGTTTTGTAACGTATAGACGCCATCCAAAAATGGCTAGTTGAATTTTTGTGGCCTTAGTCAGATCTAGTTGTTTTTTAGAATAACTAGGTAAAATTAATTTATTGATTTTGGCAATCATTTTAAATAATGCCTTTTTCATTTTGTTAAAGTGATTATAATCATGATAAAAAATGCTAAAGGCAAAAGTAATAAATCTTAAAAACTTATCTTTGTTAGCCTAGTTTGTGATTGATACGCCTTTTAGAGTGGCTTTTTATTTTAGGCTCTTATGAAAGTGTTCAATTATCCCAAAATACCAGTTTACGATATATGAAAATTTCAAGACTCCTTATACGATTACTTACTTTTATTTGTCTAGTTATATCATCCCACACTTTAAATGCACAACTTAATGCCACAACCATTGGTGATGCAGTTGATATTGGAGGTAATTGTTTTATAATTACGCCAGATGCACTATGGCAGTCTGGTGGAGTTTGGTATGATAACCCTATTGATTTTGATGAAGACTTCACTATTTATTATCAGAATAACTTTGGTGCTAATGATGCTAATGGTGCTGACGGAATGGCTTTAGTTTTTAAAACCACACAGAATCCTATTATTGGAGGTGAAGGTGGAGGTGTAGGATATGCCGGTATTAACCAATCCCTTATTGTTGAATTTGATACGTTTACAAATCCTGAGAATGGTGATTTAAATGCCGATCATATATCGATTATGAGTAATGGTGTGGCTAATCATAATACAAGTAATAATTTGGCAGGTCCCATTCAGGCAAGTGTTATAAGTCCCAATATTGAAGACGGTGCGGACCATGAAATAAAAATACAATGGAATGCTGCAGCTCAGGTATTTGATGTCTATTTTGATTGTGTATTGAGGTTGTCACTGAATCTAGATATCGAAGCAAATATTTTTAATGGTGATGAAACAGTGTATTTCGGATTTGTTGGTTCTACAGGTGGTTTTTCGAACTTACACCAAGTATGTTTTAATAGCATAACCTTTGTTGAAAATCTATTATTTGAAGATCAAACAATTTGTGTCGGCGATAGCTATGATATTGATGCTACAGTGCCGAGTGGTGTAAGTTATTCTTGGTCACCAGTAGCCGGAGTTAGTGATCCTAATATTGCAAACCCAACTTTAGCGCCGACGGTGACAACCACTTATACAGTCACAATAAGTGATACTTGTGGCGAAACAACAACAGAACAAGTCACTATCACAGTTGAGCCAATAGATACTCCTGTATTTGATGCTATTCCTACAATTTGCCAAGGTGATATGCTAGCGCCTCTACCGACAACGTCTAACAATGGTATTACTGGTGTATGGTCACCTATAATAAATAACCAAGCTACAACTACGTATACGTTTACACCAGATAATCAGTGTTCGCCTGAGGTGACATTAGAAGTTGTTGTTAATCCAACGGATGACTCTGAGTTTAGTATTCAGGCAACTTGTGATGGTGCACTTATTTCTAGTTTAAATCAACCTGGTGGAACGTTCAGTTTTAATCCTGTGCCAACCGATGGTGCTGTGATTGATCCAATCACAGGAACGGTGACTAATGGTATCCCGGATACCACTTATACAGTTAGATATACAACCAATGGCATTTGCCCTTCTTTTGGTGAGTTAAGTTTCACTGTTTTTCCTGAAGAAGATGCAAGCTTTGAATTGACACCAACATGTGATGGTGCTACTGCTAATATCACTGGCGATTTAGGCGGAACTTTTGCTTTTAGTCCAGATCCTATGGATGGTGCTGTTATAGATGTTAATACAGGAACAGTAACAAATGCAGTTTCTGGAAGCTCGTATTCAGTGAGCTACACTACCAACATTGGATTTTGTCCTGAAACAGAGGTTAATACATTCACAGTTGAAATAACTAATGATCCAGGATTCACAATGCTTGCCACATGTGATGGAGGTATAGTAGATACGTTTGCTACTGCTGGTGGTGTTTATAGTTTTAATCCACTTCCTGTTGATGGGGCTCTTATAGATGCGGTAACAGGAACAGTAACTAACGCCAGTCCAAGTGTAACTTACACTATTGAGTACGCATTTGATGGTCCTTGTCCATCTTCATCTTTAGTCGATTTAACTGTATTAGATGAAGACGACTCCACATTCAGTATCACACCGACATGTGAAGGAGGCATTGTAGATATGGTAGTTACGCCTGGAGGAATAT
>CAZFEV010000024.1:0-41452 GCA_964517835.1 uncultured Flavobacteriaceae bacterium | reverse complement strand
ACGACCTGCTGATTACAAATCAGCTGCTCTAGCCAGCTGAGCTATATCGGCTTTTCACCTACTTTTTTACAGTGAAAAATCACCCATAAAAAAGTCCGCTATTTCTAACGGACTGCAAATGTAATGTTTTATTTTTTTAATCAAAACATTTTTTAAAAAATTTTGATTTAGGCTCTTGCCCTTAATTTTTGTTTTCGTTTTTTTATTTGTCGTTCTAACGAAGCTATTGCCATATCAGCACCTTCTTCAAAACTCTTACATTGTTTTTTTACTATAAAACTATCTCCAGGCACACTGACTTTTGCTTCAAAAACTTTATTTTCTTTATCGCTTGTATTCTCAACCTTTAAATATACATCTGACTGAATAATTCTGTCATAAAACAAATCTAGCTTATCCATTCTTTTTTGAATGAAATCTATAAGCTTACGATCGGCAGTAAAGTTTACTGATTGTGTGTTTACTTTCATAAGTTTTCTTTTAGGTTAGACTTAAGCAAAGAATATACCTTTGCATTATTGATTGTTTAATTAAAATGCACTTTAACGATTTCTAGGATGTGCCTTAGCGTGTACTTTTTTAAGTTCTGCTATACTATTGTGTGTGTATATTTGAGTAGCTGCTAAACTGGTATGTCCTAAGAGTTCTTTTACTGCATTTAAATCTGCTCCTTCATTTAATAAATGCGTTGCAAATGAATGCCTCAGAACGTGAGGACTACATTTAGCTTTTGAAGATGCCTCACTAAAATACTTATTTATTACTCTGTAAACAAGCATTTCATAAATTTTAAGACCTTTTTTTGTTAAAAATAAGTATTTATTATCCTTAGTTAGGTTTATTTCTGATCTGTATTTTAAATATTCATTTATTGCATAGGACAAAGAATCTATAATGGGTAGATATCTTTCTTTATTCCTTTTCCCAAGCACTTTAAACTGCTTGTTTTTTAAATCTAAATCAGAAAGCTTAATATTAATGAGCTCAATTCGTCTTATACCTGTTGTGTAAAATAACTCGATAATCAATTTATTTCTGGCACTTTCAAAATCAGTAACAACTATTGCATTTTCTAAAACTATATTTAATTCATCTTTTGAAAAAGGTAATTGTACTTTTTTACCAATCTTAAGGGCTTTGTGTTTTCTTAATGGGTTATTTTCAATTTGCCCTGATTTCTGTAAAAACTTATAGAAAGCATTAAGCGAAGAAATTTTTCTATTGATAGTTCTATTTGTAATTCCTTCATCAACTAGCGTCACTATCCATTGTCTTATAAGCGAGTAATTTACTTGTTCTAAAGAAAGGTTATCATGATTTTCATTAACAAATAAACTAAACGTCTCTAAATCCCTTTGATAAGCATTCACTGTGTGTTTAGAATAGTTCTTTTCTAATAATAGGTAATCTGTAAACGCTTTTACACTCATTCAAATTGAATTAATTACAATAAATATAAGGTATAAGGCAATTCAACCTATATACAAATAAAAAAATCCTGCTAAGAGCAGGATTTTTATAATTAATACATTTTATGTTGCAGGTTTGTAATCTTTTTCATCAATTACAATCTTAGCAATTATCTCTCTTAGAATTTCAGAGGTTCCTCCGCCAATTGGTCCTAATCTACTATCTCGCAACATACGAGCCATCGGATATTCTTCCATATATCCATAACCACCTAAAAATTGCAAACATTGATAAATAACATCATCTGCCATTTTTGTTGATTGTAACTTCGACATCGTTGCTTCTTTAACGACATAATCACCATCATTCAATCTTTTCGCTACATAATAGTTAAATTGTTTACAGATTTCCATTTGGGTTGTACAATCGGCAAAGGTATGTCTTAGTGCCTGAAACTTATCAATAGTTCTTCCGAATGCCGTACGTTCACTCATATACTGTTTCGCATATTCTAAGGCATATTCTGCTCTTGCATGTGCGTTAATACCCATGATTAATCGCTCTAGAGCGAAATGCTGCATTATATATGGAAACCCTTGATTCTCTTCGCCCATTAAATTTGAGGCAGGAACAACAACATTGTCAAATGCTATTTCACCGGTATCTGAAGCTCTCCAACCTAGCTTATCTAATTTAGTTGCAGAAACACCTGGCGTATCTCTATCTACTACAAATATGCTTATTCCTTTATTTCCTAAGTCTGGATTAGTCTTTGCAGCAACTACCAAATAATCACTATAAACACCATTAGTAATAAATGTTTTTGATCCATTTATAACATATGTGTCATCTTTTTTTTCTGCCGTTGTGCGCATACCTGCTACATCACTACCACCAAATGGCTCAGAAATACACAAACAACCGACCTTATCACCAGCTATACTATCTGCTAAATACGTCTGTTTTATTACTTCATCGCCTTCTTTATTGAGATGCGTCATGGCTAAGTAAACGTGTGCCCAAATTGCAGCAGCAAAACCACCGGAATTTATGCGCTGTAACTCCTCAAGTAAAATTACTGTATAAAATAAATCTAAATCTAAACCACCATATTTTTCAGGATATGCTAAACCAAAATATCCCATATCGCCAAATTTTTTCCAAATAAAGCGGTCAATAGTTCCTGTTTCCTCCCATTTATCTACATGAGGAACGACTTCCTTTTGTAAAAAGTCCCTTAGACTTTCTCTAAATAAGTTGTGCTCTTCGGTAAAATATAAGTTGTTCATTGCAATCTTTTAAAGATGCAAATATAATTTAATTATCTCGATCTTGTTTACAGGAAAGTCTTCAACTTTTGTTAATTCTTCTAAAGATTTAAAACCGTCTCGCAGTGTTCTTTCTTCTAGAATATTGTTGGCAATATCATAATCTATATACTTGATCAATACTAAATCATCTCGCGTTGCCGTATTAAGATTATACTTGTTAATTTGTCTAGGTGAGGATACAGTGAAGTTATTTTTTATTCGCTCAATCACTTCAATATCTAAGCCATAGATTTCGGTCAATTCAACTAAAGACACAAAACCACCTTCATATTTACTCCGGTAATTAATTATCCTCTCTGACAACTTATCACCTACACCATAAACTTTTTTAAGCTGAGCCGCAGTTGCTATATTTATATCAATCTTTTGTTTTTCATTTTTTGAAAAATTATTGTTTGACTCAAACCTAGCTTTACTTTTATCATTGGCATTATTAACCCATTCAGGAAACTTAAAATAAGGTGAAATCTTTTTATATAAGGAATCTGAAATTTCTGTTATTGACTGAAATTGCTTTGCAGAGTTAATCCAGTTACCAGAAGTCCTAAAATTGTGAAGTCTATCTATTTCTTCTACAGACATCCCTAATGTATATCCTTTATAGTCCGTAATAAAATTAGGGTTGAATGGATAAATTTTAGGTTTATTATTTTCAATCTCAATACGACGCAGTGAATCCATCTCATTTCTGTAAGCCTGAAGTTCTGCTGTATCTTCTAATGTATAATCAGTATTGAAATCCGTAAAAACATAAACACACTGCAGAACAACAATAATTATAAGCAATAAAAAAATCCCATTTCGTTGTTGATTAGTAAACTGGAAATGGGATTTCATTAATTTGTGATTTTTATTATTCCTTGGGTGCTTTAATTGCAGCCATATATTTTTTTAATTCATCTTTTACTTTTGGTGCTAGAATAACCAGACCAATCATATTCGGCACCATCATTGCAAAAATCATTGCATCTGAAAAACCAATTACTGATCCTAAACTCGCAGCAGCACCAATTACAACGAATATACAAAATATGATTTTGTAAGTATATTCCATTTTTTTTGATCTACCAAACAAGTAAGCCCAACCCTGGAAACCATAATAAGACCAAGATATCATTGTACTAAATGCAAATAGCACAACCGCTACAGTTAATACATAAGGGAACCATGAAATTGCAGACTCAAATGCACCAGAGGTTAATAATATAGCTTGTGCATCATTTAGTCCTGCATTAGCAGAAGTTACATTTCCTGTTATGATTAAAACCAAAGCTGTCATTGTACAAACTACCACTGTATCTATAAATGGCTCTAATAACGCAACCATACCTTCACTAGCTGCATATTTTGTCTTTACAGCTGAATGTGCAATAGAAGCTGAACCAACACCTGCTTCATTAGAAAATGCTGCTCTTCTAAATCCTTGAACTAAAACTCCAATAGCACCACCAGCAACACCTTCAGGACTAAACGCCCCATTAAATATTTGAACAAATGCATCTCCAATCATATTGTAATTAGCGAAAATCACAAACAAAGAAGCGGCCACATAAATAACAACCATAAAAGGAACTATCTTGTCCGTAACCTTTGCTATCTTCTTAATTCCACCAATAATAACAATACCTACGAGTAAAGCCATTACAGCACCGAAGGCCCAACCATATCCGTGAAGGAAAGATTGTTCACCACCGGTAATATTTTCTACAAGTTGAAAAGCCTGGTTAACTTGGAACATATTTCCACCTCCGAATGAACCACCAATTACAAATATTGCAAATAAGGCTGCCAAAACTTTTCCTAAACCGGTAAATCCTTTCGCTTTCAATCCTTTAGTTAAATAGTACATCGGCCCACCATATACTGTGCCGTCATCAGAGATGTCTCTATATTTAACACCTAAAGTACATTCAACAAACTTTGAAGCCATACCTAATAGACCTGCTACTATCATCCAAAATGTTGCACCTGCTCCACCAATAGATACCGCAATTGCCACACCAGCAATATTACCTAAACCAACAGTTGCTGATAGTGCAGCTGTTAAGGCTTGAAAGTGCGATACTTCGCCTTCGTGTCCTTCTATGGCGATAGTTTCTATGGCGTCACCTCCTGGCGTTGAATCTCCAGCAGCCTCCATAGACTCATGATGGTCTATATCATCATATTTACCTCTTACAATATTTACTGAGGTTAGAAAGCCTCTTATGTTGATCAGTTTGAAATAGAATGTGAAATAAGTAGCACCCAAAATTAATGGGAATAACACCCAAAATACCTTTATTCCACCACCAAAGTCTATTTGATAAAAAATAGCTTTAACAAACCATCCAGTGGCATCACCGAAAGCTTTATCTATTTTTTGATCAATACCCATTTTTTCAGCTTCTTGAGCAAAATTTAGTAATGGTAAAATAAGTGTGAAAAGAGATAGAAGATACTTCTTCATAAGATTTTTTAATTAGTTAGAATTCTGTTAGAAGCCGACAAGATGCTAAAAAAAAATGATTTTTTAAAGTGGTAGACGTTAAAATGGCTAGGCTTCTTGCTCTATGTTATACTCTGAATTTAACTTTTCAATTTGCTCTGGACGTCCAAGAACTATAATTTTTGAACCAGTAACAAGTTTTGTATCTGCCTCAGGATTTACAATATATTCACCTTTAGTATCTTTAAATCCAATTACTGTACATCCTGTTTTTCTTCTCAGATCTAACTCTCGAATCGTCTTGGTATTTGTAGCATCGTATAATTGATCTACCTTGACTTCTTCTATATTAATATTGCGTTCACCAACAATACCCAAATTATCAATGAATTCAACCAAATCAGGTACCACCACTAACGATGCCATTTGGTCTCCACCAATGCGATCTGGTAAAATTACATTATTAGCACCCGCTAATTTCAGCTTTTGATAAGATGTTTCTTGGGAAGCTCTACTGATAATAGTAAGTTCTGAATTTATTTGACGTGCAGATAATACAATAAATAAATTGTCCGCATCACTCGGTAAAGCAGATATCAATGTACTTGCTCTTTCAATACCAGCTTCTATAAGTGTTTTATCTTCATTGGCATTACCGTGAACGAAGGACACATCATCCTCTTTAAATTTTTCAATGACTTCTTTATCCTTTTCTACAATAACAAAAGGTTTATTATACGTTGAAAGCTTTGTTGCTGCTTGCTTACCGTTACGACCATAACCACAAATAATAATATGATCGTGCATGGAATCTATTTTCTTTTGCATCTTACGTTTTTTAATGTCTTCAAAATTATTTCTACTTAAAATATACTCGGTTATAATAGAAATAGCATAACCCACAATAACTACACTAGCCAGAATAAGGAAAATAGTAAATATTTTAGCACTTACACCTAATGGCTCTATTTCACCAAAACCGACTGTAGTAATGGTTATTACCGTCATGTAAACTGAATCAATCCAGCTAAAACCAGAAATAAAACGGTATCCAAGCACACCAATAAATAGAACTATTACAAGTAATATTAGTGCAGTATATATTTTAGACCGAAAAAGTTTGATTAAGGGATTATTCATTCTATAAATCGAATACTGAAGAACGTTTTGTATAAATTATATCTTTTATTCGCATCCAAAATGCTAAAAATAAGTAAAGTGCAAATCCAAAGCCCAACGTCACAAAAGTTAAGTACATAAAAGAAGTTCTTACAATTTTTGCTCTAATACCAAGGCGATCTGCAATACGTTGACAAACATAATAACCATGTTTCTGAAAAAAATGCAGCGGTTTGTAAAATACGTTCATAAACGCAAGTTAATTATTTTTTGGCTATTAGACTATTACCAATAGCACATTGCAAACACCTATTTCTGTCGCAGTAGCTATTTTTTAATTGTAATAAAGATTGGGACACCATTGCGTTTTTTTTGAATGGTCTCAAATCTAAAAACTTGTTGACTATACTATTGTTTTCAATATTAATCGCTTCCATCAATGCAAACAACTCTTCATCTACTGATTTACCGTGAGATTTGGCATAGCTAAATTTTAAAGGAATTATGGTATTAATTATTAATAAATTTACGAATGATTTTGTAAGCTTTTTAGGCGTCGATTTTGAACTTTTAGAAAACGTATAATGTGTTCTCCAAAAATCTGAAACACCAATTGAAAACAAATCATAAAAATCCTCAAGTTTGCTTAATGAGATGATTTTAGAAAACAAATGCAGCTCTTTGTGATATAGATTGGCGAATTGAGACAATCTAATTGTAGGAAAGTTTGGTGGTCGTAATCTGAAAAAATTAATGGGTAAGACACCATGATTTTTAATTTTATACTTAATTTTTAAGTAATTATATACATTAGTTAATTCTGTAAAATAAGATTCTTGTATATCTTCTTTTAACATATTTGATTGCCCAAATAACAGTGACTCTAATTCTAATAAATTATTTTGATGTTTTCTGAAGATTGAAAAATCAATAGAATTAGCCAAACTTAAAAAAGGCTCACCATTCAGTTTTAATCCAAAATTCTTTAGCAACAATTTGAATAGCACAGCTTCCCAATCATTATTTGAATCATTGAGCAGTTGCACTATATCCTGAGACTTTCGTTCTAATCTCTCTACAAATAGTCTTTCTAACCAATTAGCAACCAAAAAGTCGCTCACTTTAGAAAAATCACTTTCACAATTAATCCAAGCTTTTGAATGTACTAACTTTTCATAATTAGATTGCACATCTGCATTTACGTAATGCTTTAGTTCTAAAGTAGGTATTACAGAATTATCTTTTCTAAAGATTTCGGTATCGTGTTCCCAAACAACATGAAGTATGACATTGTCGTAGGCCATGTCATTTTCATGATTATGAACATACCAATCTGATGACTTAATATGAATTTCTACATTGCCAGCCCATAATTGATTTGCAATGGTTAGTTGTGCATTAAAAAAATCTGGCCCTGAATTTAGATTATGCCTGCCGAGACTTTTGATGAATAGCTCTTCTCCATCTGTAGTTTTTAAAGAAGAAATTGAGAATTTTTTATGTTTCCAAATAAAATGAAGAAAGTCTTCCTGCATAAATCCAATATAGGAAAAATTATACAGCTTCCTTAGGGTTGGCACTATAAAACTTCAGTAATTTATGAAGTTCATTTACATTAAATGGTTTACTAACATAACCATCCATTTTATAGTTTTTCAATTTTTCACCGACTTCAGATTCTGAAAATGCTGTGAGAGCAATAATAGGAATTTGAGCCTTATGTGGATCACTAAGTTTTCTTATTTCCCTTGTTGTCTCATAACCATCTAAAATTGGCATCTGCAGATCCATTAAAATAATATTGTAATCATCTTTAGCATACTCATCTAATAACTCCTGACCATTATTAGCTATTACATACTCTATTTCCCATTTCTTAAAGAGTTTTTTAAGCAGCATAGCATTAAGTCTATTGTCTTCAGCTACTAGCACTTTTAAATCTATAGCTTCGGTTTCTCTAATGTAACTTTTAGATGTGAGCGGCTCTCTTTTTGTTTGAGAACGTTTAAACTCAATATCGAACCAAAACTTTGAACCTTCATCTTTCTTACTTTCTAGGTTTAATCTTGAATTTTGAACTTTCAATAACTCCTTACTTATGTAAAGCCCTAAACCTGAACCACCATATAACACTGAAGTATTTTCCGTGGCCTGTACAAAACTTTTAAAGATATCTTTTTGTTTATCATACGACACACCTATACCTGTATCCTTAACACTAAATCTAATTTTTTGAGAATAATCACTCTGCTCTAATACCTGTACCTTAAATGTTACACCACCATTGTGTGTAAATTTAAATGCATTACTTAGCAAGTTTTTAAGTACTTGCGAAAGCTTTAACGCATCACCTTTTAATACTGCTGGTATTGTACCATTAACAATACAATTGAATTTGAGATTCTTTTTGGTCGCTGTTTTCTGAAAAGGCAATCTGATATTTTGAATAATTTCAATTAAACTAAAATCACTTTCATTTAATTTAATTTCATCAGATTTATATTTGTTAAGATCTAAAAGATTATTTACTAAAGCCAACAGGTGTTCACTAGAATATTTTAAAACTTGAAGATTCTCTAATTGCTCTGGTAAAAACTGTTCCATTAGCAATATATCAGACATTCCAATTACAGCATTTAGAGGTGTTCTTATCTCATGTGACATTGTAGACAAGAATTCATCTTTTGTCTTATTAGCCTTAAATAACTCTAATTCCGTTTCCTTTAACTGGGTAACATCAGACATAAAACCGATAGTTCCTGTTGGATTACCATCTTTATCATAAATTAGCACCAAGCGTAATTGTACCCATATTAATTCACCAGATGGTTTATGATACTTAAATAATGTAGTATAATCTTGTTGCTTTAACCTTAATAAGCTATTAATACGTTCTTTTTCCTTATCATTAATGCCAAAAAGCATGTCTTTGTAATTCTTACCAATTGCTTCATCAACGGATACGCCAAACAACTCTTCCCACGCCTTGTTGAGATAACTGAAGTTACCAACCATATCGGTTTTAAAAATAACTCCTTCGATAGTATTTACAATCGTATTGAGCTCATTTTCAACACTATCCACTTGAGATTTAAGTGCTTGATTTAATTTATAGAGCTCATTAGAACTTTCCTCTAATATCACCTCTATGTGTTTGACATCTTCATCAAAACTCTTATAAGCATCATTAACTACCTCAAAAAAACTCTCAAATTTCTTTATATCCTCAGGAAGAAATCCAGCATTAGCTATTTGTCGCTTTAACAGTCTATGTAAATCTGGCTTTAGCATTCTGAGATTGTTGTAATAGTCATTGTTTGGTTATGCAATTCGCAAGGTGAAAATTCACCAAAAGGAGCAATTTCACCATAAGAATAGAATCCTGTGATAGACATATTTTCACCTACAATCTCTTCTACAACTTCTATTTCCTCCTCTACCAATTGTTTTAAAACTAATCTTCTCCCAACACAACTAATTAAAATTGCCAATTGGGCGTTTTCATCAATTGCAGAAAAAGCGCCTTTAGCAGAATCTTTAGCACCATCAATAAGACGATCTACATTCGCTTTCATTAAACGCACATAAGAACCTTCTGGTAAATTACCCGCAAACGTTAAACTTTGTGATTCTTCATCAATTCCTAAAATAGTTCTAACAACTGGAGCATCATGGTCATTAACCCTCATACTTAAGGGAAATAATAACCCTGAACCTGGAAGTTTGTTTGCATTATCGCCTAAGTAGGATTTATATAATTCTAAAGCTGGCATACCATCAAGCTCATAAAGTACGTTTTTATCAGATTTAGTTACGAGACGATCAATACCGAAACTATCCCAACCACCTTGAGAACTGAAACCTACCTTTAACCCTTCTCCATAAAAGCCTAAACCAACTATTATCTTATCTTTTATTTCGCCGTTGGCAATAACAAAAGTTTGGTTAAAATCAGATCCGTCACCAGCCAAACCGCCTGTTATACTAACATTTGGCATTATACTTCTAAAACCGGCAACTAAATCACCGCCATTGACATTAAGACCATCGCTTAACACCAAAACATGTTTTAGATCATCATTGTTTAATTTTTCCGCTAATTTACCACCAGCACAAAAACTATGCTTCATATCCTCTACTTCAACAGCAAACAACTTGTGATCTACTTTTTCTAATTCTATGGCAGTAAGAGACACGGAATCATCTTTAACACTTACACCTGAAATTTCACCGGATGTAGAACAACCAATCATGGTCGCTTCAGGATATGCGGAAGTCAATTCTTTAACAAGGTTTTCTTTATCAGAAAACAAAGGAGACACAAATAGCAGTAATATACTTGGAGAATTATCAATTTGAGACAACTCTTCCAACCAATTACCGCTGCTTAGAGATAACTGCTTTACTTTCATAAGCGTTTTTAAGTTAAAAAGATTGGGCTATGTGCAATTTATCGGATAAACCACACACTTATTCGAATATAATACAAATTCCAATATTACTGACTTCTTCGCTCAGCAAATGTCTGATTCTTAGAGTTTTTATTGACATATGTTAATAAAACAACTCATCGAACTGAATTTTTAAACACTCTTTAAGACTGAATTAAAAAGAAAAAACCTGAATTAAATTCAGGTTTTCAATAGTCAATATAATTCTAATATAGCTTATTCAATATATCCCATTTCTTTCATCCAGTCGTTATTGAACATCTTGCCTACATAGCGACTACCGTGATCATGAAATAGTACAACTACGATATCATCTTTTTTGAAATGTTCTTTTAATTGCAATACACCTTTTATTGCTGCACCAGCTGAGTTTCCTAAAAACATACCTTCTTCCTTTGCTAGTAATTGTGTATACACCGCAGCGTCTTTATCAGTGACTTTGGTAAACCCATCTATAACACCAAAATTAACATTGGCTGGTAAAATATCTTCACCTATGCCTTCTGTAACATAGGGATAGATTTCGTTTTCATCAAAAATTCCCGTTTCATGATATTTTTTGAAAACGCTACCATAGGTATCAATTCCCCACACTTTTACATTTGGATTTTTCATTTTAAGGTAACTACCAACTCCAGAAATGGTGCCACCTGTACCAACACCAACAACAAAATGCGTCACTCTTCCGTCCGTTTGTTTCCAGATTTCTGGTCCAGTACTTTCAAAATGAGCTTTACAGTTACTAGGATTATCATATTGGTTAACGTACCATGAGTTTGGTGTTTCTTCACCTAACCGCTTTGATACTGAATAGTAACTTCTAGGGTCATCAGGCTCAACATCTGTAGGACACACAATAACCTCAGCACCAACAGCTCTTAATACATCCATTTTTTCTTTAGACTGCTTGTCGCTAATTACAAAAATACATTTGTATCCCTTTACAATTGCTGCAAGCGCCAATCCCATACCAGTGTTTCCAGATGTACCTTCTATGATTGTCCCACCAGGTTTTAATCTGCCATCTGCTTCTGCATCTTCAATCATCTTTAAAGCCATACGATCCTTTACAGAATTTCCTGGATTAAAAGTTTCGTACTTTGCTAGCACCATGCATGGTAAATCTGCCGTTAACTTATTTAGTTTTACTAAAGGTGTGTTTCCTATTGTTCCTAGTATATTCTCTGCGTAATCCATAGTATATTTTTGCGCTGCAAATTTAAGTATAAAGTTGTTAGTATAAAGGAAATTATTCACTAAAAACCTTAATCAGTAATCGTGCGCGTTAAGGATTGAAACGACATCCTTTTTGTAAAAAAGATAAAGCTGAAAGCCTGATGCTAAGAAGTCTTAGACGAAGTAGCAAACGCCATTAACATTAATCGAATCTTATTGCCTTTACCGGAGATATCTTAGAAATAATAATTGATGGTATTAATAACATTAATAGACAAGCTACAAACGTTCCAACATTAAGTATAATTATATAATCTAAACTTAAATATACTGGTGCTTCACTCACATAATATGTATCTGGATTCAGGGGAAACAATTTAAAATACTTTTGAGCGAAAAGTAAGCCCAGACCTATGGCATTACCCCATATAAGTCCTAAACCGATAAGATAGGATGCATTATACAGAAACACTTTTCTGATGGACCAATTTGAGGTTCCCAAAGCTTTAAGAACACCTATCATATTAGTACGTTCTAAAATGAGTACTAGAAGCGCCGTAATCATATTGATACCAGCTACAATAATCATGATTATAATAATACCATAGGTATTGTTGTCGAAGACTTTAATCCATTCAAAAACCGTATAATACTTTTGAGTTATTGGTGTTGCATTTAATTCTGAAGGTGTTTCTTGATAGACTTTTCTACTGATTTCTGGTAACTCTGAAAAATCATTAATGAACACTTCAAAACTACCGATTTGGTCTTTTTCCCATTTATTTAGCCTTTGAATGTGTCTAATATCTGCGAGACAGAATTTCTCATCTAATTCTTGAAAACCAGAATTATAAATACCAACTATTTCGTAGTTCATGATACGAACACGTTCATTAAACTGTTGACCAAATAAGGTATTCACCTTATCCCCTATTTTAAAACCTAAGCGATTGGCTAGATATTTGGAAATCAGGATTTCCTCATTTCGCTTTCCTGAAAAATCTGGTAGTCGACCTTGCACCAAAAACTCTTCGAAATACTGCCAGTTATAATCTGCTCCTACACCTTTTACAACAATACCTTCAAAATCTGATTCAGTTCTTATTACTGCAAACTTTGTGGCTACTGCTTGTACATGTGTTATACCTTCTACATTTTTGAATTTTGGATAGAAATCTTGATTGATAGAAATTGGAACTTGCGATTCGTCAGAGGCATTGGTATCATAATTGGTAATTTCTATGTGCCCATTAAAAGCTACTGCCTTATCTCTGATTTTTTGTTGCAGTCCAAAACCTGTTGCTATGGCAATGAGCATTACAACCATACCTATAGCAATAGCCGTGATACCAATTTTAATTATTGGTGCCGAAACACTACTTTTATACGCTTTATTGCCAATTATGCGTTTAGCTATAAACAACTCAAAATTCAAAACTATATATGCGTTTTAAGGTCTTCAAAAATACTGTTTTATTCTCTATAATTTTTGGCATTATTTTAATAGTCATTTCTTGTGCTGGAAAGGCTAGCAGTGAGAAGTCTGAATTTGGAAGCGAGAAGCCTGAAGTTAGAAGCTGGAAGACTAAAGACACTTCGACTGTACTTCGACAAGCTCAGCATGACACGCTCAGTGTGACAACATCAGCGAAAAAAGAAATTATTGTTGGCGCCAACCAAACTGAAATGTATTTACCATTATTAAAAGGTAAACGCGTTGGTATTGTTGCTAATCAGACCTCAATTTTAAAGCTTTCAAGACAAAGTGTTGTTGAACATGACAAAATTGTTGATTCTGAATATCATTTAGTAGACTATTTAAATAGCAATAAGAGCATAAATGTGGTTAAGGTGTTTTCGCCTGAACATGGATTTAGAGGTAAGGCTGATGCTGGAGAATTGGTTGAAGATGGTAAGGATAAAAAAACAGGTTTACCTATATTTTCGTTACATGGAAAGCATAAAAAACCTAATGATGCGCTATTACAAGATCTCGATATTGTTGTTTTTGATATCCAAGATGTTGGTGTACGCTTTTACACCTACATTTCTACGCTTCATTATGTTATGGAAGCTTGTGCAGAAAATAATATCCCACTTTTAATTTTAGATCGTCCCAACCCTAATGGTAGCTATGTTGATGGACCTGTTTTAGAAAAGCAACATCGTAGTTTTTTAGGAATGCACACCATTCCTTTAGTGCATGGAATGACTATTGGTGAATATGCCAAAATGATTAATGGTGAACATTGGCTAAATAATGGTGTTCAATGCAATATTACGGTTATACCAATTAAGAATTATTCTCATAATAGCAGTTATAGCTTACCTGTAAGACCTTCACCAAATTTACCTAATGATCAATCTATAACATTGTATCCGAGCTTAGGCTTGTTTGAAGGCACTAACATTAATGCTGGTCGAGGAACAGAGTTTCAATTTCAGCGTTATGGCGCACCCTTTCTAGATTCTCTTAAATATACATTTACTTACACTCCTAAACCCAATTTTGGATCAAAATACCCTAAACATGATGGTGAACTTTGCTTTGGAGTAGATTTATCTAACGCTAAGGCTGAAAAGACATTTACTTTAAAATATGTGTTGGACGCCTACCACAATGCTATTGATAAATCAAAGTTCTTTAATAGCAATAACTTCACTAAGCACGCAGGTACGGAAAAATTACAGCAACAAATTGAAGCTGGTCTCAGTGAAACTGAAATTAGAAAAACATGGTCTAAAGATTTAGAATATTTTAAAACTATACGTGCTAAGTACTTAATTTATGATTAATTAGTAGCGCTAGATGAAGAGTCTTCTGGTTCTAAAGCAACAACTTCTATTTTAGCATCAGACATCGTATTGCCTTTTGGGATGTCCTTTAAAATCTTTACTACAAAAACAATACGTTTTGGAGACTGCACAGCTACAAGGACGTGCTTTCCCTTTTTTAGCTTATTTAAAGGAAGTTCATAATAATTAGCGTCTACGTAGAAATCATAATCTCTGCCAAAGTCTTTATTGATTGAATACAGATAGTTGATTTTTGTATCACTCTGAAGAATAAGTGTATCTTTTGTTTTATTTAATTTATGAATTAAGCCTTTGGCTTGGATGTTTTTATTCTTTTCTAATTTCGCATAGCTTTCCTGAGCATTAAGAGTAAAGCTCAACAGACAAACTAAAATGATAAGAATACAAATACGGACTAAATTTTTCACTTTAAATCAAAAAAAAAGAATTAAACATACGACGTCTAATTCAACAATACCTAATTAATTAATCCACGTCTAACATAAGCGGATTTTTTTTAAAATCACTCATATAATCTATTAAGTGCACATAAATTAGTGGAACTGATTTTGTTGTTAATAAGTCTGTTAATAACTCATCTCCATAAGTTTATCAGGATAATCTGTAATTATGCCATCTACTTGCCACTGTATCAACCTTTTCATATCATAAGTTTCATTTATTGTCCAAGGAATCACCAAAAACTCTTGAGATTGATACTGTTTTACCTTTTCAGCAGAAAGCAATTTAAAATATGGACTAATAATTTCAGGTTTGTACGAAAGCTTTTCTAATTTACCTTCAATTGTTTCATCTTCATCAACCAATAATGCAACAGGTATTTTTGGTTCTTGTTTTTTGATTTCTTCGAGAATTGTAAGATCAAATGATTGAAGGTTTACCAAATCAAAGACATCATGTGCTTTAACCTCGTCTAAAACAATCTTTACATAGTCTTCTGGTTGTGGCGTGTAAACACCATAGTAAACTGGCTTAGATTTAATTTCAATATTGAATTTAACCTTTGGATTTTTAGACTTTGCGAGTTCAAAAACTTCAGAAAGTAACGGTTTGTATGTTTTGAGTTTCTTTTGATTTGGATACGTTTCATGAAACTTAGAACCACAATCGAACTGCTTAATGTCTTCATGAGTCATCTCATAGAGATTGTACTTCATATCCATTTCTTCTGGAATAGCATTTCCTTCTGGATTAAAGCAAATTGTTCTACTCATAAAAGGTTCGTGGGATACAATAACTTCATAGTCTTTTGTTATCGCAATATCTAATTCTAACGTATGAACTCCCAACTCAATAGCTCTTTCAAATGCTGGTAAAGTATTTTCGGGCATTAAACCTCTGCATCCTCTATGTCCTTGTATATCGATATGTTTTTCTGAATTGCAATTCATTAAGAGGCATAACAGCAAAGCAAACAAGCTATTTCTCCACATCAGCTGATAATGTAGGCTTTTCATATTTCTGAAAAGGTTGCTTTAATAACTCCCCTATATTACCATTCTTTTTTTCATCTGGAAAAACATCTACTCCATAAACCAACTTTTCGCGGTCCATATACATATATGTTCCTAAAATTCTATCCCAAATACTAAAGATATTTCCATAGTTAGAATCTGTATAAGGTAAGCGATAATGATGATGTATTTTGTGCATATCTGGTGAAACGATTACATAGCTTAGAGCCTTATCGAGTCCTTTAGGCATCTTTATGTTTGCATGAGTAAATTGTGTGAAAATTAATGACATAGCCTGATACAGCATTACTAATGCAAAAGGCGTGCCTACAGCAAATACACCAATTAATGTGAAAGTAAATCTAATGACACTCTCTATTGGATGATGTCTATTTGCCGTAGTTGTGTCTACTTTATGATCTGTGTGATGCACTAAATGCACCATCCATAATGGTTTTACTCTATGCTCAACATAATGTGCTAAATAAGCTCCAAAAAAGTCTAGCAATAGCACACCCAACAACGCATATAACCAAAGCGGTTGTTCTTCAGGCAACAACCAATTAATCACGCCAAAATTATGTTCTGCAACCCAATTTGAGGACCAGAACAACAATGACGCTAAAGCAAAGTTTATGATAACCGTAGTTAGTGTAAAGAACAAATTTGGTAAGGCATGTTGCCATTTATTATATTTAAACTTAAATAAGGGTAATCCACCTTCTAAAAGCCAAAACAGTGTCAATCCACCAATTAAAATTAAGCTTCTGTGTGACGAAGGTATGGTGTCAAAATAATTTATGAAATCTTCCAAAAGAGTTACGAATTAAGATTAATAAGCAATTCTGCTTTTTTCAAATTTAAGGAAGAAATATCAGATTTCCATGCTTGGGCTTTTTCAGACTCCTTTAAACTCATGTATGCCGTATAATACAGAAATGCAACCAAAGGTTTATTACTTTCTAAAACATCTTTTTCTTTCATTTTCTTTAAACGTCTAATGACGCGCTTGGGACGTTTTAAATATAATGATTGTTGTATTTCCAATAGAACGCAGCGTTGTTTTAAAACGTCTTTATCCGCTTCCTTTTCATCTCCAACAAAACCCACTGCTTCCTTAAGATATATGTCGGAAAGTTTTACAATTTCCTTTCTTGCATCCTTATGTAAATACAAGCTCATATCAAGGTACTTAGAGGCTAAAAAATATGCAGAATAAAAACTCTTTTCATTTTTGTAGGTCTCTAATTCACTCTGTATGAATGCTGTATTTAATGAATACTTCTGGATTATTTTAGAAATATTCTGAATCCCATCAGTAAAACTAGTGACATTGAGAATGTTTCCATTAATATCGAGAATTTTTATTGAGTCATCATTAAACTTATTCATGTAAGCAACACTGCGCTTTCCCTTGAGCTTATTGTACCATTTTTCATACTCATACTCACTAACAATTACAGGTACAAAATGCTCCCAAATTAATGGACTAATATCGTTATCGGTAAACATATCATATACCAATAAAACGCTTCCATTATCCGTATTTACATAGATTGGATATTGATAAGAAGTCGCTTCTTCCCAAACCATTAACACCATTTTATTTTGAACTTGCGCTAAACGTTGAGCAATGCCAAGGTTTGTCATCCATTCTTGCGAATGAGATAATTGAAAAATGAATAGACTAAAAAAGAGTAAATGTAATCGTTTTAACATGTGAGAAAATTTTGATAAATATCATCAATAATCATTCCATAACAGCACTAATTAACCTAATCTCTTCTTCATTTCTTCTACAATATTATATGCCGCAGGGCAAATAGCAACATTCTTAAGTGTAAGATTGGAAATCTGTTGAAATTTCTTTCTATCGGTATGCGGAAACTCTCTACACGCTTTTGGTCTTACATCATAAATTGAACAGTAATTATCTGCACCTAAAAAAGTACACGGAACAGATTGAAGTACATAATCATTATCTTCATCAATACGTAGATAAGTCTCAATAAACTGCTGTGGTTTCATTCTAAAATGCTTCGCAATTCTCTCAATGTCTTTATCCGTAAATAATGGACCTGTTGTTTTACAACAATTTGCGCATTCTAGGCAATCTGTGCGCTCAAATTCTTCTTCGTGCAACTCTTGCATTAGATAGTCTAATTGCTTCGGTGGTTTCTTCTTTAATTTAGAAAAAAAGGTTTTGTTTTCCTTATGCTTATCTTTGGCGAGCTTTGGTAGATTATTGATGAAGTCTTGCATAATGTAAAGATAAACAGAATGAGATGCTGAATCAAGTTCAGCATGACAAAAAAGAATGAATAAAGATATATTTGGAAAGGCCTTATTAGACTATCAGAACAACAACTATTCTGAAGATATTATTACATGGACAAACATCTCTGACAAAGATGAGTTGCCAATACCCTATTTATTTCGGTCTTTTTCTGAAATGCCAAAACTTGAACAAAAAGCACTAAAACTTGCTAAAGGAAAAGTCCTTGATGTTGGTTGCGGTGCTGGCAATCATTCACTTTGGCTGCAAAATAAAGGTTTTAGTATTAAAGCAATTGACAGCTCTAAAGGCGCAATAGAAGTATGCAAAATGCGTGGTGTTATTAATAGCAAATTAAAACCGATTTTAGAAGAAACCGAAACCTTTGACACCATTTTACTTTTAATGAATGGTACTGGTATTTTTGAGGAACTATCTCAGGTTTCTAAATATTTGAAACACCTTAAATCTTTATTGAACCCTAACGGACAAATTTTAATTGACTCTAGCGATATTAAGTACATGTTTGAAGATGAAGATGGTGGCACTTGGATTGATTTAAATAGTCGCTATTACGGTGAACTCGATTATTACCTTAGCTATAAAGGTGAAGAAGAAACGCCTCTAAAATGGTTATACCTAGATTTTGAAACTTTACATACTGCATGTCAAACCGTAGATTTACAATGCGAAAAAATTATGGATGGTGCGCATTATGATTATTTGGCGAGGATAATGTTGTAAAAACATTGTTTTTTTTGACGCGAATTACACTAATAAACACTAATGATTGCATTTTTAATTCGTGAGAATTAGTGGAATTCGTATTAACTTTATGAGATGCTGAATCAAGTTCAGCATGACACTTTCTTTTAAAAATCAAACTGATAAGTCGCGCCAGCCAACGCTTGAAAACCTTGCACCGGGAAATTTAAGAATCTTTGATAATCTTGATTCAAAATGTTATTCACTTTAGCAAACACAGATAACTGGTCATTAATTTTATAACCTACATGGGCATTAGCATCAAAGAAACTATCTAAAGTCACAGTTGTTGGTGTTGTATCTATCAATGTTCCTGTAACTCCTAATTGGTCTTTTCTTTCCCCAACATATAATGCGCTTGCACCGGCAAACCATTGTTCAGAAAGTTGAACGTCCATAAAAATAGAACCTGTTACGGTTGGTAAATTCCATGCTTCAGCTTGGCTATCTACGTTATAATTAAAATATTCACCTTTAATACCTAGTGTGAAATTTCTATTGACATCTATATTTAATTCGCCAGCTACAGAAAATGTAGTGACATCATCATAGACTACATTAAATGAATTTCCAAACTCATAAGGCGTATTATCTGTAGGCATTTCTACTCTATCATTTGACTTAAACAATGCTTTACTCTCCTCAGCAAAATAATTTCCTCTAACATTATAACTAACGTTATGAGATAACTTTCCTTTTAAACCTATAAAACCATTGTAACGCTGATCTGTTGGTGTGATTAATAATGTCGGAGACACAAATGGATTTTGAGTTGCAAAATCATAATAAGAGTTTTGCTGTAATTGACCTGTGATTCCACCATAAGCTATGAGTACCTCATTCACAAGTCTGTAGGTTGCTTCAATATTTGGGTATATAAAAAACTTATTATCGCTAAACTCAGTATCGTTAAGAAATACAAAACTAGCACCTAGATTAACCGTCAAATCATCTTGTTTTAGCTGATAAGATGGTGATAACCCAAATGTAACGTTTCCGTAGTTTATCGCGCTTCCGCCAAAAAATCCTTGCTCAAAACTTCCACCTATGTAGTCGATGTAGAAATCTGTGCTTATATCTTCACCTTGTATTGGTACGTTAAAATTAGCCTTGGCAACAAATCTATTTTCACCAGAATCAAAATCATCTGCAAATCGTCTGAAACGTACACTACCTTCATTGATAATAGCATCATCAAAACTTAACTTTCCGCCAAGATTAAAACTGTTAAACGTATGTTTAGCCTCATCTTCTGCTATTGGTGCTTCTGTAAAAGTTTCGGCTGGCAAACCATACCAATTGTAGGTCATTAAATCAAACCCACCATTCACTTTCCAAGAAAAATCTCTTAATTTTTCAGAATAATGAGCGTTAATATTAGTGATTGAAAAGTTATCATCTAAAAGTACTTCATCAATGCCACCTTGGGAAGAATGATGACTAAAATATCCACCAACATTTTGAGTACTACTAATTTCGTGATTTAAATACACTTCACCTAAAATAGTCGTATATGTTCCTACACCTAATGACGCATAATTATCGTATAATTTCACTGGCTTTGCTTTATCAACAGTTGCAGCTTTTCCTTTTGCTGGTGTAAAAGTAGACGCCACAGGTATTGAGAAAATATTGTATTTCACTGCTTTTTTCTTCACTGTATTAGAGTCATTCAACTTTGGCACATCCTTAATTTTAAAGGCATCTGAAATTGTGGGCGTATATGGTTTTATAACATTAACAACTTGGTCATCAATGGTGTCTTTTTTCTGCTCTTGAGCATTCAAAAATGATACACTGCTTGATATGGTGATTATAAAAATTAAAAATTTGATTTTCATATTTGAATAATATTTTGATTTAATTGGCTTCGACTGCGCTCAGCCTGACAATAAATGATAATTTTCGACTGTCACACTGAGCGCAGTCGAAGTGAACTATTAATTATCATCCGTTTCGATTGATGAATTTGTTTTTGCTTCTTCCGTTTTGATGATATTCAGTTCTTCGGTAGCTTCTTGGACGACATCTTCAAAATCAGGGAAATTAGAAATTACACTTTCTAAAATATATGTCGCCTGAAATGCATCACCCAAAGCATAGAAATTCTTCGCCATAACAACTAAGCCTTTTGCACTGTAATATTTATAACTACTATAGTCTTTTGCTAATTTTTGAATCGTTGTATTGGACGCATCAAACTTTGCTTCTTTATTCTGAAAATAGCCTTTGTAATACAATGCTTCTGCCGCCACGCTACCTGTTGCTATTTTCTCAACATCTGCATAAGCATCTTTTGCTTTTGCTTCGTTGCCAGTTTTTATGGCTGAACGCGCAATGATGATTTTAGCATCACTCTTTACCTTATTATCTAAATTCTTATTGCCAAGCACTTGTTCTGCATAAGATTCTGCTTTTGTATAATCTTCGGTTTGGTAATAAGCATTCATCAAGTTAGACTGTGCATACAATACATTTTGAGGATAATCAGCTTCAGTTTCTAGTTGAGATAGTCTAATTATTGCCAATGGCCAATTTGAACGATTTAGATAAATCTCACATAGCTTCACAAGTGCTTGCTCAGAATATTCACTTTTTGGAGCATCTACAACATCAATATAATGCGGTTGCGCATTCTCAAACAAATCCTTCTTATAATACAATTGTGCTATATAGAAATGCGATTTTAAAGCATGAATACCATTTGGAAACTGATTTAGATATTTGTTAAACTGCTTTATCGCCTTATCTGTATCGTTATCTAAATACGGCTTTTCAGCCGCTAAATACATCGTATTATCTAATTCTACATCTGTAACATCAACATAATCTAAAGACTGTACCCAAGTGGCATACTCATCTACTCTACCTAAATCAATATAAATTAAACGTGCAGTAGATACTGCTTGCACTGCTTCGCCAGAACCTGGAAAATCTGACGCTACTTTTTTGAACTTACTTAATGCTAATTCGTTATCATTTCTGATGTAATACGCCAAACCTTGACGCAATAAAGACTTAGAGGCAAACGCACTTCTTTTGTATTCTGAATTTAATCTATCATACATTTTTAGAGCTTCATCTGCTTTATTAGATTTCACATATGAGTTTGCTAATTCATACATCGCATCATCTCGTAAAGCAGACTTTTTATAAGTCTTTATAAATGCATTTAATTCTGAAATCTTCTTAGAACCTTTACCTAAATATCCATGACTCATAGCCTTTTGAAACGCCGCATAATCCGTTTCAATTTCATTAATTTGAATTGCCCTATCATAGGCATTAATGGCATTATTGTATTTGCTAGACACAAAATAGCCATCCGCTAATCTTAAATACGCATCATTTCTGCGTAATCTGTCACCATTATTTTGGTCAATAAATTTTTGAAAATACTTAGAAGCGTTATTATAATCCTTTAGTTTAAAATAGGTATAACCTAAGTTATAATCTAGATTCTCTGTTTCAATTGGCTTAATAGGTAATTGCATGTTCTTAAACTCTTTAAAGCTTAATAACGCATCATTATAATTGGTAAGATTATACTCCGTTTCTGCTTTCCAGTATGTTGCCCTTGCAACAAACGCAGGTACTCTTGGTTCTTTTAAAGAATTATTGAATAGCTCTAAAGCTTCTCTATATTTAGTCTCATTATATAGTTCAAGACCTCTGAAAAAAGCTACTTTTTGATAAGCTACTTTATTTTCGAAACTGTTTTTGCCTTTTAATAAAACTAAAGCTTCTTTATAGTTTTTAGAAGTGATGTAAGAATCTATCAATAATGTTTCTATTTCAGTTCTATACGGTGTTTCAGGATATTTATCTAAATAACCCGAGAGTACTTGTGGCACAGACTCATACGCATTCCCAATTTCATAACTAATCTTAGCATAGTTTAACCACGCATCTTCCTGAATTTTAGTATCATAATCCATTTCCGATGCATTTCTAAAGGCATTAAGTGCTTCCTGCTTTTTATCTAAGTTGATGTAGCTTTCTCCTAAATGATAATAGGCGTTTTGCGCTACAGCATTATTACCATCTATAATTTTATTAAACTCTGAAATAGCTTTCTCAAAGTCATTCTGCTTGTAATATGCATATCCTAATTGGTAAAAATCAGTATTATTCCATTTTCCTCTTTTGCCTTTGTAGGCTTCAAGATACGGAATGGCTTCAGCATATTTTTCAAGATTAAAATAGCTTTCACCTATAATCTTAGAAAGCTCTGATTCTTCATCTCCTCTACTTTTTGGTAATTGTTCTAAAGCAAGCTCAATAGCTTTATCAAATTTTCCTAATTTAAAATTTAAATCTGCCTGATAATAAGACAGTTTCTCTTTATACTTTTCGTTATCACTTACCTGATCAAAATATTCATTAGCCTTATCATAATCATCACCTTCATAAGCCATATAACCGATATAATATTTAGCCTGGGAACCATATTCTTTAGAATTAATCACTCTGTTTAAATACTTCGTTGCCTGCTTTTCACTTTTTGTAGAATATAACGTATAGCCATAATTAAAGTTAAATCGATCTCTTTCTGAACGTGCGATTGCTAACTCATCTACTTTTTGATACCATTTACGAGCATAAGCGTATTTCGAATTTTCAAAATAATAATCTGCTACATCCATATAGGCTGTATTACGTTTTGTACTCGTAGGATATTCCTCAACAAAAGTGGTTACTAAATCGTCTGCATTTTTTTGATTTAATCGTACAGCACAATTAGCGATATAATACGAACAATCAGATTCTAAAACAGCATCGTCAGTGCTAGATTTAACATCGTCAAATAAGGCTTGGGCAGCTTTATATTGTTTGTTATTGTATAGGGTTAATGCTTTCTGGTAATCTTTAAATTCGCTTGTATATACCGCAGATTGTTGGGACATACCGAATAAGGAAAACATTAGAAAAACGAGAATAAATAGTCTTTTTAGAAGTGGCATTAGGATCGTTTTTTGATTATTATTAATCTCTTTATCAAAGATCTAAATAGTTTTGTCTATTTATAAATATTACATTTATTTCTTTTAACAACTGTTGTTGCTCATACAACGATTGTCTACATCAAATATATATGATTACAAAAGCTATAACGATAGATTTTGTGTATAATTATAAACTGACTTATTAAATGTTAAATTCATATAATTAAAACTATACAACCAACGTTAAACATTCTGAATCTACATTTGATAATTGATTTTAGAAATAATACTTTTACGCTAATCAAATTTTAAGCCAAAACAATGTCCGAAACGGTTTTACAACTCAAAGATGCTACAATTTACCAAGGTGGAAACATGGTATTATCTAACGTTAATTTTGAAATGCAAAAAGGCGATTTTGTATACCTCATAGGAAAAACCGGAAGTGGTAAAAGTAGTTTTATGAAAACACTTTATGGCGATTTGGAATTGACTGAAGGCGAAGGTGCGGTTGTAGATTTTAATTTACGAACCATGAAAGAAAAGGACATCCCATTTCTGCGTAGAAAACTCGGTATTGTTTTTCAAGATTTTAAATTGCTTCCAGATAGAACCATAAATGGAAACTTAGAATTTGTGCTTAAAGCTACAGGTTGGAAAGACAAAAACGACATTAAAGATCGTATTGAAGCCGTGCTTGATAAAGTTGGTATGAAAACTAAAGGCTTTAAATTTCCACACGAACTTTCTGGTGGTGAGCAACAACGCATTGCTATTGCGAGAGCTTTACTTAATGATCCTGAATTAATATTGGCTGATGAACCAACAGGAAATCTAGATCCGCAAACTAGTGTTGAAGTCATGGAAGTCCTTCAGGACATTAATAAAAACGGGAATACCATTTTAATGGCTACTCACGATTATGCATTGCTTTTAAAGTACCCAAGTAAAACCCTTAAATGTGACGAGAACAAGGTTTTTGAAGTGGTACAAAGGAAAGTGTAGCTCTATTTTGAATTCCTAATATGAAATGCTTTCAATCCTAATACCAACATATAATTACAATAGCGTTACTCTAGTTACGGAACTTCATAAACAGTGTAATGAAAGTGGTATAACGTATGAAATCTTAGTATTTGATGATGATTCATCAGAAGAATATAAGATAGCGAACAGAGCTATAAATGATTTAAGCAATTGTACTTACAAGGAACTTGAATTCAATATTGGAAGAAGCGCTATTAGGAATATGCTTGCTAAAAGTGCAGCATACGAGCTTCTACTATTTGTAGATGCAGGCACTTCACCTAGCTCAGAAAATTTTATAGGTAACTATTTGAAGCACAAACTGAGTTTGGTTGTTTCAGGAGGAATGACAGCAAGCAAAAACAAACCAAAAAAGCCGTATGTTTTGCGATGGTTGTATACTAAAGAGCGAGAAAGAAATACGTATTGCTCGTCTAACTTTTTAATTCACAAGCGAATTTTTGAAACAGTTAAATTTGACGAAACACTAAAAACCTATGGCTATGAAGATGTACTATTCTTTAAGGAATTACATCAAAAAAACATAAAAATCACGGAGTCAGATAATCCTGTAATTCATCACTCTGATGAAAATGCAACAACCTTTATCAAAAAAACGGAAATCGGCATCAATAACCTGTTAAAGCTTATTGATGAAAGCAAACTAGATAACAACACGTCAAAACTTACAAAATCCTATAAAAAACTTTCACAATATAAATTGACAGGAGTTATTCGTTTCTTTTTTTCAATATTTAAAAAGAGCATTGTGACAAATCTGAAATCCTCTAATCCTTCTTTATTGCTATTCGATTTTTATAAATTAGGCTATTATTGTAAAACAAAACATAGCTAATGCCTTTCTTTTCTGTTATCATTCCTGTATTCAATAAAGAAAACTTTATAAAGGACACCATTGATAGTGTTTTATCTCAAGATTTTAGTGATTTTGAAATCATAATTATGAATGATGGCTCAACTGATAACAGCATTACCAATATTGAGAGCATCAATGATGAAAGGATTCAAATATTTAATCAAGAGAATCAAGGTGTTGCTGCTGCTAGAAACAACGCTATTGCTTTAGCTAAAGGAAAATACATGGCGCTTATTGATGCGGATGACCTTTGGAAACACGATCACCTCAACAATCTAAAACATGCAATAGAACTATTCCCTAATGCACTATTGTATTGTACAAATTATGAAGTACAACTAACACCTTTAATTATTAAACCTGCTCAATTTAATATAAGATTAAAAGATGAACCAGCGATAATTGAAGATTTTTTCGATGCTAGTATTATTAACTCAATTGCTTGGACGTCTGCAGTAGCATTCACGAAAGAAACACATGAAGAATTAAATGGATTTAAAGACACTTATGAAACATGTGAAGACTTAGATTTTTGGATTAAGGCAGCTTTACATGGTGATATTGTATTTCATCCAAAAATTACCATGACTTACAAGAAGTTTGTTGAAAACAGCTTAATGAAAAATGACAACAATATTTTAAGGTATAATTTCATAAACAGCTATAGTCATGAAGCTTTTGAAAACGCTTCATTAAAACGATTTTTAGACATCAACAGATATGCCTTAGCGATTCGATGTTTATTAAGTGGAGAAAAAGAAGTTTATAAAAAAGCACTAAATGAGATTGACCCAATAAACCTAAACTGGAAGCAGAAACTACTTGTAAAATCACCTAAATTCGTCCTAAAAGGGATAAAAAAAATTCAATCTATTTTAGCAGCACAAGGACTTTACTTAACAGCTTTTAAATAATCTAAAGTCCTCGTAATTTCTTATGTAATCGGACTCATTAAACTCTGTAGATGCTAAAACCAGACAAACCGAACCAGAAGAAAAATTTTCAATTTCACGCCAAATTCCTGTTGGCAGATATAAACCTTGATTGGGTTTATTTAATACTATTTCCTTTTTAAAATCACCATCATCAATAATCACAGTAAAACTGCCACTTAAAGCAATAATAACTGACTCTTGGTTTTTATGCGCATGTCCACCTCTATAGCTATCACTAGGCACATCGTACAAATAATAAACTCTTTGAATTTTGAATGGAACAATAGATTTTTCAACAACCGCCAAACTTCCTCGCTCATCGTGTACTTTCGGTATTTCTAGTACCTCACAATCTTTTAGTTTACTTTGCATCATTATCAATAAGAGATTTCCATTGTTTTGTAATCACATTAACATCTAAATGTGAAACGCTTTTAACCGCATTTTGTTTGCATCTAGCATAAAGCACTTTATCCTCCCAAAATAAATTAAAAGCTGAAGATAAGGCCTTTTCGTTATTTGGTTCTATCAATAAACCATTTTTTTGGTGTTGTATCACTTCCCTTGGACCTGAGTCACAATCTACAGAAACTACAGGTGTACCTACGGCTAAAGACTCAATAACACTCATCGGAAAGCCTTCATAATTACTACTTAAAGTTGTAAATAGCGCTTTCTTTACATAAGGAAATGGATTTGGATTATAGTCCATAAATACAACCGCATCTTGAAGCTTCAATTCTTTAACTAATGATTTCAAATAATCCTGATCATCACCTTTGCCCATAAGCACAAGCTTAACACTTTGCTTTGGTAAATTTGACTCAGCGTAACTCTTAATCATTAATGTTAAATTCTTAGCTACTTCTTCAAAACGACCAAAATAGAGAATAAAATCAAAAGGCAAATCAACATCATAGCTATTCGCCTTATCCTTTAACTCATTTAAAATTATTGGATTATGAATATGCTTAATATTTTTAAAACCATACTCTTGTTTTGCCTTATGTTCTATTTGCTCACTTACACCAATAAATTCTAGGTTTTTATGATAAATCAGCTCAGAATAAAACTTATTTACTGGGAAATAGTTAGATACTTTATAGTTATGTATCATGCCGATAACTCGTGAATTCTTGTAGAAATTTCTATAAACCATGAATTCTTTTAGAAATTGAGATCGTAACCTATTATCTATTATTATGTCAAAGTTATTGTCATTAAAGTATTGCTTCATACATAATAACTTCCCAAGTACTCCCAAGCTTTTATTTGATTCAGCCTCTAAACTAAAGAGCTTTCCTGAATACTTATATTCCACCCAATCATGAGTAATAAAAATATGAACATCATATCCCAAACTAGTCAGCATAAAGGAAAGCGTTGCGCCAAAACGTTCTGTACCGCCATTACTTAAAGAGCTTAAAACTATGCATATTTTCTTAGCCATATTATTCGTAGTTTTACACTTTAAGGTATAACTATTGAGATCTATTTGATTTGAAAATTTTACTTATAGGCGAATATAACAGAACCCATTTCAATATCAAAAAAGGTCTTGAACATTTTGGACACCATGCCAAGGTCATCAGTAATTCCGACGGTTTTAAAAAAGTAAATGTTGACTATGAAATATTAGAAGACAAACACAAAACATTCTTAGACTTATTGTACAAGTTAAAACTTGGATTTATTGCTAAAAGGATTGTATCAATCTCTGTGTTAAGGCAGATAAAAAAGCTAAAAAAACAACTTAGTAACTACGATATAATTCAGTTTGTAAATGAAGCTCCATTTAATGTGACTCTAAAATCTCAAATAAAGATTTTTAAATGGCTGCAAAAATGGAATAAAAATGCAAGGTTCTATTTACTCTCTTGCGGATTGGATCATATAAGTATCGATTACGCTTTCAAAAAAAAGTTTAGATATTCCATTCTTACACCATATTTTGAAAATAAAGTTGATAAAAAAGACCACTCCATTGGGTTACGCTACCTATCTGACAAGTACATTAAGCTTCATAAATTTGTATTTAGCAATATAACTGGTGTAATTTCTAATGACCTTGATTATCATTTACCTCTACTAAATCATCCAAAATACCTAGGTATGATTCCCCATGCCATTGATGTTGAAAAACTCAATTACATTCAACCAAAGGTTAGTGATAAAATCATCATCTTTCATGGTATAAACACATTCAATTATTACAAAAAAGGCAATGATATTTTTGATGAAGCTTTAAAAATAATTGAAGAAAAATATACTGATAGCATTGAAATTGACACTGTCAAAAATCTATCTTACGAAGAATACATCAATCGTTTTAATCGCTGCCATATTTTATTAGACCAAGTTTACGCTTATGACCAAGGTTTTAATGCCTTAGATGCTATGGCTAAAGGCAAAGTAGTTTTTACTGGTGCAGAAAAAGAATGGCTAGACTATTATGATTTAAAAGAAGATACTGTTGCTATCAATGCTCTACCAAATACCCATGCAATTGCAGAAAAATTAGAATGGTTAATTCTCAATCCTGAAAAGATTGAAGAGATTTCACTTAATGCTAGGTCATTTGTTAAAGAACATCATGATCATATTAAATGCGCCACACAGTACATCAACAAATGGTCTACTTCTTGGGAAACCTCAACTCTAAAGAAATCCTAGTCTTATCCTTATTTTGATTTATTGCGGACCCATGAATTAAAAATGGTGTAAACAAAAGCGCTTCACCTTCATCAGGATTTGGCCTAATCATTTTCATTGGACCTGTTTTTGTCTCTAATATACAAGGTACATGGTACAGGTTACCATTAATCTTTGCTCCTTTACTTTCAGTTCTTAAAACGTCATTCTCAGTAAGCAAATGACTTCCTGGCAGAACAGGTAGTGAAGATTTCTCATTGCAACCTTTAATAGGTAGCCATACATTCACAATGTCTTCCCAATAACTTAAGTACCCATCTCTATGTGGTGGATTAATATCTAATGTATTGGGTCTACTTATTCTAATCTGAATATGTGATTTTTGCAATTCTTCTACCCAAGAAGTGAGTTCATATCCTAATATATTGCCAAATCGATTCGCTAAAACGTCAATGTCAAAATCAAAATCTTCTACCTCTAAATTTCGAGTGATATTAATGATTTTATTGTGCAAATCATTTGTTGACACGTATTTGTGATAATCTTCTAATTTGAAATCATTAGTATTTACCTCAACATTATTGGTTTTTAAGGCAGATAAAATAATCCTCTTAATTGATTCTTTTAGTAAAAAAAACTCGTCGTCATCAAAAGCTTTCACAACCTTGAAGCCTTCATTTTCCCAAGACATTTTAGAAAGCACATTATCTTCTGCTTTGTAAAGCAATTCGCTTTTGCCCCAAAAAAAATCGCCTTCTACTTGAAATTCAAATGGCTCATCGTCTATATGTAGTTTACAAATTTTCATTTTTACTTTTCAGTAGTATTATGCTTATTGAAATGTCGTAAAACTAAAAACGCTACAACGCCAAAATAAATAATATACCTAATTAAGTGCGCCATAGGTATCGCTTCTAAAGCATATGACTCTAGTAGGATCATAGAAGCACTATAGAATAACAAATGTGATATAAACTCAGAAAACACAAAAGCATAGACCATCTTTTTAGCTAAAAACTGAGATGCTAATATCACAGAAGCTAAACGCACAAAATCGCCCAGCAACTGCCATTTAAAAAGCGGTGCCATAGCAGAATAATCATCTTTAAATTGAATATCTATTATAAAGAACCTTAATACATAAATCAGCATCATACCAGCAGCAAAAATTGGTAAAATTGTTTTATATATTCTACCTAATTCTTTTGAGAATTCTTGCTTATCAGAAATAAGGGCAAACTTAGGTAATACATAAAGGGTTAAAATAGCGTTTATAAACACCATGTAATTTTTTGAAATTAACAAAAGTCCTGTCCAAATACCAGCTTCATCTCCACCTAACTTTTCTTCTACAGAATTTCTTACCCAAACCTCGACTTCATTTAAAACTATAGTTGACGCAAAACTCATTAAAGTAAATGCCAGTAAAGGTTTCGCATACGGAATTTTTAGCTCAATTTCCTTTACCTTCACATATTCCTTGAAAATCTGCACCATAACAAACAGCATCACAATCACCTGAATGATTGGTGTTATGGCAATCGCGAATATGACTCCTTCAAACTGTCTTTGATATAAGCAAAGGATCATTAAACTTGAAGAAATTAAGTAAGCAAACAATTCAATCTTAGAAAACTTCTTATAAAGTGAAAGACCACTTACAAAACCATTAAATACACGCTGTATACTTATAAAAGGCACAACTACAGCGGTAATTTGAATTAAATAAGCGTAAGTGCTAGAACCAAAATACTTTTCAGAAAAGACATCAGCTCCAAAAAATAATATCAAAAAAGCAATTATAGAACCGACAAGAATAAAAACAGTAGTTGTTGAGAATAGTTTTTGAAGTTCCTTATTGTTGTTTTTATGTTCAGACACATACTTTACAACGCCATTAAACACACCAAATGAAGTAAATGACGACAATTGCGCAATTAAATTTCTAAAATTACCTATTTGAGCATACTGCGTTTTAGAAACAATCCCAGAAATTTCGCGTTGTAGAAAAAAACCAATAATTAACCTAATTATAATAACTACGGCATTAAGCGAAGTCATCTTTAGTAGTAAATTCTGTGAAATAAATTTTGGAAGTTTCACTTAAGGTCGTATTAATATTCTTCTAGTCCATCATCATTTAGTACTCCAAATAGAGAACTACCAAATACAAATAATATTATTAAAAAGTGCATTAAATAACTCAAGCAATGTCCCATAACTGCACCTTCAAGTCCAAATTCGTCAATTAAATACACACTAGAAATATACATTATTACAAAAAGGAAAATCTCTAGAATAATAAAGTGTGTAAACATCTTTTTAGCTAAGAATTGGTAAGCAATTACCATTGATAATACTCGGATGAAATCACCTAACACTTGATAGCCAAATAAGTTTTCAATTGGTCTAAATTCTTCTGTAAAAAGTAAAGTCACTAAAAAAGAACGACTTAGATAAACAAGCAATAGTATTACCGCTAAAATTGGCATTACTGTTTTATAAAAACTAAATATTTCCCTCCTAAATTCTTGACGCGAATTAATTTCTGCGAATCTTGGCAGGATATATAGTGCCATTAATGAGTTTATAAACATGAGGTAATAATCAGAAACACGAGTAACTGCTGTCCAATAACCCGCTTCTTTTATTCCAATCTCTGAAACTAAATAATTTCTAATTATGATAAACACAATTGGTAATGCAATTGAAGAAACTAATGCCATAATCATATTTGAACTTAACTTTTTCAGAATAGAAAAGTCTATAGCTGAAATCTGGATATAGGTCATTAAGTTCTTTCTAAAAGCAATACCAACCACTGAAATCAATAAGTTTAACGCCGGTGTAATAACTACTGCAACTAAAGCACCATCTATCTTCTCTTGCTTTATAAGTAATAAAGTCACTAGAAGTCCTAAAACCTGGCTAGTAATATTAATTACCAGTAGTATTCTATACTTAGAATAACCGTTCATTATAGAGAAAATGAACATGTTTAGCGCATAAAAGGGTAATACTAGCGCAAACGTTTCAATGATGTAGGCGTAATTAAAGTTTGGAAAAATAAAGTCATTAATAAATTCTGCGTTGTAAAAACACAAAAATGAAACAACCATTGTAATAAAAAACCCAAAATAAAATACTGTAGATAAGGTCTTGGTAAGTTCTTTAATTTGGTTCTTTGACTTTCCTATAAACTTTACAAAACCATTATAGAGACCTGCAATAGACAGAGACTGAAGCGTACTAATAAAGTTCCTTAGGTTACCTATTAAGGTCATACCTTCAGGTCCAATAAACATGGCAATAAACTTTGTAATGAGTATTCCTGAAATGATCTTAATACTAACATTTGCAGTGTTAAGGTTTGCCGACTTTACAAGGACATTGTCATTTATATACTGAAAAAACTTCTTCAATTAATATCTGTTTACTACTTCAACAACAGTTTTAACTTCTTCTTCAGTCATTACTGGACTGATTGGCAAACTTAAAATTCTTTTGTGAATTTGCTCTGTAATTGGTAAAGATAAATTAGAATATTCAGATAACGCTTTTTGTTTATGTGGCGGAATTGGATAATGAATCAACCAACCAATATTATTTTTAGTCAAATATTCAGAGAAGTCTTCACGATTTTCAACCTCTACAACAAAAGCATAAAACACATGGTTTTCATCCTGGCTATGATTGGATATCATAATCTTTGGATTATCTATGTCCTTTAAATACACATGAGCGATTTCTCTTCTTCTACGATTGTCTTCATCCAAGGTTTTTAACTTAATACTCAAAAATGATGCTTGAAGATCATCTAAGCGACTATTAAAGCCTACAATATCATTGACATACTTTTTGTTACTTCCATAATTACTTAGGAGTTTAATGACTTCAAACAATTCTGAATCGCTTGTAGTAACAGCACCACCATCACCAAGGCAACCTAAGTTCTTACTCGGATAAAAACTAAATGCTGCTGCGTCGCCAATATTTCCGGCTTTATTATTTGAGTTAGTCTTAGCGCCGTGAGCTTGAGCTGCATCTTCAATTAAGAGTAAATTATTTGTTTCAGCCAATTTCTTTAAACCTGAAACATCAGCTAATTGTCCATAAAGATGTACAACAATTATAGCCTTAACATCTTTACCCAAATACTTCTTTACAGTATCTGCCGAAAGATTATAAGTTTCTGGACTTGGCTCTACAAAAACCGGCTCTAACCCAGCATGTAGTACCGATAAAATTGTCGCAATAAATGTATTAGAAGGTACAATAATCTTATCGCCTTTTTTTAACCTCCCAAGTTGAATATATCCTTTTAAAATTAAGGTTAACGCATCAAGTCCATTTGCGACACCAATACAATGTTTAGTTCCACAATATCTAGCATATTCATCTTGAAAATGCAATACGTTTTTTCCTAAAACAAAATGTGATGCATCTAAAGACTTTTGAAAAGCATTCTCAAATTCTAATCGGAAACGGTCATTGATTTTATGTAAGTCTAAAAATGTAATCATATAAACACATCATTTAGCAACGTATAGTTTTCTGTTTTAATTGTATAAAATCCTTGTGATATAGACCTAGCTCCGAAACCTTCTTTCCAATACTTTAACCCTTGATTGATTTGCTGTCCTTGATTTATATTGGAAATTCCAAAGTTAAAATAGAGTTTCCCAACAAAGACCTCATCAAGTAAATATTGATGTAGAAAATCTAAACTACCTAAGGTATTTTTATCCGCATTTCCAGAAATATATTGACTATGAGCAACATTATCCGTTTCAAAAATTGTGGTACCAGCAACAATTTCTTCTTTATGATACACATTAAATTGTCTAATCTGATTTGGGAATCTCGATTTTAAAAGTGAGATCTCTTCTAAACTATGCACTGGTTTAACCTCATGCTTAGTATCTAATTTTGGAATTAAAATAGTATTCCAAAACTCTGAAAAATCATCAACTTCTCTGATTATGAGTCCATTTTTCTTACCTCTTTTATAGCCGTTTTTACGACTGCGTGAATAGTTCTTAAATCGCATGTTCAATGCTGAATGCATATCCATTCGATCTAAAACTGCATTCAGTTTAAAACATATATAATTTAATGGGTTATTAGTCTGATTTTCCAAAAACATATGTGGCAATTCCTTTATGGAAAGTGATTCTATATTTTCTTGTTTAAGAAACTTGAGTATGGCCTTAAAAATTAAAATAAAATCTTCAGTTTTTAAATCAGATCTATGGATTAACCCACCATAGGTCAACCCTTGATGAGAATATACCTTATCTGGAACTTTATTCAATGGTAATAGGGCAACAAGAAATCCTTCATTGTAAACCATTAGTGAATGGTCCTTGAATCTATCGCTATGATAATCCATAAAATCTCTATGGAATAGAAAGGTTCGCTGGTTACTTTCTAAGAGAAAGGTATTCCAGTTATCCTTATCTACCGATTGATATAACCTGATATCAAATTGTTGCATTTAGCTAAGATATATGTTTTATTTTTTCTTTTTCAAAAGCAAAAGCACAATTGCTCCTTATAGCTTTTGTTCAGGTCTATAGATTACAAAATAATCATTACTCCATACAGATGTATAATTATTTCTAATCAAAAAACTGTTCATTGCTTTAGAGCGAGCGTTACTATGAAGATTATTTTCTGTTTTATTTTCAGACATATAATCTTCAATAGGCTCTGAGAACGACATAATGGTTTCAAATTTCTGCTGAACTACAATAGGAAGATTGGGTATTTCTTTTTCTGCCTCTTGGAGTTTATCTTCAAACATCTCACCACTATACACCCAAACCCAAGGTGTACTCATATATGGTTTAGTTTGTGTTAAATAATGAACCATTGGAATTTTATCATAGGCTAAAAGATATTCATCTGGTTCAACATATTGATTCAATTGCACTAATAGATCATTAATAATTATGGACCTTTCTTTAGTAGTATAAACGTTTTTAGCTAATGGATGATTAATTGCATATTTTTTCTGTAATCGACTGCCAACATCAAAATATGCTTCATTGCTAATTTTATTTATTTTACTTAAACTATAACCAAATAGGGTTACTACAAACAATAAGGAAAAAGCCCGTTTTTCTATATTGAAATTTAATTTTTTGAATTTAAATAATTTATGAGAATTCCACTTGAAACCTGATAATGCTCCTACAGATAATGGCATTGCAAGCCAAATAGAAACATATCCCATATTATATAATGCACCATCACTTCCCAATGGCAAAACCATTGCTACAGTTAAGGACATTACTGATAATAGTTTTAACGATGGTGTTACATGCTTATTTAGCAACAAAAGTGCATTACCTAGAAAAATTAAAAAGTAAACTTTGAATATGTCCTGATTTTTAAAGAAGATAATGAAAGCTGCGAGCAAACTAACACATAAAACAATACGTAAAAATTTATTTTTAAAACCTGAATATAATCCTAAAAATGCAACAGCTACCAAAACATATCTTGCACCAGCCAAAATTACAATAACATAACACCTAATAAATACCTTTAAAAGTGTCCATATGTTATGATTACCATCACTTGCAGTTCCATGCCCGATCGTACTATACAAGGAATTCAATAAAGATTCTTGATGGTTTAACGCAAATGCTGCAATTAAAAAACAAGAAATACCTATTACAATCCCTATACTGTAAAACTTGAAATATTTAAATATTAAAACCTTCTTATTATTCAATTCTTCTTTATCAAACAAAGGATAAAAGAATGCAATAACAAGTGCTAACAAAGTAAGATTAGGAATTCTACTTAAAACACAAAACACTGTTATGAATCCCGAAATTGATAAGAAAACAACATTCTTTTTGACTATTCCTCGATGCATAAAACATACAATCAGAATATTCAGAATGATGGTAAGATGATTGTGATAGAAGACCAAATACCCAAAATCACTAATAAAGACCGAAACAATAACACCGATGGCAATTTGATATGGTTTGAGATAAGGCTTAAACAATTTAAAAACAAGGAAACCTGAAATAAGGAAACTAATGATTGTTAAAATTCGAAATGACCAAATACCACCATTTGGAAATAGCAAGTACCAAAGACCACCAATAATAGCGGCAAACCATCTATAAAAATTAAACTCAATGCAACTTGGGCAATTAAATACTTGCTGATATACTGTCAACGCCAAACCCTCATCACAAACATCAAAGCCTTGAAAAGACAAAACAAATCCAAAAAGAGCAATAAAACACAAGGTAGAAACTAATGCTTTGGAATATGAAATAGAATTTAAAAAAGGTATCAAATCAATATTTTTTAGAAGCTAACAGATAATCTCGCTAAATGTAAAATATAGCTACCGCAATAATACATTAATTAAAAAATAATAGCTTTGTGTTACACAATTTATTCATGAACAACCCTGACATCTTACTATCACTTGTGGTTCCTTTATATAACGAAGAGGAAAACATTGCTTTATTACTTAAAGGTATAGATGAATCTTTAAATGATTACAGTACTGAGATCATTCTTGTAGATGATTTTTCAACAGATAAGACAGTTCATGTGATTAAAACACTAAATCATCAGCATGTTAAACTCATAGAGCTGCGCAAAAATTATGGACAAAGCTCTGCAATTGCCGCTGGCATTGATAATGCACAAGGCAAATACATTGTAACTATGGATGGTGATTTGCAAAACGACCCAACTGATATTCCGAGGTTGGTGAAAAAACTAGAAGATGAAGGTTGGGATGTTGTTGTGGGCATTAGAAATGACAGAAAGGATGGTTTTGTGAAAAAACTACCTTCCAAAATTGCAAATTTCCTCATTCGCAAAGCCACTAAACTAAATATTAAAGATCACGGTTGTGCCTTAAAAGTGTTTAGAAGTAAAATTGCAAAAGAGTTAAATCTTTATGGTGAAATGCATCGATTTATTGGTCTACTAGCCTATCTAAATGGTGCAAGAGTGACTGACTTAAAGGTTAAACATCATAAAAGAATTCATGGAAAGTCTAAATACGGACTTGGCAGAACATTCAAGGTTATTAATGATATTTTATTGATTTTATTCCAACGTAACTATTTACAAAAACCATTGTATCTCCTAGGGAATCTAGGTATATTGTTTTTTGGAATAGGAGCTATTATCAATATCTATCTGCTCATCGAAAAAATACTTGGAAATGACATTGGTGATAGACCGCTTTTAATTTTGGGAGTTTTACTTCTGTTAGTTGGAGTGCAACTGTTTACAACAGGAATTGCAATTGATCTCCAAATGCGTACCTACTATGAAACCCAGAATACAAGGCCTTATAAAATTAGAGAAATCACCGAATTTGAATAAGTAGAATTTCTTATTCCTTTTTCATTGTTAAATAATACAAATTTACACCAAAGATTGCAGCGTTTGCAATAATAATTGGCAATCCGATACGTAATGTTGGCATTAAAAATCCGTAGATGATAAAAAGAATACAACCTGTCATATTTACCAGTCGTAATTTCTTAACATCTTTCATTGTGAAAGATACTAACACCATAAATGATGCAAAATAACCAACGTATTCTGTGACTGTGATTCCGAAAAGTTCCATTATTACTTTAATTATACAAAAAAGAGAAATACAGCGGTATTTCTCTTTTGATATTTATCAATTATGTTTTATAAACTCTTATTTCGTTTACGATCTACTTCTTTCAATAGAATCTTACGAAGTCTAAGGTGGTTTGGTGTCACCTCAACATATTCATCCTTCTGAATATATTCTAAGGCTTCCTCTAGCGAAAACTTTATTGCAGGTACAATCTTAGCTTTATCATCTGCACCAGCAGAACGTACGTTACTTAATTTTTTCGTCTTAGTAACATTCACCACCATATCATCTCCACGAGAATTTTCACCAATTACTTGACCTTCATAAATATCTTCTCCCGGATCTATAAAGAACTTTCCACGTTCTTGTAATTTATCAATAGAGTAAGGAATTGCTGTTCCGTTTTCCATAGACACTAAACTTCCATTTAAACGCTCAGGAATACCACCTTTTAATGGTTGATATTCTTTAAAACGGTGTGCCATAATCGCTTCACCAGCTGTAGCAGTAAGCAACTGATTACGTAATCCTATAATTCCTCTTGAAGGCACGATAAATTCACACACCATTCTGTCTCCTTTAGCTTCCATACTTAGCATTTCACCTTTACGCATGGTTACCATTTCAATAGCTTTACCAGAAACATTTTCTGGTAAGTCGATGGTCATTTCTTCAAAAGGCTCGCACTTAACACCATCAATTTCTTTAATGATTACTTGTGGCTGACCAATTTGTAGCTCATAACCTTCACGACGCATCGTTTCTATAAGTACAGATAAGTGTAATACACCACGACCAAATACCATAAACTTGTCTGCGCTATCTGTATCCTCAACACGTAATGCTAAATTCTTTTCAAGCTCTTTAGTTAAACGCTCTTTAATGTGACGAGATGTTACAAACTTACCATCTTTACCAAAGAAAGGTGAATCGTTAATAGTAAACAACATACTCATTGTTGGCTCATCAATAGCAATGGTTTTTAATCCTTCAGGATTTTCAAAATCTGCAACTGTGTCTCCAATTTCAAAACCTTCAAGACCAACTAAAGCACAAATATCTCCGGCTTGTACTTCGTCAACTTTTTTACGACCAAGACCTTCAAATGTATGAAGCTCTTTAATTTTAGACTTCACTATTGAACCATCTCTTTTTACTAAAGATATTGGCTGATTTGCTTTAAGTGTTCCTCTTGTTAATCTACCAATTGCAATTCGGCCTGTAAAAGAGGAGAAGTCTAAAGATGTAATTAACATTTGTGTTGAACCTTCTTCAATTTTTGGCTCAGGAATATGCTCAATAACCATATCTAATAATGGCTCGATATTTTCAGTTGGATTTTGCCAATCGTCACTCATCCAGTTTTGTTTAGCAGAACCATAAACAGTTGGGAAATCTAACTGCCACTCTTCTGCTCCAAGTTCAAACATTAAATCAAACACCTTCTCATGTACTTCATCAGGTGTACAGTTTTCCTTATCAACTTTGTTAACAACCACGCAAGGCTTTAAACCTAAGTCTATTGCCTTTTGTAATACAAAACGTGTCTGTGGCATTGGTCCTTCAAAAGCATCTACTAAAAGTAAAACACCATCTGCCATGTTTAATACACGCTCTACTTCTCCACCAAAATCGGCGTGACCAGGAGTATCAATAATATTAATTTTAGTATCTCTATAAACTACAGATACATTTTTTGAAGTAATCGTAATACCACGTTCTCTTTCAAGATCGTTGTTATCTAATATTAAGTCTCCAGTATTTTCATTTTCACGAAATAACTGACAGTGGTACATAATCTTATCTACCAAAGTCGTTTTACCGTGATCTACGTGTGCAATGATTGCAATGTTTTTAATCTTAGTCATGACTCATGCTGATTTTAAGCGCGCAAAGGTACGGCTAAATATCTTCAGTTCGTTAATTATATGTTATATTTTGATAAACGAGCAATCTAAACTCTTCATTTGTCGTTTGAATATTACGATTTGTACATCAACTTATTTCCTATTAGCCTACTCAATTATTACTGTAAAACTCTACTCTAATTGCTCTCAGTCTTTAATAAAAATGTAATTATGGTAACTGTTGACAAATACATTAAACACATACCTTATATCTATTTCATAAGCATCATAGGTTATTGGTTTACTATGGTGAATAAAGAAAATGGTGTTTTAGCATATCCTATTTTATTATTTGGTATTCCATTCTTATGGCAATTGATAAAACCTAGTATTCGACTCAATTTTTCTTTAGGAATTATATTTGTATGCCTATCCTCATATATCCTATTCGCATACCTTTCAGACTTACTTCATATTATAAACTTTTCTGAAAACATGAGATCACTTTTATTCTATGGTGGTACTTTAGTCATCAGTAATATGATAATGTCTCTTTGGATTGTAAAAAATAGTACCAATAAGGTTTTTTAAAATACTATCTTTGCAGCAAATTTTTAAGTCAAAAGCTGTGAATTCTATTCCAAAAATAAAACATACCGATTCTGATAATTTCTTCTTGCTTTGTGGGCCTTGTGCTATTGAAGGTGAAGATATGGCAATACGTATTGCTGAAAAAGTAGTATCAATTACAGATAAATTAGAAATCCCTTATGTTTTTAAAGGTAGTTTTAAGAAAGCTAATAGAAGTAGAATTGATAGCTTTACAGGAATTGGTAACGAAAAAGCCCTTAAGATTTTAAAGAAAGTTTCTGATACTTTTGATATTCCAACTGTTACAGATATTCATGAAGTTTCTGATGCTGCTATGGCCGCAGAATATGTGGACGTATTACAAATACCTGCGTTTTTAGTAAGACAGACTGATCTTGTTGTTGCTGCTGCTAAAACGGGTAAAGTAGTGAATTTAAAAAAAGGACAATTTATGAGTCCGGAAGCTATGAAACATGCGGTACAGAAAGTAAAAGATTCTGGTAATGATAATGCTTGGATTACAGATAGAGGTACCATGTTTGGTTACCAAGACATGATCGTTGACTTTAGAGGTATCCCAACTATGCGTCAATATGGGCCAACTGTTTTAGACGTGACGCATTCTTTACAGCAACCAAATCAAACTATTGGTGTTACAGGAGGACGACCAGATATGATTGAAACTATTGCTCGTGCTGGTGTTGTAAATAATGTAGATGGCTTATT
>CAZFEV010000023.1:0-43469 GCA_964517835.1 uncultured Flavobacteriaceae bacterium | reverse complement strand
GATAGAGGTATATACCACGTGCCAGACGTTCCAAAAAACCCTCATTGGTAAGTCGCAATAAAGATTTCTTAGTGTTTTCCACGCCATACTTTATTTCAAAGTCTGATGGCATTATTATTCTACCCTTTTTCCCAGTTTGGATTTCGTCTCTTATTTTCTCTTTTATTGACTTCAACTTTATATTTTGTCCCAAATATATGCTTTTTTTGGGACATATAAAGCCTAATATCATATAAATACACACAATTAAATAATATTTAATGTTTTTGTGTGTGAAATATATTATTCTTATATTTGTAGAAATGTTGAACTAACACGCTTAAAAATGGAACTTGGAAAAAGAATAAAACAGTTAAGGCAAGATAAGGGGCTATCCCAGCAGGAATTTGCTGATTATACAGGTTTTTCAGTTTCATATATCCAAAAATTCGAAGAAGGAAAACGGGAAATGAAAACCAATCATTTGATACGTTTTTCTAAGGTTTTAAACTTGAAACCATTCGACATTATAAATACGGAAAGTACCAATTTGGAATATCGCCCTGGCGACAAGTCTGCTTTTTCGATGACCAATATCGAATACAGGGAAAAACAAAATTTTCACAAAACTTTTGAAAATGAAATCATCGAAACTATTTCGAGTGATTTCTTAAACATCATCGAGCTTGAAAACATAATGGACGATAAAATCAAGTTCAAGAATCCTGTAGAAGACATTGTAATAACAAAAGGTAGTGATGTTGAAAATGCGGTCAAGGCTATTCGCAAAAAATGGAAGCTAGGCAAAAACCCCATATATGATGTTATCCACTTATTGGAAAACAAAGGCATAAAGATATTTGAAGTTGAAAAGCAAAAAGATTTTGTTGCGTTTTCCGGTTGGGCCGGTGAAGTCCCGATTATTGTATTGAATTCGATAAACCCTGATATATCAAGACGTCGCTTTTCTACGCTTCACGAATTGGCACATTTAATTTTGGATTTTGATATTGACGACCATAATAAGATTGAGCGTTTCTGCAACCATTTTGCAGGTGCGATGTTACTTGTTGAAGATGTGCTTCACGACCACTTTAATAATCAAAGAAACGGTATTACCCTAGAAGAACTTAAAACCATAAAAGCCGCCTATGGTATATCTATATGGGCTATTATTATGCGAGCCCTAACTCTCGGAATCATTACTTGGGACACATATCATTCGTGGAAAGAAAACTATGACCAATGGCGAGAAGATGAAAATGCTGAATTTGGTGAGTACCGCGGTGTTGAAAAACCAAAACGATTTTACAGTTTATTGGCCAAAGGTTTGAATATGGACAACAAAGAAGGCAAGTCAAGATTGTCACCAACTAGAGCTGCAGAGCTTTCAAATATGACTGTAAAGGAAATTAAGGAACGGTTTGGTGGAAAAAACTTTATGCGAAACTAGATGTATATTTTCAGCGACATAGAATTTCTGCTTCTGTTGGATAGCTTCCAAATTTTGGATAGGTCCTCGGATTCATTCTATGTTACAGAAATGGCTTTGGAATCTAGTTGTTACAATCACGTTGAGCGCTCTCGTCTGAAACGCTTGGTCGATGAATGCAAGGTAGAATCGTTTTCTCTAGAAGGCGATTTTTTTAAATTTTCCTGTAAGCAAAGTATAAAATTTCCTGGGCTACAAATAATGGATTTTGCAGCAATTTATTATGCAAAAACCATTAATGGGTTTCTTGTAGAAAGGAATGACTTGATAAAAGAATGTGCCGAAATCAATGGGGTAAATGCATTGTCGGCAAACGAAATATTAACCAATATTGTAAAAGAAAAAAAGTATATGGACTTTATAAAAGCATTATAAAAGAAAAGCTGATATCTATGTGATACCAGCTCTATTATTTACTTTAAGATAAGATTGGAAAATTATCTGTAAAGACTTTGTTTAAGCGACACAAATATACCGTTTATTTCGGTATTTACAAGTCTTCCGCACATAATCTTCCCTTTCCTTTTAGAGTAAGAAATATTCAGCTACCAACTGGTGGCAAGCACTATTTGTATAATTTTTTAAATCAATTTGTTATGGCAAAGAACAAGCCGTATGGCGACAACGCAAGAAAAGGGGCAGTTAAAAACCGTTCCCAAGTACTAAACCCTAAAACTGGCCTTTACGTTAAACGAGATTCCAACTCTGGAAGATTTATGGACGTCAAGACAAGTGGCGGGAAATTTAAAGGTGTTACTGATAAAAGTAAGTAGCACTTCAGCGAAACCCAAATGCTGTGAACTTGGGCTAATTTAATTTTTTGATTATGAATTATTCATATCAAAATGACAAGTTGAGTCTTTGCGAAAAGGATACTTGTCTTCATTTAAAAGGGGATAACGCCAGAGTTATTTCCACAATTCTTACCGTGGTGACCTTCGTGGCAGCAGTATCTGCCATAGCAAAGGCTATAAGGTAATCAACTAGGCTGGCTCTTTGGGAATCAGCCTAGTTAATAAATCAAACTTATATGGAAAAGGAAAGACTAGAATATACCATAACCCGATTGGACCACTATTACGATAGTGTCAATAATAAAACGGCAGTTTACATAGCCATCAATACCTTTATTACAGGTGGCACGATTACGCTGTTAACCCAAATTCAAGACCTTATTGATAAGGAAATTTGGCTATTGATTTTATTGGCTGGCATAATTGCCTTCGGTGTGGGCAGTCTAATACTATTGGCATTGGCTAGTATGCCGTATTTGTCGCCAAAGTCAGAAATAGAGTCTTTGTACTATTTCGACAGTATAGCGGAAAAAAGCGCTCAAGAATTTTTTGATTTATCAAAAGAGCAAGGCAAAAAAGAGGACAAAAAAGATTTAAGAAATCAAGTATATGTTCTTTCAAAAGGCCTGAAAGCAAAATTTAAAAAACTAAAATGGGCTTGTGGCCTATTGATTATACAATTCGTGCTATTGGCACCAGTAACCTACATATTAATTAAAATTACCTCATAAAATGAACTTATTTGAAGACTACAAAAATGTAATTAAAAAAGCAGTCGAAAACGACCCTACAAAATCTAACAGAATCCTCGGGCTTAGCGAGTCTGCACTTGAAAGTAATCGTGAATATCTTAAATCATTAAGGAACGAGCTGCCAGGCAGAGAACTATCATCCGAGATGAAATTGTTTGCGAAAGGAATGGGTGTACCCGAAACTTTCGATTATCAACCCTTAGGAAGTCATCCGGATTTTGCATACCTAAAAGGTACTGATTTAGTTGAAGAGCATTGGATTATTTCTGGTTTTATAGATGTAAAGAAAAGTACCAAGCTATTCAACAATTTCACTAAAGCTACTGTAAGATTAATTACCGAAAGTATCATTAGAGCATCAATGTTTGCGGTTAATCTCTGTGGCGGTTATGTACATCGTATTCAAGGTGATGGCTTGATGGTATATTTTGGTGGAAAGAATATCGAAAAACTGAAAGCAGTTGAAGATGCATTAAAATCCTTCTCGATGATATCGTACTTCGTCAAAAATGACCTAAAGGACTTCTTTGAGGAAAATGGCATCCAAGATATTCATACCAGAGCTGGGCTGGATTTAGGTCATTCAAAACAAGTGGATTGGTTCTATTCTGGCATTAGCGAATCAGGCGAAGTTACTACGTGTAGCCTTCACACAAGCCTTGCACCTAAAATGCAGAGCAATGCCAAAAATAGCGGAATAGTTGTTGGGCACAACATAACCACTCAGCTGAGAAAGGACAAATATTTTGAACAGCGAAGTAAGGAAATTCACGATTATGAGGACGGACGAAAATACTATCAGTACAATTTTGATTGGGAAAGATATCTAGTTGATAATAACCTAGCCGTTCAGAACGATAAAGGTGTTCTAGTACTTACAATTAATGTAACACCTGACCCCATTAGAAATAGTAGGGATTTATACCCTATAGCCTCGAAGAGCAAACCATACTTTAATTATGGCTAAAAATACATTAAAGAAAGATGTTGATGGCTTTCTAAACAAATATTTTGCATTTGAGAAAGTTGAAAGTCCTAAAACCGGGTATTTAGCTCTTGAGGGTAAAATAAGTGTACTTGACAGAAATGATAGACTCTGGGGGCAGTTTGAAATACTTATTTTAGTCAATGAGAAAAACTACCCGTACACCATACCAATCGTAATTGAGAAGACAGAAATAATCGAAAGGGATTGGGATTTCCATATTTCAAAAGAAGGTGAATGCTGTCTGGATATACCACATAAGCTTTTGAAAATTAAAAAACGAGGAATTTTACTTGAAGAATTTTACAGAGAGGTTATATATCCCTTTTTCGCCAATTATCACTACAAAATAGCAACTGACAAGTATGCCAATGGCGAGTACGAACATCACTTTAAAGGCATTTTGCAATTTTATGAAGAAGAATATGGTCTCAAAGATTTTAAACAAACTATAAAATTGTTAAAAACAACAATTAACGGTATTAAATATCAGCCGAATAATAAATGTCCCCTTTGTTGCGGCGGCATAAAATATAAGAAATGCTGTAGAAAAATAGTTTATAGCCTTAGGCAATATGGAATCCCTCAACTCAATAAAGACCTAGAGCTTTTCGAAAAGTTATTAGAACAAGACGAATTGGAATTGATTTAAAAGTTTATACACGCTTATCCCTACTATTCTCATCAAAGCTCAATAGATTAAACATCTCCCGCATCCGTGAGCGAACACGCTCCCCATATTTCTCTTGAAGCTCCTCTGCGTTGAGGTTTGTAGTGATGTGGGTTTTTGTGCCTTTTCTTCTAAATACTTCATAGCGAGAAATGAGAATCTCGCCCATAACATTACAATCCTTTCCATAATAACGGCCTACGTGTTCTACACCCAAATCATCAAAGCAATAATCCTTAGTGTCCTCATAGTCTTGGATTAATTTAAACCCGACACCGTTAAAACCGAATACAATGTTCCGGCAAGGCATAAAATTATAAGTACGTTTATGTGGAACTATATATGGCAATAATCGCATCAATGTTGTTTTACCACAACCTACTGGACCTGTTAATAGTATGCCTTTACTGATATCAATTTCATATTTAGCACAAGATTCAGCATCTGCTACGAAATAACTACAGAGCTTAAGAAGTAGAACTTTGTCTTCTTCGTACAGCTTAAACTTATTACCAAACAAGAGTTTGCCTTTTGCATCGAGATATCTTGTGACCTTTTGAAAATCGTATTGAATAAAACTGCCATCAAAACTACCTAGCTCATAACTTAACGAACCTTCAATTATAATGTGTGGCTTTTTAGGATTAAATGAATTTTCTTGATGCTTCATAATGGCTCATTATAATTCTTGTTCCTAATTGTATGTAAGTTGTCTCTATTTTGAGACAGTTCTTTTTGCTGTTTTTCAATTTGTAATTCTTCAGCTTTTAGCATCCAATTTTTAGCAGATGCTTGCCAGTCTTCAATTTTCACCTTACCACCAATTTTCCAGCCTATCGATTGATAATGATTGAAGAATTTTTCGGCTTCTATTTCTGGCCAGTTTGCTTTTTTAAAAAACTGAATTGCTTCTTTTAAATCTTTTGGCTTGGGTAGTTTATATCTGTTTTGAGTAGTTTGTATATATTTATTAGAACGTCCCACTGCTTGTCCTTGATTTGGGACGGCAGAGTTCACAACTTGTCCAATACTTGTCTCGAATTTGAGCATCTTAATTGTTGAACCTTTTAGTGGATTGTGCGATGGGTTATAAACTATGTAATTGTAATATGTAAGTTCTTTTAGGTTTCTGTGATAGGTTGACTTTGAACCAATCTTGGAAAGTTTCATTACATCGTCGCGGTTGATATGAAAACTTTTGCGAAAGCGGTTATGATTCCATAATTGAAACAATGCCATATACAAACTGATATGTGTTGGATTTAAGCGGCTGTCTTTTCTAAATTGTTCAAATACGGCATTTAAATGCCGTATGTAATTGACTTCTGCCATTCCATCATTCTATGAATTATCGATTCGGTTTTCCTGAATAATTCTGTGGATTTCATCTGCATCATAGAATATGATACCACCAATCTTTGAATAGGGCAATGTGCCATTGATTCTCAAGTTTTGTAATGTCCCAGGACTCACTTGTAATAATTCCATTACCTCGGCAGATTTGAGGTATTTTTTCCTTTCAGAGTCAATTGGTTTTTGAATAAGTTGCTTAATGTCCTCAAGTAATTCCATTTTAAATTCCCTAAGGTCATCCGTTGTAATTATAGATGTCGGCATAATTTAAACGATTTTAGATAAAATAGCTACGACATCAAACTTTCGTTATCAGTCGCAGCTATTAATATGATTTGACTTTCTGAGTACAAAACAAATAAAGAATTTTCGTCATATTTCAATAGTTATCCCATAGTATAGAAAGATTTTTGCAAATATTTTATGTACTTCTTTGACTTTATTTGAAGAAACAAAAACAATATATAGATATCAAAAAGTTACAATTAATATGGATAGAAGATTTTTAATAATTTTCCCATAGTTGCCCCAAAGTTGGGTTCTTTCTATTATATTATTTTTCCGATTCTTCTATGCGCTGAAGTAAACTCTGCTTAAGTTTATCTATGAACTTAGTGTTATTTGTTTTACGTGACCTAATTTCAACAAAAGTGTGGTAATAATTACCCAAGTCTATATTAAAAATTTGCTCACAAGCCAGAGCCATTTCCTTAATGTCTGCCGTACCACTATTAATAGCTCCAGTACTATGAATTGCATAAATAAGCTCAATTAAATCTGTCTTGCTAGATGTCCAAAACAATTTTGAATTAAACTGGTGAGATTGCATAATCGTTTCCATACTATTTTTATTTTCAAGTTTGTCAATTTCTTGTTTTAGGTATACAATTAACATATCATAGGCCATTATAGTCGCAACAGTAGAATCGTGGCTTGTTGAAAATTTCTCGTCAATAAAAAAGTGATAGTCGTCTGGGTGTAATCTAATGTCTTCTTTTCCCCTTATAAAATAATGAGCATCTAAAGATGTACTTCCCCTTCTGTAATACTGGTAAAACTCTAAGTTATCGTTAAAATAATCTTGCAGTTTATCTATCTGCTTATTGAAGTACTTTATTTGATTCTTATTGCTTGACCTAGGTCGCTTACTTTCAATATTGAACAAAATATGATAATAAATTAACCGACTGAATACCCTAGGTTTTACATTCTTAAAAAAAGCTATTTCCCTTTCTGAATCCTTAAACCTATGCATGGCTACTAATTCTCTTAAGCTAGCCAGTACATCTTTAGATATTAGTATTCCCTTTTCTGCTTTTTTAAGTATATCCTCAGTTTCAACCTCTATTAGGTTTAACTCACTTTCAAACTTGTTGATTATGTGATTATACATCAAACAAATCAGTTACATTATCAATTTCAACAACAAAAAACATTATATTAAATATAATATATTTTACTTTTTTCATAAAATATATTATAATTTAATTAAATTTATAAACTGAAACCCTCTTATTAATGACAAGCTCAATCAATTTGCCCAGTGCTTAATTTTCATTATGCCTAATAACACAAAAATATTGTTGCTTGTATTTTGTCTCATTTTTAGTTTAGAGAGTTTATTTGGTCAATCTCTTTTGCAAGCAAATATGGTTGATAATAATGTTGATGGCAATGAAGCCGATTTTATAGACATTGACCTTGATGGTGACCTTGACCTACTGGTTACCTCAACAAACAAACACGAAATACTATGGTTTGAACAATTACCTGGCAATGGTTTTGCAAAGCATGTTATTGATTACAGTGATGGTACGTTTCCACAGTCGTCAGTTGGTGTTGATTTTGATTTGGACGGGGATATCGACATACTATCTGTCGGCTTTGACAACTACGTACACATATTTATAAATGACGGTAATCAAAACTTTTCAAAATCTGTTTTTGCAGGGTTTCAATCTATTTCGAGTGATGATATTCTATTTATGCCAAATAAGATTGAATCCACAGATTTAAATAACGATGGCATAAGCGATTTTGTTATTTCACAAGCTGAGGATGCTACACATTTTGGCGAATTGATGATTTATAATAGTAGTTCAGTAGGTAACTACCAACTTTACAAGATTAACACACAATGGTCTTCTGATATCAATTATTTGGGGGACATCAATGATTTCAACAACGATGGATTTCCTGATATCATTTTTAGTATAGGTCAAGAAAGCGTTTTGATATATATAAATGATGGTTCTGGAACCTTTACTTTTTACACTAGTGCAAACCCAATCTATTTTGTGTTTGACAGTAAAGTAGCAGATTTTAATAACGATAGCTTCCTCGATATGGCTGTTGTTACTGCTCAGTTTGGTGTTGAAATTTATTTGAACAACGGTAATGGTCTCGTTTTAAACACCATAGTCCCCGAGTTGAACACTGGTCAGCCATTTGCTTTTACTAGAGCCATAAGAATTGTAGATTATAATAATGATAATTTTCAGGACATTGTTATTTCTTTAGGTGGTTACGGAAACAACTTTGACGAAAACTTTCAAATTTATCTGAATGATGGTAATGGAAATTTCAACCTTTTAGAAACTGTCTTTTTTGGAACACTAACAGAAATGGTCTATTTCGATATTGCGGATTTTGATGGTGATAATGATTTAGACTTCATTGTACCTTCACGTTCTCAATCGCTTTATAATGGCACTGCTGGAATTTCTGGATTATATTTGATAAAATCAGATAACTCACTCCAAGCTTCAGATAATCAAAAAGACGATGTGCTTATTTACCCTAACCCTACTTTTGATATTGTGAATGTAAAAACTAGGCTTCCATTGCAGGAAGTTCAAATCTATGATAGTAATGGAAGGGAAATCCTAAATAGCTCAGAAAATGTCTTACACTTATCAAATTTAGCTAAAGGAATTTATTTTTTAAAAGTGGCATTACCTGAAGAAAGACAAAGCTTACATAAGCTTATTAAGATATAATTTATAGAATCAACGTAATGCTTTTCATCGGTTTGTTATGAAACAACTATTAAAAATTATTCTGTTATTATTATGTGTAATAAGCTTATCCTGTCAATCACAAAACAAGGATGTCATTGGCGATTTTGAAAATATAGATTTTGAAACGCTTAAAACGTCAAAATCCTTGACTAATCTTTTTAAAAAGGTTAAAAGTAGTATTGGGCTTGACAATTCTAAAAATATAAAGTATAAAATCTCTGGTTCAACAGAATTTCTAGGAAATACATGTGCCTTTAGTTTTTCTATAAATCAATTAAAGAATCAATATTCCATGCAAATAGAGGCAAGCCCTCTTGGATTTGAAGTCTATGAAAACCCGAATAATGCTTTGGTTAAAGATTTTTGCAATGAAATCCGTACTGCTGGAATTATGGAAGCATCAGAATTGAGATTTAATCGCTATGTCCAAACTCATGGATGGCTTTTTGACGACACCCAGTTTAAATGGCACTTCAAAGAAGAAACCGCTAACGAGGTGGAAGTTCTATATAGATTTAAAGCACATAGTGGGGCTGCTCCTATTTACGGCAGCTTAATGATTTCCAAAAAAACCTGGCTTCCCACAAAGTGGGTTATTCATTATCCTGATAAGACTGAAACTGTTCAACCAAAAGGGAAATTGCAAAATGCACCATACTGGTTTCCAAAAGAGGTTTTAACGACATTAATTTCAGGAAGTTCATTTATGACCAAATATGATGCCTATCAATCCGAAGCTAATGTCATTTTAAATGAAACTTACACTAAACTTTTTCAGTTGCGTGATTTTCAATTTGATGCTAAAGCGAAAACATCCCAACAGTTAGAGTTTGGTAAACGTGGGCACCTTTTAATCCAGGCATCAATCCTTGGCAACAAGTCCCAATGGTTTATTTTAGATTCGGGTGCCGGCATTAGCGTACTAGACCAGAATTACAAAATGTCCTTAGGGCTTAAGAGCAAAGGTGCAATAGATTTGGTCGGTGTTGGCGGGCAGACAACATCTGATATTATTGAAGTAGGTAAGCTTTCCATCGGAAGCCTCAATATAGCCAATTACCCTATGACAGAACTAGACCTATCCTTTCTAAAACCATGGTTTAAGGTTCCCGTTAAAGGCATTCTGGGTTATGGCATCTTTGCACGTGCCGTTGTTATCCTGGATTTTTTAAATGGTGGAATAAGCATTACAGATGATTATGAAAACTCAGAGAAAACCGTGGAATGGCTTCCAATCTCGGTAGATAGGGTCCCATCTATATTTGGACGTTTTGAAGGCCATAAAGGCTGGTTTATGATAGATATCGGTAATCCCGATAATCTGACGCTTCATTTTGATGCTGTAAAGTCCTTAGACCTTTTGGATGATAGGCAAACAAGACACTTTCCACTATCGGCAGTAGGTGGCACTACCCAATCGCAACGTGGTTTGGGGAAGCGACTTGATATTGGTCATTTGTCATTCAAGAATTTTGAAGCCAACTTTGTGACAGAAAAAAAGGGGGCTTACGCCAACCGAAATTATTTAGGCACTATTGGTCTAAATTTTTTAAGGCGCTACAAAGTGATTTTTGATTATCGGAATCAGCGTATGGCAATTTTAGAATAAACCATAAAAAATCGACCAGACCATTCCCAAGTTAAAACCAGCATGGCAAATTACGGTGCCCCACATTGATTGACATCTTTGTTTCATTTGAAAAAAAAGCTGACACACGAAAAACATGGCCAATAACCATAGTATAGCTGGAAGAACATAAAACTGCCACTGTCCATCGATATAAACCAGCCCAAAATGCGCCAAATGCACTAAAGCAAAAGCCAAACTGTCTATATATGAAGCTCTTCTTGTTCCGAAAGAATTGGCAAAGTTTTTATGGACAATTCCCCTAAAAAAGAACTCCTCTCCAATAGGACTAAAAGTCATTGCCGTAATAGCGGTAATAGAAAAAAGAATTAGTTTTTTATTTGCGTCAAGGTCCTGCCCAATACTATAGGATTTTCCGATATAGACGTACCAATTAGATTCCGTATGGCCAAACAAAACCACGCCCAAACCATAAAGCAAGAGGCTCGCACCCAGTCCCAGAAGCAATGAAAGAACCAGATACCTTAATCGCCTTGTTTGTCTGATGCCCATTTGAGACAGCCCTTTTCCATTTAAAAAAATAAACGGAATTAGGGCAGAAACAAGCATCACCAATGCAATTGAACCATAACTTCCAGTCTCATTAGCCCTAAGCACTAAATAAAACCTTGGTATGCAAACTATGAGTATTAAGAATACACCAAGCTTCCAGTTGAGTTGAATTTTATTAGCCCAAAATGGTCTTAAAACGCTTTCCTTTTTCAATTTTTATGTCGTTCTAAACATTTACTGATGTTCACTTTTTAAATTTAAAACTAGAAATCACAGCTCGATTCTATCACTTCAGCCCCTGTACTGACCCACTGGTCTTTATAAACCGACTCATAGCATATTTGAATTTCCAATTTGTTATTCTGGCATGCCATAAATAACAATTCACTCCATGTATGGTCGTTTGATTTAATCAAGTAGAGGGATGAATTTGCTGGTAAGACTTTCTTCTGAAAGACATTTTTGTAATGTGGAATGGATGTAGTGCCAACGAGCCTGGACACTAAAGAATCCAAGTTAGGTTGTACTTCATTATTCAGTTTTATCTTCATTTTAGTAATGAGCGCGGGACCTACGCCATTGTTGGAAACTCTTATCTTAAAACCATCATTCTGATTATAGGTCGATTCCCATTCTATGTAAGGCCATACGGATGCTTTCTGCTGTTCTTGCATGATACTTGTCTGGTAGATATACACAAAAACCGTGATGAGATTAATGAGAATAGCAATTAAGCCAACTTTAACACCATTGCTTATTTTTCTTAGTTTTCTTTTTGCCATATCTAAAATTCTGGGGTTGGATAAGCTATTATAACGTTTCCAAATATTTCATAAATTCTATTGTAAATGGATATTCGTCGGTTTCTGTTTTTATAGCTAATTGGTACAAACGAAGAAACTCAATCGGATTATTGTAAGAATCAATCAATACCTGCAATCCCAATTGCTCTTTAATCTTCAATGCCATGTAATAGCCATTGGGATGTCCGCCGAACTTAAAATAACCTTGTAAGGCCTTGTCTAATTCCTCCTGACTTAGCTTTCCATTGGTATGCTGGACAACAAGGCTGTCTAATTGCTTTAAAATCTGGGGTGTATCGTAAAAAATAGACTTGTAATCCTCCACCAAAAAAGTTGGTAAGAGCTCGGTCATGTAATTTGGTGGTGGTTTTTTATCGATAAGGTCAGCCAGCCCTTCTTGATGGATTCGATTTAACTCTTGCATGAATACGCTCTGGAATTGCGGTATATGGACATTGCGATAGGCATGGTGGAACTCATGGGCAAAAAACTTAACAACGCCTTCATCACCCAATTCCATCATCAGGTTTAAATCCAGTACGATAGATTCATTAAGTACTTGACCATCTGGTCCCATCAAAGCAACAAAAAGTGGGTAAAGCTTTGTTTTATTGGTCTTTGCATCATGCGGTAAGTATCTTTTGGCCAAACTATCTGCCTTTTGAATGTATTTTTGGAAATCAGAATTATCAAGGTAATCTTGTGCTTCGTTTGATTTTAACCTGAGACTTTCAAGGTTGTGTAAAATAAACAACTTGAAGAATTCTGCGTTCATGGCGAGTGGACGCTGTAAAAGGCTATCCTTCCTATTTCTCAATTCTAGATTAAATGCCAGTTGAAAACATTCTTTAAGAAGTGCCTTTTTCTTTAGAGAATCTGCATAAACCAAGTAATGCTTATAACCTGCCGTACCAAAAAGATTGTCCCATTCTTCTTCTGAAATAACTTCAGCATTTGCCAGTCGTTTTGAAATGTCAAGGGCTTTTTGAGCCGATTCCATATTAACCTTATAGATACTTGTTTGTTGTTGTATGTCCGTTGAAGGATTCGAAGTATCGTGCTTCTTACAGGATAATAGCGTACTTAGAGATAAAAAAATGACGAAATATTTCATAAACGATTATTATTAACATTGGTGTACATCGTTTTTAGTTTCATTTTTCCAAACTTTTAGTATATGTCATAATTGCTTTGGCCTTGAGATTTTTGATGCCTTTACCCTTGGAATTGACAAATGCTATCAGCAGAATATCATCAGGAAATAAAACGTAAACGGTATTGAGCCCGCAATTGTAGTTTTCATATGGTTTTGACCATATCCACATACCCATTCCAGAAAAATATTCGCCCCAGTCTTGTTTTCCTTTGTTAAACGGGAAAGACCTTGTGAAAAGAGAATCTTTCACGTTTTTAGGCAAAATATCATTGGTGTGAAAAAAAGTTGAGAAGAGCTTACCTAAATCGTCAACCGACAAATACCAGCCTAGCCCTCCGGAAAAAAGAGTTAAATCCCCATCCGAATCCTTAAACCCGCCGTATCCTGTTATAAGACCTTGTTCTGAATTATAGGGGTAAGGATACATTAGTGTTGGCAATTCTGACAACTCACGGCAACTAGCATAAGGAATACCGGCTGGTTCAAAGATTTCTTTGTTCACATAATTTACATAGGAATTGGCCGAGGCTGTTGCCAACGTAATGGAATCGGTACTAAATCGATTGAAATTAAAACCATGCAATTCGGCAATTAAAACCCGTAATAGGCCATAACTGATATTTTGATAATTGAAATTCCCAATATTGTCTTCATCAACCCCTTTTGCTACAATGTCCTGCAGAGAATGATAGCTTGATGATAAGGCATCATTTTGTGCTACCAATCCGCTTTTCATTTCAAGTAGTTCAGCAAAAGTGGTATTTGCCAAAGAAGGGTGAATACTCCAATTTTTGGGCAAAAGCGGTGCTATTTTTGTTTCCCAATCAAGCCCTTTTGAATTTAAAATTTTTGCCGTAGCAATTGCTGTTATAGTTTTACTTATGCTTGCCACATGCATTCTTTGGGTAGCGTTGAATTTGACCAGAGAACTGTCTTTAGAATCAACTTTGGCAATTCTAAAACCGCCAGATTCATTTATTACAAGTTGTTTTTTATGCCAAATTTGATAGCTCCAGCCTGTGGTGGTGCTATCAAGCATGGATTTGTAATTCTCAGAAAACACCTTAATAAGATTTCCAACATCTTCATTTGCAGAAATAACAGTTTCAACTTTCTTTTTAGGATTACAACCAACCATCAAAAATCCGAGTGATAGTAAGATTATTGAATATTTAGTTTTCATGTTTATTTAAGTTTTGTCTAACACTTTTCACACTGAATTTCAGAATTAAGTACTCTCATTATTATTCAATTCATCAGTAATCTGTTCAATCAAGAAAGACGACTTAAATCTTGCATCCTCCAAAGGTTCCTGTATAAAGAACCAAAGTTGTCTGGATAAACTATTGATAAAGTACAGATATTCCCTATCGGTTTTCAAGGATTCATAATCATGTGGCACCATCGCTTGCTTAAAACTCCACAAGCCCTGAAATCTGGTATTGAATAGGTTTGAACTGGCCCACTCCATATTGCGAGCATAGCGTTCCACATTTGGGTCAAATTTCCGTTTTGCAAAAGAGTAATAGCTTATGATGCCTTGTTTAATACTGTCGTTTGTAATGATGTTAAGGTCATCAGCTGTCATGGTAGTAAAAAGTTCTTGGTCTATTCTTGGTATCCACCATATTTGTGCTGAATTAAAAAAATGGTAACCGAGTGAATCGTTATAAGGCAAGTCTTCTTCTAGTGTTGTCTTTATGATATGTATTGAAGTTTCTACTTTAGAGAACTCCTTATCAAAATATTCAATCATGTACATGTCGTCCTCTAGATTTGATTTAAAGGTCTTGAGCAGTTTTATTTCTTCATCCTTTGTTTTTTGCCTTTCATTCCAGTTGTTTATTTGAAGTGCAATCAATATCCCAATTACCACGAGCAAGACCTCGCCAAAAGCATAAAGCAGATATTGCCTTAGTTTACTCTGCCTTACCAGTTGATGCCGAACCTTACGAAAAACCTGTATCATTTTGCTTAGTGAGTTTTGATATCAATCTTATCTTTCTATCTTAATTTTCAAGATTACAAGCCTTATCCATATCTCTTTTAATTTCGCTTAACCAAGTTTTGATGCTATCATTAAATGCCTGAGCGGAATATTTCTGGTCTCGTAAAAGGTGATACTGCCGTTTGGATTCCTTTAAATTGTTTTCATTAACAAAGTTAGGTATCGGTGTAAGTACATTTTGTTTACATATCGGTTCAACTACAACATAACCATCGCATAATTGCGGTAGTCTAAGTTTTTTGTAGCCTCTTGAGTACACGGAACTGGAATCAATTAAGTAAGGCAGTTGATAAGTATCTAGGCCGAAACTTCCGTATTCTATAAACATGGAATCCAGGCTTCCTTGAAATGGTATCACATAATCTGAGCCGTACCCTTCTTTGCCTGGCCAGGGATAATGTGTTAAAATTGTTTTAACCCTTTTCCCGTATTTGTTGAATAAATAATGTCCCATGCGCTCGGTTTCAAAACGAAAGAATTCATCTTCAATCACTATGGGTTGTTTATATTCTGTCATTCCATGGTGGAAACCACAAAAAACAAATGCTTTTTTACCTTCTTCTAGTGACCCTTCTGCTACAATTTGAGCCCATTTTTTCTCATAAGGTAACCCATCCCAGTCATCCCACAATTTTCTTTTTTCCGGATTGTTAAAATCTTCTTCGGTCTGAAACACCTCCCAAGGCCAGTAGGGTGTAGTGCCGATTACCCGAATCCATTCGTCCTCAGGTAATTTGTGGTTTACTTCCCAAACAGCATTTAATAAATCCACATACTCCTGATAACCCCATTGCCATAAGTTATTATGATTAATTTTTTTCGCCAACTCGGCATCAAAATACGGTTTACGCATTAAGTCCTTGAATAGTAATGAGTCTTGATGCAATTGAAATTCTGAATAAAAAAGCCGAATGCCTTTTTTATGTAGCTTGGGAATAAGTTTGGACACAAAATCCACATTTTCCTTAATGAAATGATGGTCACCCAAAATAACCACATCAGTACCTTCATCGTATTTTGTAAGGATATAATCTGATGGGTTATAAATATGTGGTGCTTCTTCAGTTTTTATTGAAACATCCTTCTTTTGGCAACCAGTACAAACAATGGTTAGAAGAAACCAAAACTTAAAGATTTTTATAATCTTCATCATTTTAATGGCATTAAATTGTCTTGTCAGTTCTTAATGAACTTGAAACTTTGTTCTGCAACCCGAAGAATATATATCCCATGACTCAAATAAGACACATCGATATTTTGGTCTTGCAACTTTTCGTTTGTAGTGATTTGCCGACCATGGATATCATATATGCTGTAGGCTAAATCGAAATTTGTGTTAAATCCTTGAAGTATTAACTGATTGGTTACTATGTTGCTTTTAAGGCTTATTCCTTTGTCGGTCTCAAATTCATTAGTATCTAAGGTAGAGCCTGTAGAACGGATATATGAAAAACCACCACCATTGTCACTTCCTGTCCAAGATGTAAATCTAATATCGAGATAGATATCGTCGTCAACCAGGTGTAATACTAAATCTTGTCCCACCAAATTGTTCCCTAAAGAACCGCTAACCGTGGCCATTAACGTGTCAAAGGTCAATGACCCTAAGTCACTGGTTGTCCCTATAGCCCAACGTGTGCCTACGGGGCTTACTACTGGACCTTGCCAAGCCATTTCCTGAGCAAAATTAATTGGCCCTTGATTATTTCTGCGCGTTAACCAAACATTAGATGTCATTCTGTCTTGATTGGCCTCAAGGGTCCAATCTGCATAATCTGCTTTAGTAAAGGTAATTGGCGTATCTGTCCAAATGGTTTGTGAACTTAGAGCAGAAGATATTAAGAGCATTAAACCAATTAACGAAAAGTAATTTTTTTTCATCATAATAATATTTTAAAGATTTATTCTATAAAATTAATTAAAATGACAAAATTTATTACTTTTATTTTATTTTTTTTATGTTTTATTTAAATTTTATTCTACATCAATAATATCACCTGGTTTACAGTCCAAAGCCTCACAAATTTTAATCAATGTAGAGAAGCGAACACCTTTAGCCTTTCCTGTTTTAAGAAGTGATAGATTGGTTACGGAAACCCCTACTTTTTCAGATAGTTCGTTTAGGCGCATTTTTCGTTTGGCCAGCATCACATCAAGGTTAATGACAATCTTCATATAATGGAATTTTTGTCATCTAAAAGGGATTTTCCCTCTTTAAAAACTTGTGAAAGCACCAAGCAAGCCAGGGCAAAAGCTATTGGGCCAAAAGGAATAGTAAAGTGAAGTACGGAATAATCATTTTGACCCGTTAAAATATTAAAGGCACTAAAAAAGGTAGCAATCCAGCCTAATTGTGCCAATTTTTTAAAATAGGTAGTATTACCACTATAAAAGGTGTTGAGTGTTTTGATTGATGCTATTATTTTCTTGACAATTAATATCCCCCTTATAATTATAATTGTGAAAATTAAATTTCGTACGATAAACCATATCTTCATAAGTAGTGTTAAATCACTTAGAACTACGACTTTTTCGGTGTCAAAGGCAATGAATTTTAAATTGGTAGTTCCAAAACCAGCTTTTACTCCGTCGATTAAAGCCACATAGTTACTAAACTTATTTGTAAAAAAACTGGAAATAACTAACAACGTGAGTGAGGTGAACATAATAATATTCACTACAATAATAACGTTGCACAAAATGTTAGACCATTTTAAGGTTTTGTTAGTCTGCATTTCCATATGATTTCAAATATAGGATTTATCTTTTATTTAAACTTTTTCAAATAAAAGAATTAAAACTATACCAACAAAACAAGATGAACCTATTAATAATGCATAAAGGCTGTCTTTTTTAACCAATGGCTTTTTGTTACGCGCTATGCGTTTCCCAAATAATAGAATAGCCAAAAATGGCACCGAAACTACAAATGCATAAGCGTAAAATGTGGTAGGATGATAGAGTTCTTCCATGGCATCACGAATATGCCCAAAAAAGACATAGTCGAAAACTACGGATACCACAAGGAAGATTAAGCTCACAGCTGCTGCAGATTGATAGAGTTTCTCTTTTGGGTAAGTTCTTAAACACGTGTAGGTACAATATGCCCATATTACAGGCGATACAGTTAACATAAGCGTCATACCCAATACTTCACTTATAACCCAAGGATACCAGAGCAATAGATTGGATGCCCAATACACAGCGAAAGACACTAAAAACACAAATAATAACCATTTTTTCATTTTTTAGTTTTAATGGGTTATAACATATTCTAAATACCTTAATACCGCGAACAATAAAAACGCTAAAATCCAAGTAGAAAGTTGTTTTAAAGACATATTTTTTGGTCTTGGTTTTATAAGTAGGGCTTTCAGTCCATCGAGAAGCTGATTTCTGTTTAACCACATAATCATTAATAAGCAAACTTGATAGATTAGGCATGCCCGCAAAGCACCGATATTAACCTCATAAAAAACATCCTGTAAAATCACATTGATGAATATGGTTGTGGCAAACAGACAGCCCAACAATCGTGTTCTTCTAAAAAACAGCAATATCCCGCCAAAGATTTCGAAAAAACCTAAAATCCAAACATAGGGCTGGGAATAGGCATAGAAGGCCCACATGAGTTCCATACCCGTTAATTCGCTTACCAATTCATTGGCCGTATCGATATTTTGAAACTGGACTATTTTTCCAAAGCCATAGACTAGTAGCGCAAAGACCACTAACCAGGTAAAGGCGGTTTCTATAATCCATAAAAAATCTGCTTCTTTAGTTTTTGAAGGTTTCATTTTGAGCTAATTTTTTTATCCAAAACCAATAAAACGATAAGCACCAAGATTAGACTTAAGGAAAATAACGGCAAGCCCAGCTCCTCATAAAATCTAAAATGTGTAACTGTAGCTCCAAACATTACTAGAATGAGCATAGAAGCACCAAATTTTCTAAGTTTTGAAACAAAGAGAAAGATGGCACCTATCACCTCAAAGACTCCGACGGTAAAAAGTAACAAATTACCATAACCCCAACGAGTAAAATTCTCTTGCATATTACCACCAAGGTCAAACTTGCCAATACCTGCCAATAGAAAAATGCCTGCACAGACCATACAAAGCAGAAGTCTAGTTATCTTCATAAGTTTTAACTTCATTTAATTGGATTTATAGACTTCAAATTCTTCTTTAAATAAAGTGGTAAGATTGCCTGTTTCGACAGATTCAGATTCTACTATGGCATTGACAATTCTAGTTACATCACCAGACATAAGATGCATAGTATGCATTAACATAGAACCAGTGGAATAGAATCTCTCTTTTTGCTGTGCACGATAGCGCTTTAGAAGTTCTTCTTGTGTAAAAATCCCCATTTCATACATTACAGACCAACTCCCATAGTCAGCAAGGCCTTCCTCTATTTCCATTATGGCTTCGGCCTTTTCACAGCTGCCCATTGACCCGGTGTTCAAATCGATTTCAACATCATTTAAGTTTGAGTAGCGCAACGTTCTGGTTGTTAAAAACTGAGAGCCATACTTTATGGCATTTTGTTTTTCGTCATTTAATAGTGCTTCTAGCATATTGGACAAAGCTTCCAGTTCTTTAGCTATTAGTTTCTCGACTGTTTTGGAATTACTGTAGCACAAACTTATTTTACTTCTATCTGGTTGTTTATCCCAAGCTGGCCATTGACTCTTTCCTGTGTACCAATATTTGAGCATTGTTTCCGTATGAAACGATTCATGAACAGCCAATTGGGCTTTGGTTTTAGCTGGAATTTCAAAAGGGAAATCTGGGAACTCGGTTGGCATGTAAATAGCAGATTCTATGTCATGTTTCACCATCCAATTCGTGAAATCTGGACTCATAGATGCGGTTTGGAAGAATATGGAATCCATACGATTCACATCATCATAATTAAGATAATAACTGTAAAGCGGTGTTAACATACTTGGAACATCTTCAGAACAAATTTTTTCAATATTCTTACCTGATTTCCATAGGCCAAGACAATATAGGCTATCCGAATTTTTACCGGCATTCAAGATATACTTTCCATCCTTTATACCGTACTCGGGCCAAATTTGAAATTCTTTTGAAGTAGAAGCTTCAAGTGCCTCTACAAATGCCTTTGTTTTTGGCTTTGACCATAATGAATCACAATCACAGTTCGTTTTCTCTATTATTGTTTTTGTTGTAATAAAACCATCCCGTTTTTTTATTGATGTCTTTACTTTTGGGTCACAAGACATTACAATAACGGAAACTCCAAAAACTATTATGGATAATCTTAATGAATTGAACATAATATCGGTATTGATTATTCCAAATTTACATAATTATTTATTTATTATATAATTTATTTTATGTTTTATTTAAATTATAATAAAACTCTAACCCAAATTATTCTCATTAACCTCAGAATTTTTATTTCTTAACTTGTCTTTTAAAATGTGTATATCCTGACTCACTTTGCTATCAATAACTCGCGCATAAATCTGTGTAGTAGCAATTTTTGTGTGCCCCAATAGTTTTGATACAGTTTCAATTGGGACACCGTTACTCAAGGTTACCGTAGTAGCAAATGTATGACGTGCCATGTGGAATGTTAAATTCTTACTTATACCTACGTAATGAGCGACTTCTTTTAAATAAACATTCAATTTTTCATTGGTGATTTGTGGAAATAATGTTTTTGAAACGTCCGTCATAGGATGTCGTTGGTATTTATTTATCAAAATTTCTGCTTTTTCAAGTAAAGGGATTTTTACAATAGATTTTGTTTTTTGTCTAGTAGTATAAATCCAATTAACACCATCAATTCCTAACACCAAATTATCATTTGTTAAGTTCATTATGTCTATATAGCTTATTCCGGTATAACAGCTGAACACAAACAAATCTCTAACCCTATCTAAACGCTCGCTTGTAAACTCAAAATTTTCCATATTAGAAAGCTCATTTTCCGAAAGAAATTCTCTTTGCTTTTTTTCATAGACAGGATTCCATCTAACAAATGGGTCGCGTGGAATCCATTCTAGATGATAGGCCAAGGTTACCATCTTTCTAAGACGCTGGATATGTTTCATAATGGTGTTCTGGCTCAACGCCCTTGGGTGACCAACTGGCCAATAATTAGACAGAAAATTTTCAAAATCACAAAGAAATTTGAAATCAAGCTCCTTCAGATAAACATCATTGGTTCTTTTGATTTTGTTTAAAAATCTGTTGAGGTAATTTTCTGTTACACCAAAATTTCGAATTGTACCTTTTGCTAGTGTATTTTGGATTTTCTTACTGTGATATTCAATTAGATTTTGAAGTGTTTTAGCTTGCTCGCTATCTCCAACAAAATGAGATTTGATTAATTTTGCTGTAATGAGTTTTTCTTGAAATTTTAAGTCTTGGTATATCTGAAAAAGCTTAGTGTAAGTTTGGTCGATATACTGATTAAGCTGACGCGCTTCTGCAGAAGTACCTTTACTGCGATTTTTCTTCGGGTCCCATAACTTGATTGGAACACGCCTTTTTAGACTTATGTTGGCTCTTTTTTGGTTGACTGTAATTCGAGCATAGACTAAAGCTTCGTCATTAGTGGCATTCTTTTGGTCAGCCCAAAAGAGAATTGAGAATGTGTTTGTTGACCTCATAGTTGTCGTCTTTAAGATTATACAAATCGTCTTGACGAAAGTCAAATCAACTATGGTAAGGCTTTCAGCGATTTTCAAAAATCTGTCAGTTCAACTGACAGTTTGAAAATTAACTGACGATTAGCTACCATTTAGAAGCAAATCATTTCATTTTAAATGTTGGTCTAAAAACCACAAAACCACGCACTTTCTAAGAATTGCGTGGTTCTGATAAGAGTTGTAACTCTTAAGTGTGACCTCGGCAGGATTCAAACCTGCAACCTCTTGAGCCGTAATCAAGTGCACTATTCAGTTATGCTACGAGGCCGTTTTTAAGTGGGTGCAAATATAAATTTTTATTCTTTTTTAAAAAAGCTTTTTTAACAAAAAAGAAGCACCGAAAAAATCGGTGCTCTATATCTACTTAAACTTCTTGTCCTTTCATCATCTTATTCCAGTATAAATAAGGCAGTCCATATTTTTTCAGCATCCAAAGGCGCCAATGTTCCTTCGCACTATCAAAAACAAGCATACGCTTTAATTTAGGATCTGGTGTAAAACTACCACTATAATCAAACTCAGCCAAAGTCATCTTACCATATCCGGTTACCAATGGGCAAGATGAATAACCATTGTAAGACTTTGTGCCCTTCTGATTATGTTTTATTAATAGTAATATATTATCAACAACTACAGGAACTTGCTTTCTTACGGCAGCTCCTGTTTTAGCTGTTGGTAAAGCGGCAACATCTCCTAATCCGAAAATGTTAGCATAGGTATTATGTTGTAATGAATTATGATCTACATCTAACCAACCTGCTTCATTTACCAATACAGAATCTTGAATAAATTTTGGTGCTGTTTGTGGAGGTGCGATATGCAACATATCAAATGGCATCTCAATAAGTTCGTCAATAGCTAACGATGATTTTTCACCTAAAACGTTATCCTCATTTACCATACATAAGTTCTCGTTAGGGTCTGTATGCTTAAAATAGACGACTTTATTTTCTGAATCTATTTTAACTGGTGAATAAAATGGTTTAAAATGAATACCGTATCGCCCAACAACTTTCATCAAAGTTTCTCTGATTGGTTGTACACCAAAAATGACACTTCCTGGTGTCGCAAAAACCACGTTTGTTGGGTTTAAAGGTTTATTTTTCTTAAAATAATCTGCAGCGAGATAAGCTATTTTTTGTGGTGCACCACCACATTTAATTGGTGTCGTAGGTTGTGTAAAAATAGCATTGCCACCTTTAAAATTTTTAATTGTCTCCCAAGTCTTTTTAGGATCAGTATAGTTGCTACAAACGGTGCCGTTTTCTAAAGCTTCCGTTAATCCTTCAATCAGGTGCGGAGCCATCACCAAACCTGGTGCAACCACTAAATAATCGTAGGTTAAATCACCTGAAGATTTAGTTGACACAGTGTTATTATCTGGATCAAAAGACATGGCGTAATCTTTAATCCAATCAGCGCCAGTTGGCATAACACTCGCCATAGTTCGTGCTGTTTTACCAAAATCGTATGCGCCTGCCCCAACTAGAGTCCAAGCAGGCTGATAATAATGTGTTTCTGAAGGTTCAATGATACCAATATCAATACTGGATTGTTTCTTTAATAATTGGGCAGCTGTCATAATTCCTGCTGTTCCACCACCAATTATTAGAACTTGGTAATGCGTTTTCATATTGATTAATTTATTTAGTTGGTTTCAAACTAATTATTAACCCTTAGAAACTTTGTAACCTAAGTTACACATCGTGGAAATCAATATGTTCTGTTTAAGTGACTGTCAATGAAGCTAAAACAGAATGTAAGATTATCATTTAGATAATTAAAAAACCTGTACGGACATAGATTAATTCACCCAATTTAGGTAACCACCTTGCAAATCATAGATTTTATTAAATCCTAAAACCTCTAATCTCGCAGCAGCTTTTGCGCTTCTTTGACCAGAACGACAATAGATATATACGGGTTGGTCTTTGTCTAGCTCATTAAACTTTTCAGTAAAACTAGACGATTTAAAAAAGTCAATATTTATGGCATTATTAATATAACCACCATTATATTCTTTGGCCGTTCTCACATCCACGAGTTGCACATTAGTTGATGCTATTGCATTTTTGAAAGAAGTTTTGTCTAAAACCTCTATCGCACCAGATTTTGATTTGCTTGAACCAAATAATAATGATAATAATGACATAAGTATTTCTTTGTTGAATTATTTGCTCAAAATTATATACTAAACCACAAGCGCACAGTAACTTTGGTTACAATACATAAAAAACCCTGCTTTGAATTTACAAAGCAGGGTTTTACTAACTAAACATATGGGATCAACTACAACAAAGTTGTTGGGCATACATATTCTGTTTTTGGAACATCAGTACTAGCAATACCTTTAAAACCAGTTGATACATCAACAAAATTATCCCAACCACGTTGTTTTAAAATTGAAGCAGCAATCATACTTCTGTAACCACCAGCACAATGAATTACAAATGGTTTATCTTTTGGGAACTCTGCCAAATGATTATTAATTTGATTTAATGGGACATTTACAGCGTCTACAACATGCTCAGCATCAAATTCACTCTTTTTTCTAACATCAATAACTATAGGTTTCTCAGCATTATACTGTGTTTCAAATTCAACTTCTGTAATTCTACCGACAGTATCAATCTCTCTGTTACTTTCTTTCCAAGCATCAAAGCCACCTTCTAAATAGCCTATCGCATTATCATATCCTACTCTAGATAATCTTGTAATGGCTTCTTCTTCTTTTCCTGGTTCAGTAATTAATAATATTTCTTGTTTAATATCTGTAATCATCTCTCCTACCCAAGGTGCAAATCCACCAGCAAGTCCTATATTAACACTATTTGGAATAAACCCTTTTGCAAAATCAGCAGCTTTTCTAGTATCTAACAATAAAGCACCTGTTTCATTTGCCGCAGCTTCAAAAGCCTCTGGTGATAACGCTTTCGTGGCACGCTCCATAATAGTATCCAAACTCTCATATCCTTTTATGTTCATTAAAACATTCTGAGGGAAATATCCAGGTGGTGTCGTTAAACCATCTAAAAGTGCTTTTTTAAATTCTTCCTTAGACATCTCTTGTAGCGCATAATTCACTTTCTTTTGGTTGCCTAAAGTATCCGTAGTTTCTTTACTCATCTTTTTACCGCAAGCAGAACCTGCACCATGATTAGGATATACGATTAAATGATCTGCCAAAGGCATAATTTTATTGCGTAAAGAATCATATAGGTAACCAGCTAATTTATCTTCAGTTAAATCTTCAATGACATGCTGTGCTAAATCAGGACGGCCAACATCACCTATAAATAAGGTATCACCAGTAATGATTCCATGTTCCTCACCTTTATCATCTATTAAAAGATAGGTGGTACTTTCCATAGTATGTCCTGGTGTATGGATAACTTTTATTTTATAATCACCAATTTCAAAAACTTGATTATCTTCTGCTACTAGTGCATCATAACCTGGCTTTGCTGTCGGTCCGAATACAATTGTTGCACCAGACTTTTTCTTTAAATCTAAATGTCCACTAACAAAGTCTGCATGGAAATGTGTTTCAAACACATATTTAATCTTTGCATTATCTGCGTTAGCACGGTCAATGTATGGTTGTACTTCGCGTAAAGGATCAAATACTGCAGCTTCGCCATTACTTTCAATATAATATGCTGCGTGTGCAATACAACCCGTATAAATTTGTTCTACTTTCATAATGTAATGTATCTTAATTTAGTTATTGAGGGATAAAACTAATTGAATATCAGGTGATACTCAGTTACAAATGTTACACAACCAATCAAAACAAAAAATGATATAAGTCATGTTAGAAAACATGCAATAACTTTCTATTTATTAATTCTGAAAGAAAAACTCCATGTAAAAAATAAAGAATGCCATAACGAATATGAAGTATCCAAAACCTTTCTTCAACTTTTTACCATCGATGAAATTTCCCAGATAACTTCCTATAAAAATACCTACTAATGAAATGACGGTAAATTTAATTAGGAATGTCCAATCTATATCCATTGTTAGTGCATCGCCAAAGAAGAAACCTAATAACGATTTTAAAGCTATAATGATTAAAGAAGTACCAACTGCAACCTTCATTTCTACCTTTGCAAGAATCACCAAAGCAGGTATGATAAGAAACCCGCCACCTGCACCAATAAGACCGGTAATGCCACCAACCAGAAGTCCTTCTAATAAAATTAATGGATAGTTATATTTCACTTCATTTGGTGTATTATCTAAATCTTCTTTTCTATTACGTAGCATAGAAAAGGCAGCAGGAAACATTAATACCGCAAATAGTCCAAACATGCCCATTCTTCGTGTAAACTCAAATCCTGAAAGTTGAAATAACACATCAGGTAAAGCTGGTACTACAAAGGCCCTAACTAATGTAACACCAATTATTGCAGGAATACCAAAAACTATAGCAGTACGCCAATCGACATAGCCTTTTAAGTGTTGTTTTATACCACCAACAAATGAACTAGAACCAACTATAAATAAAGAATACGCAGTTGCAACTTTTTCGTTCACCATAAATAAATAGGCCAAAACAGGAACAGCTAAAATAGAGCCGCCACCACCAATAAGACCTAATGAAATTCCTATAACTAAGGCACTAAAGTATCCGATAATTTCAAGTAATTCCATTAGCAAAAAGTTGTTTAAATTAAATGTCTAGGTTAATTATTTTTATGTAATTTCTATGAAGTTCGATGCCGCCTTTATTTTCAATCTTCTTTAAAAGTCGAGAAATCACCACTCTAGAACTGTTAAGTTCGTAAGCAATTTCTTGATGGGTATTCTCAACAAAACGAGACCCATTAATTCGTACTTTTTCTTTTAAGTACTCTAATAATCTTTGGTCCATATTATTAAATGCAATACTGTCTAACGTATGCAGCATTTCGTTGAGCCTTGTATGATAACTTTCAAAAACGAAATTGCGCCAAGACTTATATTTAGCTGTCCAATCTTCCATTTTTCTAATTGGAATCATTATAAGTTCCGTCTCATTTTCAGCGATGGCTCTAATTTCACTTTTGGTCATACCCATACAACAAGACATGGTCATTGAGCAAGTCTCACCTTGTTCTAAATAATACAATAACAACTCGTGTCCGTCGTCATCTTCTCGCAATACTTTAATAGCACCAGATAATAATAAAGGCATACCTTTAATATAACTTCCTATTTCTATGAGTTTAGTACCAGATGGTACTTTCTTATAACTGCCATTCTCTGCGATTTCCTCTATCAACGCATTTTCAAATAAATGCCCATAAGTTGCTGTAAGTATGTCTTTCATCAATAGACCAATTTAATTATTAAGAATCTTGATATAAAGCTAGTACTTAATTCTTAATAATGAAATCTCAATATTTGAGACAAAAGTACTTTGAGTCATTGAACATTTTTGTAACCAAGGTTACACATTTAGACCTTATCTAAATATGTTGATGTACTTTTGCCAAAAATTTTTTTGAATATGGAAATAATAATGAATTCATGGCCATGGTATGTTACAGGTCCGCTTATTGCAACTGTAATGGCACTTTTACTATATTTTGGTAAAACTTTTGGCATGTCGTCTAACCTTAGAACGTTTTGTGCTATCGGTGGTGCAGGAAAATATGCAGATTTTTTCAAAATCAATTGGAAAGACTATAAATGGAGTCTCGCTGTGGTATTAGGTGCAGCAATAGGTGGTTACCTCGCAGTAAATGTTATAACTAACAACCAACCTATTGACCTCAACCCAAAAGCTGTTGCTGAACTAGAGCAACTTGGATTTAGCAATGCTGGTAAAGACTTGTTACCTTCAGAATTATTTGCTTCAGATGTAATGTTTGAACCTAAAAACCTCATTCTATTAATTATAGGTGGTTTATTAGTTGGCTTTGGTACACGCTATGCTGGCGGATGCACATCTGGACATGCCATAACAGGATTAAGTAGTTTACAACTGCCATCGTTGATTGCAGTAATAGGATTTTTCGCAGGAGGTTTAATCATGGTTAACATTTTGTTGCCATTAATTTTTTGAGCATGAAATTTTTAAAATTTTTATTTGTAGGTATATTTTTTGGAATAGTCTTAGTGAAATCTGAAGCCATCTCTTGGTTTCGTATCTATGAAATGTTTCGTTTTCAATCGTTTCACATGTATGGTATTATAGGTACTGCAATTGCTACAGGTGTTTTGTTTCTTCAATTAAGCAAAAAATTAAATTGGCAAACACTTGAAGGTAAAAGTATTTTAGTACCAAAGAAAGATAAAGGTATTGTGAGATATCTTGTTGGTGGTTCAATCTTTGGTTTAGGTTGGGGATTAATTGGTGCGTGCCCAGGACCAATTTACATTATGGTTGGTGCTGGTTACATGAGCTTTATTATTGTTTTAATTGCTGCAATTTTAGGGACGTTCCTATACGGATTACTAAGAGACAAGCTACCACATTAACAGTTTAGTACAACTATTATTAGTAAATTTGAATTAGAAAGAAGAGTTATGAATATTGAACAATTATATACAGGATGTTTAGCACAAGGTGCATACTACATAGAGTCTGAAGGTGAAGTGGCTATCATTGACCCTTTGAGAGAAACACAACAATATATTGATAAAGCAAATGCTGAAAATGCTAAAATAAAGTACGTTTTTGAAACGCATTTCCATGCAGATTTTGTATCCGGTCATATTGATTTAGCACAAAAAACTGGAGCTAAAATCGTGTTTGGCCCAACAGCTCAGACGGATTATGATATCTACTCAGCAAAAGACAATGAAGAATTCAAAATCGGAAAAATCACAATTAAGGCTTTACACACACCAGGTCATACCTTAGAATCAACTACCTATTTATTGATAGATGAAAACGGAAAAGACCACGCCATCTTCTCAGGTGACACATTATTCTTAGGTGATGTGGGACGACCTGATTTAGCTATCAAGTCTGACTTAACCAAAGAAGATTTAGCAGCAATGCTTTTTGATTCTTTGAGAACTAAAATAATGCCGTTAGCAAACGATGTCATTGTGTATCCTGCGCATGGTGCTGGTTCTGCTTGTGGAAAAAATTTAAGTAAAGAAACTGTTGACACACTTGGCAACCAAAAGAAAACCAATTATGCGCTTCGTGAGGATATGACTAAAGCAGAGTTTGTTGAAGAAGTATTAGATGGCATTGCGCCACCACCACAGTATTTTGCTAAAAATGCAATGATGAATAAAATGGGCTATGATGCTTTTGACAGTGTATTGAGTAAAGGTAACAATCCTTTAAATTCTGAAGATTTTGAGGCCTTAGCTAATCATGAGTCTGCTTTGGTGCTAGATGTAAGACCACAATCTGAATTTATAAAAGGACATATACCAAATTCAATATTCATTGGCTTGAATGGTGGATTTGCACCATGGGTTGGCGCATTAATTACAGACATTAAACAACCTATACTTCTTGTTGTACCTGAAGGAAAATCTGCTGAAGCCGTAACGAGATTATCTCGTGTTGGTTATGACAATACACTTGGTTATCTTGAAGGTGGCATTGAAGCATGGAAAGCTTCTGGTAGAGACATTGAAACCTTAGAGTCTATTTCTGCTGAAACCTTTGCAGCAAAAGCTAAAGCTGAAAAATTGAATATACTAGATGTTAGAAAAGATGGTGAATACCAAAGTATGCACTTAGAAGAAGCTCAACATTTTGCTTTAGACTACATCAATAACCAAATGAATGAAGTTGATAGAGACAAAACATATCACATACATTGTGCTGGTGGATATCGTTCTGTGATTGCGGCTTCTATTCTAAAAGCTCGAGGATTTCACAACCTTGTAGATATCGCTGGTGGATTTGGTGCTATTAAGAAAACAGACTTAAAGACCACGAATTTTGTGTGTCCTTCAACACTATAATTATGCAAAAGACTTTACAAATACAAAACTTAAAGTGTGGTGGTTGTGCCAATACAATCATCACACGTTTAAATGAATTAGAAGATGTGAATGATATTACTGTTGATAATGACAATCACAGTGTGTCTTTTACATATACAGCTGAAAATACTATTTCTACAGCTTCTGAATTACTTTCAAAATTAGGCTACCCTATTGAAGGTGATGCAAATCCTCTTACAAAAAAGGCTAAATCTTTTGTGAGTTGCGCAGTTGGTAGGATGAATAAGTAATTGTCATTCCGCACTTGATGCGGAATCTCTTTATATTTATTGTAGAGATTTCTCGATATAATTTTGACAAGTCAAAATCACTCGAAATGACATTGGAAATACAATATAGATTCCTGCCTTACTTCAACAAGCGCAGTACAAGTCGCAGGAATGACAACAACATGTCATTGCGAAGTTTCCACAGAAAACTGTGGCAATCTCATCAAATAACACATAAGATTACTTCTGTCGTAAACGACATCGTAATAACAAAGCTTAAATGTGCTAATAGAGTTAATTCGTGAAATTTGTGTCTTAAGAATATTCTAATCTAGAAAGGGATTTCTCGATACAATTTTGACAAGTCAAAATCACTCGAAATGACATTGGAAATGTTATAGATTCCTACCTCCGCAGGAATTTGATTATACTATCTCAGCACTTAAACCAGCCTGTAGTAATTTTGAGCATCTTGGTTTAAGGTCATCATATTCACCAGTTTTTACCGTACACTTACCATTGTAATGCACAATTAAAGAACATTGTTCTGCTTGTTCCGGTGTATGGTCACATGCATTAATAAGTGTATTAATAACATGGTCAAAAGTGTTAACATCGTCATTAAACAGAACGATTTCATTTTGCTTAACAACTTCTTCCTCTAGTAATAGCTCTTCTGAATATTTCTCTTTGGTACTCATAACAGTACTAATTTATGAATTTTAATGAAACCCATTGTCTTCTTTCTAGGATTTCATCTAATTTTAACATGGATTCATTACATTTTTCCTCAATTAAAGGAATATCCTCTTTATAAAACCCGCTTAAAAACAGCATTCCGTTAGCATTTAAGCATTTAGCATACTGTGGAATATCTGCTAACAATATGTTTCTGTTGATATTCGCAATGATAACGTCGTAGTTTTTGTCTTCTAATAAAGCAACATCACCTTCATAAACTGAAATATTCTTACAAGCGTTACGCTCAACATTTTCGAGACTATTTACATAACACCAATTGTCTATGTCTATCGCATCGAGTTTTTTAGCACCGCGCTTTTCGGCAAGAATAGCTAAAACACCAGTTCCGCAACCCATATCTAAAACTGATTTACCTTCAAAATCATTCTTTAAGATATGCTGAATCATCATATGTGTTGTTTCATGATGACCTGTACCAAAGCTCATTTTTGGCTCAATAATTAAGTCGTATTCAGTTGTTGGCTTCTCATGAAAAGGCGCACGAACCGTAACAGCATCATCAACGACAATGGGATTAAAATTCTTTTCCCATTCTGCATTCCAATTGGTTTGTTCAATGTCTTCAGACGTAAAACCGATTTGAAATTCCTCAGATTTTAAGATATGAATATCGTCTAAAATCGTATCGAACCATTCTTCTTTTTGAATGTAAGCCGTAACACCATCTTGAGTTTCTACAAAACTCTCAAAACCTGCATAACCCAATTCTGCAATTAAAATTTCTGTTGCTGGTTGAAGCGGTTTCACCGTAAAATAATACGCGATATAGATTGTGTTTTCCATGTCTTAATTTTGAAGCGCAAAGATAGCTAATTACCAAAGATTGAGAGCAACAAAAAACCTGTGAAGTTAAGACTTCACAGGTTTTCAATATTATAATATTGTTAGTTTGGGATTACCACAGCTCTCTTTAAAACCTAATCTATGGCAATACTTAAAAAGCGTTTACTATAGCGTAAAAATCTTCAGCCTTAAGTGATGCACCACCAATAAGTCCACCATCTACATCTGGCTTAGAGAAAATCTCTTTAGCGTTATTTGGTTTTACACTTCCACCATAAAGGATAGAGACACCATCAGCAACCTCAGCACTATATTTATCAGCTAAAGTTTTTCTAATAAATGCATGCATATCTTGCGCTTGCTCTGGCGTTGCAGTTTCACCTGTTCCAATTGCCCAAACTGGCTCGTAAGCTAATACAATGTCTTTAAAGGCATCTGCTTCTAAGTGAAATAATGCATTCTCTAACTGACTTTTTACAATAGCTTCATGATTGCCTGCTTTGCGGTCTTCTAATTCTTCACCAAAACAGAAAATTACACGCATATCGTGCTCTAAAGCTTGAGATACCTTTTTAGCAAGTGATTCATCAGTCTCATTAAAATAAGCTCTACGCTCGCTATGACCTAAAATTACAGTTTTAATACCAACACTCTTTAGCATACCTGCATTAACTTCTCCTGTATAGGCACCATTTTCTGCAAAATGCATATTCTGTGCTACCACTTCTATATCATCTTGTCTTGTAGATTGAAATGCATGCCAAAGGTTTGTAAATGCTGGTGCAATCATTACTTCTGCATCTGAAGTCTTAGTTTGCTTTTTTAATTCAGAAATTAACGTTTCTGTTTGGATTAATCCATTGTTCATTTTCCAGTTACCAGCAACAATTTGTTTTCTCATGAGTCAATTATAACCTTCGTGAAAGGAAGGAATTTATTTTTTAATTAATGTATTATCGATATTTAAAGGTGATTAAATGCTTTAATTATAATCACTTGCCAAAAATACTATTTTAATGAGGAATACGAATTGATTTTTATCAGGTTCTTTTAATTCAACTTTACTCTTGGGTCTAACCAAGCGTAAATAACATCTACCAGGATGTTAATTGTAATAAACACAATAGCAATAACGAGCACAGAACCCATAATAACAGGCAAATCTAGAGTGTTTAATGCGTTAACGATTTCTTTTCCAAGTCCATTCCAACCAAAAATATATTCCACAAAAACAGCACCAGCAAGCATTGAAGCAAACCAACCAGAAATTGCTGTAACTACTGGATTTAACGCATTTTTTACAGCATGATTTTTAATCACTTGAAATTCACTTAACCCTTTTGCTCTTGCCGTTCTTATATAATCTTGATTTAATACTTCAAGTAATGAATTTCGCATCAACTGAATCACAACTGCCAAAGGTCTAATACCTAAAACAATTGCTGGTAAAATGAGATTTTTCCATTGTATAGTCATTTTTTCACCAAAATCATCGAGCTCATACAAACTACCTGTCATTTCTAAATTGGTATACTCATGCAATACAAAACCAAATAGCCAAGCAAATAAAATAGCACTAAAAAAAGATGGTACACTCATACCAAACGTACTTAAAATCTGAATGGTTTTATCTATCCAAGTGTCTTTATATAATGCTGAAATAATCCCAAATATAATGCCTAAAATAATCGCAATGACTATCGCCGAAACCGCTAAAACAAAAGTGTTAGGTATGGTTTCGCCAATGACTTCGGTGACTTTTTTTCCTTGCTTAGTAAAGGATTCTCGCAAATATGGTGTCTTTATTACTGTTGTCGTATTCCCAATGGTAAAAAGCTCAGAAGCGTTGTACTTGTTTGGTCTTAGAAAGGTATAATCTTCAGTATTATTTGAATGAAAAGAGATTGGCAACAAATCATTGATATAATATAAATACTGTGTACTTAATGATTTATCAAAACCATATTTCTTCTTTACTGCTTCAACCTGTTCTGCAGTCTGATTTTGTCCTAACATCATCTTTGCTGGATCACCAGGAAGAATTGTAAACAATAAGAAAATAACAGTGACTACTCCAAATAATGTGAGTAGTGCATAAAAGATTTTATTTAGTATGTAATTGAGAAATTCAGTGTTTAGTGTTTAGTGTTTAGTGTTTAGTGTTTAGTAAGATTTCAAACTAAACTTTACAACCAAACTTACCTAGATTATTTATCATGTCACCTATTATTTTCAAGCTAAACTGAAGTACATTTTTATATTTACTTCAAAACTATATACTGCTCACTTTTTACTTTTTACTATAATTCAAAATCGTCTAAATCATTCCAATGAGCTTTATTTATTACAGTACCTTTATTCAGTAATACCGCACCTGGATTAGAACGTACAATGGTTTTTATAACCTTTTCATCACACAAATAAAAATCAAAATTTAGATTGTAATCTTGCTTCACGTTGTCTTGGGCATCAATATATGAAGATGTTAACCCTATGACCTTGTACCCTTTTTTAATCGCTTCATCAGTAAAATTCTTCAGTTTAGCAACACCTTCAGCTTCGGACTTATTAATGTTATACATGGCTATAACTAACAAGTTTTCAGCATTTAAAAACTCGTCTGTTAAGTCACCTTCATCTGACTCTATTGAGAAATCTTGAATTGGTGGCACATAACCTTCATCAATAATTTTTGATGTGACATCAACAAACTCACCTTCAACACTAGGATAACTTCCATTGGTTACAAATTCTTGTTCTTCACCATTTACATTAAAAACATAGGTATATTCAATCACAGGTTTAGCTGCGTTCTCCGGCGTACTCATACCTTCTTGAATATTTTTCCCTACAGCATATGCTCTAAAATCTATTGCAGGTAAATGCATTAGGACATGATATCCAAACCATAATGAAGCTATAAAACTCATCAATGCTAAAACTGTTGTTGGTAAAGCTGAGAATATTGGCTTAATGTGTTTTAATCCTGCAACTAAAATGAGTATAAAAACTAATAAAATAATATCCTTTCCGAAACTCTGCCATGGTGTTAGCTTTAGAGCATCACCGAAGCAGCCACAATCCTGTACCTTTTCAAAATAAGCAGAATAAAAAGTTAAGAATGTGAAAAACACAATCATTGCCAGCAAACTATATACTGTGAATTTAGGTTTATAACCTATTAACAAAAAGACACCAAGTACAACTTCAAAAACCACTACAAGAACAGAAATAATTAAAGCGTAAGGAATTAAAAATTCCATATTCAATACCTCTGCACTAAAATATTCTTCCAGTTTATAAGAAAATCCTAACGGGTCATTAAGTTTTATAAATCCTGAAATGATAAATAACACTCCAACGAATATTCTACTTATTTGGGTTATGTATTTCATATCTTCTGTCTGTCATTCCTGCGAAGGCAGGAATCTTGTAATGTTGTTATTATTTATTTTGAGATTCCTGCCTACGCAGGAATAACAATTTATTTCGACACTTCACTCAAATGAATCATCGCAAAAACGGCGTAATTAATCATATCTTGATAATTGGCATCAATACCTTCGCTCACCAAAGTTTTGCCTGCATTGTCTTCTATCTGTTTTACACGAAGTAACTTTTGCAAAATTAAATCTGTCAACGAACTCACACGCATATCTCGCCAAGCTTCGCCATAATCATGATTTTTATCAAGCATTAATTGTTTGGTAATAGCTATATGTTTATCGTAAAATTCAGTAGCTTCTTCTGTATCCATATCTGGTTGTTCTACAACACCTTTTTCTATCTGAATAAGTGCCATAATACAATAATTAATGATACCTATAAACTCACTCTCTTGTCCTTCATCCACTTTTCGCACTTCATTCTCTTGAAGACCTCTTATGCGTTGGGCCTTTATAAAAATTTGATCAGTCAATGATGGTAATCTAAGTATTCGCCAAGCACTGCCATAGTCTTTCATTTTTTTGTTAAAAAGATCTCGACATGTCTTTACAACAGCGTCATACTGTTTTGAAGTTTCTTGCATTAATTAAATATTGAATGTAATCACCTTAAATATTCTAAGAAATATCTCATTGATGATACAAAGTTAAATTTGATAAACTTAATCCTAATTATAGACTTAAATTTGCGTAAATTTCGTATAAAATTGTTTAAAGTTCAAGGTTTGTAGTTTAAAGTTTTCCCAAAGCTATAAACGGTTTAAAATTTGGATTTTTATTTTTGAATTAACTAACAAAAGATTCCCATTTTCATAGGAAACAAATATGACAATTAATTGCAAAGGACACCTTATTGATCTCTCTACACCAAAGGTCATGGGTATTTTAAATATTACTCCAGACTCATTTTATGATGGTGGATTATACAAGGATTCATCTTCTATTATGCGACAAGTGGATAAAATGCTGACTGAAGGCGCTACTTTTATAGATGTTGGTGCTTACAGTTCTAGACCTGGTGCTGACGATGTCAGTGAAGCGGAAGAACTCAAAAGAATAATTCCGATAGTAGAACTTATTGTAAAAAACTTCCCTGAAGTTATTTTATCTATTGACACCTTTAGAAGCAATGTTGCTAAACAATGTATTGAAGCTGGTGCAGCACTAATTAATGATATTTCTGGTGGGCATTTAGATGAAGAGATGATACCGACTATAGGTAAACTAGGTGTGCCGTACATAATGATGCATATGAGAGGCAATCCAAGGACCATGCAAGAGCAAACGCACTATGAGGATTTAATAAAAGACATTAACTTCTACTTTGCTGAACGCATTGCAAAAGCACACGAAAATAAAATAATGGACATCATTATTGATCCGGGTTTCGGTTTTGCAAAAAACTTAGAACAAAACTACGAGCTACTCAAAAAAATGGAACTCCTACAAATTGTAGGTAAACCTGTGCTAGCTGGACTTTCTAGAAAATCAATGATATATAAAACTCTTAATACCAGTGCAGCAAACGCTTTGAATGGAACTACGGCGCTTCATATGGTTGCCTTGCAAAAAGGCGCTAAAATATTGCGTGTACATGATGTGAAAGAAGCCATGGAATGTGTGACATTATTCAACCAATTAATCAAATAAAGTAATACATGAAATATATTTTACTGTTTGTGTTAGGTGCAACATTACTCAGCTGCAATAATCAACGTGTTTTACTTCTTCCTGAGGTGGAAAGCACAGAAATAAGGGAAGTTTTAGATGTTTCTACCGCATATATTTTTTATGACGAAACACAACCAGATTCAACATTATTTAACCGAAAAAATTTGATAGGCACTACCAACTGGCTGGTAAATGTCGATAAGCGCTTAACACTGAAACAAGCGATTCCGCATATTCAATATTTACAAGACAAACGCAGAAAAGCTTCAATGCACAAAAATGAAAGTGCTAAGAACTACTTTACATGTAATGACAAAAGCATCGAGAATCTAGGATTTATTGAGTTTACGGATATAAATTACAAAAATGTAGATTTAAAAAACGATTCTTTAAATCTTCAAATACTTGACCCTTCAAATGAGTTATACAGGAAAGGATTTTTAGAAGGTGCATACATTACATTGTCACTAGTACTCAACAAAAACAAAATGATACAACATAAGGATAAATCTATTTCGCTCATAGAATACATTAAAAAAATCCCAAAAAGAGAATTCCCTATTGTAGCGGAAGGATTCTCATTAGACTTGTATTTTGACAAATCATTATCTTATCAAGATTATATTTCTATTAAATCTGAATTAAAAAAAATAGAAAGAGAAGATGTTATTGTGAGTCCTTTCGAATTCATTTATTAACTTAAATTCTTAAATTAGCAGTAACCACTAACTATCAACTCTTTGGACGAATTACAACTTTGGGATTTTAGGTTTATAGATTTTGTAGATGTCTTCCTTGTCGCTATACTACTTTACTACATCTATAAACTTGTAAAAGGTACCGTTGCCATTAACATTTTTATTGGTATTCTCATTATCTATTTCGCTTGGCGACTTACAGACTACCTGAAAATGCAAATGCTATATAGTATTTTTGATGGATTTATGAAGGTTGGAATTATTGCTCTAATTGTGGTTTTTCAACCAGAAATTCGAAAATTCTTATTGCTTGTGGGCTCTACAAATATTGGTGGTAAGAAAGGTATTTTTAAAAACTTTAAGTTCTTAAAAAATGACGATCAAACGTCTACGGACGTTGATGCTATCATAAAGGCGTGTACCAAAATGGCCTCGAGTAACACAGGAGCACTTATTGTTATTGAACGAAATAACAACCTTGACTTTTTAACAAATACGGGAGACGAAATGAACATATTGGTTTCTCAACCGATTATAGAGAGTATTTTCTTTAAGAATAGCCCATTACACGATGGCGCTATCATTATAGACAATAATGTTGTGAAAGCGACACGTGTTATTCTTCCTGTTAATAATGAGAAAAACATCCCGGAACGTTTTGGATTAAGACATCGTGCAGCAGTTGGGATTACTGAAAAAACAGACGCGCTAGCCATAGCTGTTAGTGAGGAAACTGGTCAGATTTCTTTTATAAAAAATGGTGACTTTGTAATGTTTAAAGATACTGATGACCTTATACAAAAAATAAAACAAGATTTGGCCTAGATGATTTGTAAAAACTGTAATACTGAACTTGAAGCGCAACACAAATATTGTCACGAATGTGGTGCAAAACAAATTCAAAACAGATTGATGCCAGCCATTCTTGTGCAGCAAGTAAATGAGCAATTCTTATCTATCGACAATAAACTTTTAAGAACTTTTATAGGTTTATTTAAAGCTCCCGATATTGTTATAAATAGTTACATAAACGGTACTCGCAAAAAATTTATTGATGTGCTGCAATACTTTGCTATTGCACTAACTTTAGCGGGAATCCAAGTTTTTCTAATGGACTCTATTTTTAAGTCTGAGATGGAATCTTCATTTAAAGTATTACAATCAATTGATAGTTCTACTGCCGAAAACAATCCCTTTAAAATAAATGCTAATAGTTTTACTGATTTCAATAGATATCAAAGTATTATTTACATCATCACTATTCCGTTTTATGCAGTGTCGTCATGGATAGCTAATCTTTTGATTAAGCCAAAATTTAAATACAATTTCACTGAACATCTAGTAGTCAATATTTATTATTATACACAAGTCATCATAATTACAGCAGTACTAAGCATACTGTTTTTATTTTTAGGGTTAGATTATCTTCTCATTTCTGGCATTGTATCGGTACTTACGCTAGTTTATCACTTTTACACGCTTAAAAAAGTTTTTCATTTAAGTTTGGTAGAGGCTATTGCATTTTTCGTGATGGTAATGCTATTCTTTTTTGCCATTGGTATTGCAGGTAGTATTGTCTTTCTTTTTCTTAAATATTTAAATGTTTTCTAATACTTATGAATTGTAAAAATTGTCATACAGAATTACATGAACAAGACGACTATTGTCCTAATTGTGGTGCCAGAGTTATCAGAAATCGCTTGACCTTTAAAAACTTGTTTGAGCATATTTCTGAAACATTCTTTAACTATGACAATAAGCTATTAAGGACATTAATTTCATTATTTATAAGACCTGAAGTTGTAATAGATGATTATGTCAATGGTGTTAGAAAACGTTTTGTCAACCCTATAAGTTTCTTTGGTCTTTCCTTGTCGCTTTCTGGTTTATCCGTATTTATTATCAAAAAATTCTATTTAGAACACTTTGACATTATGGCTTGGATGGCTGACTTAGAAATATTCAATAACCCATATTCTCAAGAGATGCTTGCTAAGCAATCTATGGGTAATACCATGGAATATACATCACTAATGTTTTCGGCAATGATTCCTGCATTTGCATTAATTTCTTGGGTTGTATTTCTTGATAAGAAATATAATTTCACTGAACATATTGTACTTTATATGTACAGCTTATCTTTTTACTCAATTCTTAGTGTCATATTTGGTCAATTGACACTTATGATAGTACCTGAAAGTTATATCCCTTTTATACTTTGCACCTATCCAATCATGATGCTCTACCATTGCTATCTTTTAAAAAGATTATTCAAATTAAGTATCGGTCAATTAATATTAAGAACCATTCTTTTTTTGGTGTTGTTTTTAATTGCCTATTTAATTTTGGGTGTAATAGTTTTTGTATTTCAGCTAATTACAGGTTCAATAAATATTAGTGACTTTGCCCCTAAAAAATAAATTAAGCTGTTTCGGCTTTTAAAAATTGAACTTCATAAAGATTTTTGTAGTAACCATCTTTCTTTTTAAGAAGTGATTTGTGTGTACCCATTTCAACAATTTTACCAGCATCCATCACAATAATTTTATCTGCTTGTTGAATAGTAGCCAGTCTATGCGCTATAACAATAGAAGTTCTACCTTTAGTAATAGTATCAGTAGCATCTTGAATTAATTGCTCTGAATATGAATCGACAGAAGATGTCGCCTCGTCCAAGATTAATATACTTGGATTAGTGACATAAGCTCTTAAGAAAGAAATTAATTGACGCTGACCTGAAGACAACATCACACCACGTTCTTTTACATTGTAATGATAACCACCAGGAAGCGTAGATATAAAATCGTGGATACCAATAGCCTTAGCTGCAGTAATAACATCTTCTTCGGTAATGTATTCGTTGTTAAGTGTTATGTTATTTAGAATAGTATCGGCAAATAAAAACACATCTTGTAGTACAACAGCAATCTGATTTCTAAGCGAACTTAATGTCATATTCTTAACATCAGTACCATCAATTTTTATAACACCAGAATCAATATCATAAAAACGATTGAGCAAGTTGATAATTGTTGATTTTCCTGCACCAGTTGCACCAACAATAGCTACTGTTTCACCAGCTTTAACGTCAAAAGAAATGCCTTTTAATACTTTTTCATCTCTAATATATGAGAATGTCACATTTTCAAAAGCGATATCGCCTTTAAAGTGATTCGCTTCAATAGTTCCATTATCATCAATATTAGAATCTGTATCTAGAACTTTAAATACGCGGTCTGCGGCGACCATACCCATTTGTAAGGTGTTAAACTTATTGGCAATTTGATATAAAGGTCTAAACAACATAGGAATAAACATGGTAAATGAGATTAACTCACCTACAGTTGTTCCTGGAATTGTTGCAACTGTACTAAATCCACCAACCAAAACAACCGTTGCCATGGTAAACGACGACACAAATTCAGCTACTGGAAAGAATATAGAATTGTACCAAACTGTTTTTAACCAACCTTTTTTGTGACGCTCGTTAATCGCTTTAAATTTTTTGTATTCTGTATCTTCTCTGGTAAAAAGCTGCAAAATCTTCATACCAGTTACACGTTCTTGCACAAAAGAATTAAGATTAGAAACTTCGGTACGTACATCTTCAAAAGCACGCTTCATATACTTTTGAAAAATCTTAGTTGCGATAATGATTATTGGCATTGTGGCAAATACAATCAAACTCAGTTTCAAATTAATGAACGCCATAATACCAGCAACTACCACCATTTTTAGAAGGTCACTAAAAATCATAAACAAACCTTGCCCAAAAATATCGGCAATACGTTCCATATCGGTAACAGCTCTCGTAATTAAAACACCAACTGAAGAGTTATCAAAATAGGTCATTTTAAATTTAAGCATGTGCTTAAATAACTTCACTCTAATATCTTTTACCACAGATTGTCCCAGCCAACTTGCATAGTATATAAAAAGCAATTGCGCTACCACTTCTAACACTAATAATAGTAACATGATGAGCATATAGAACACAAAACCGTCATATTGTTTATTGGCAATCTTTACATCAATCGCATCTTTAAGCACATATGGTCTTAGAGCACCAAAAATTGCCAAGCCAACAACACAGAACAATGAAATGATAAAAACGGTTCTGTACGGTTTTATGTATTGTAGTAAACGCTTAAAAAGCGTAACATCAAATATTTTCTTTTTCTCTTCTTTTGACATATATATTTTCCTGACTTAACAGGAATTGTTTCTATTAATTCAATCTAATATCCTCTGGATACACAATATTTACCAAATATAACCCATGTGCAGGAACCGAAAAACCAGCTTCACCTCTATTTTTAGATTTTATAATAGTGTGCAAATCCTCAACTTCTAGTTTTCCTAAACCGATATTAACCATTGTACCAACAATGGCTCTAACCATATTACGTAAAAATCGGTCTGCCGTAATTACAAATGTTAATTGCTCACCTTCTTTTGTCCAATACGCCTCTTTTATATCACAATTATAAGTCTTTACATCTGTTTTACTTTTAGAAAAACATTGAAAATCCCTATACTCAAATAGTATTTTACAGGCTTCATTCATAGCTTCAACGTCCACAGGAATCTGCACTTGATAGGCAAAATCATAATCAAATACATTTTTTGAAATGGACACTTTATAATGATATGTTCTACTCTTCGCATCAAACCTTGCATGAGCTTCAGGCTTAACTTCAAAAATCTCTTTTACAGCAATATCTTTTGGTAAAAAGGAATTAAGCTTATATACCAAATGCTTTGCTACAAATTCACCATCAAATTCAAAATGGGCAAACATCTGCGAAGCGTGAACTCCTGCATCGGTTCTTCCTGCACCAACAATAGAAATATTAGTTTTCAAAATTGTGCTTAAAGCTTGTTCTAAAACTTCTTGTACAGATATCGCATTAGGTTGATTCTGCCAACCATGATATGCCTTGCCATTATATGATAACTCAAAAAAATATCTCAAAAGTTTAGCCTATTTTTGTTGTGGAAGCCACAAAGATAACTATTCCTGCGTCGCACAGAATTTCATTAAAAAACATTTAACTTAAAAGCCCTCTTTTGAAAAGAATCCTGTTATTATCTGACACGCACAGCTATATTGATGATGCCATATTAAAACATGTAAAACAAGTAGATGAAGTGTGGCATGCTGGCGATATTGGAGACCTTAATGTCACTGACCAAATAAAAGCTTTAAAACCACTTAAAGCTGTTTATGGAAATATTGATGATGATAAAGTGCGTAGGGAATTTCCACTTCACAATAAATTTAAATGCGAAGATGTAAATATCTGGATAACACATATTGGCGGTTACCCACCAAAATACAATAATAGAGTTAGAGACGAATTAATTGCAAATCCACCTGATATTTTTATTTGCGGACATTCTCATATTTTAAAAGTAATGCCAGACAAAAAACTAAACCTATTACATATGAATCCAGGAGCTGTTGGTAAGCACGGTTTTCATAAAGTCAGAACAATGCTGCGGTTTAAAATTGATGGCAATCAAATAAAAGACCTTGAAGTTATTGAATTTGAAAAGCGTTAAAAATTAAAAACCCAGACGGCAGCGTCTGGGTTTTTAGCACTAATACTACTAAGATTTTAGGTTCTATCGTAATCTATCTACAGATTTTACGAGATCTTCATCCTTTTTAATAGCCTTGTTAGCCAAGACTAAACACACAATAGAAAAAATAGGAAGAACGATCCCAATACCTTTCTCAGAAACGTCAGCTTCTCCAGATAAGTTTAGAGATTGATATACAAAGATTCCTAGTAAAATAAAGTTTAATATTATATTAAGTCGTCCCAATACAAACTGAGACTTTCTATTTTTAAAACTAAAAATCGCGATTAAAGATAATAAAGCAGATACAACAAACAAGCCCAAATAGGTATAATTATCTAATGCATATATTTCTTGACCTTCGTTGTTGGTCCATAAATGAAATACAAATATTAGACCTGCAGAGATAATTGCTGCTACCAATAGATAAAGTGATTGTATTCTTTGAATCATATTTTCTTTAAAAAGCATTGCAAAATTAGTAGTTTATTTTTTAAAAAGATAGA
>CAZFEV010000022.1:0-43666 GCA_964517835.1 uncultured Flavobacteriaceae bacterium | reverse complement strand
TTCCATAAACCGATACACTGTCCTCACCACCTAATTCAAATAGGATATTATTAAGCAATAAGTAAATTACACTACTCATCGCCTGTCTAGAAAGCGTTACAAAACCTAATCCACCTATCTCTTTAAGGATTTTAAAATCAGGAATAAAATGGTTCCAGCTACATAGCAATTCGCTTCTACCTGAAAGAAAAAACCAGGCTATATATGCAAAACATAGAACATAACTGGCAGTAGTAGCCCATGCAGCGCCATGCATACCATAACCTAATTCATGAATTAATATGTAGTCCAAAACTAAATTCCCTATGGATGGAATCAACATCGCAATCATGGCGTGCTTAGGAGCACCTTCGGCTCGTATAACATTATTACCCATCATACATAAAGCAAGAATAGGCACACCGTAAAGTACGATACGATAATAGATTTTTGCTGGATCAAAAATGTCTCCTTTTCCACCAAAGGAATACACTAAATCATCAATAAACCACAACCCAAATATGACACAAGTAACTGTAATCAATATTGTTATGCTTATTTGATTACCAAAAGTTCGTTTTGCCTTATCGTAATCATCAGCGCCTAAAGCTCTGGATATTATACTAGCACCACCTATTCCTATTGCCATTCCTAAAGCTGCGATAAAAAAGGAAACTGGTAAGACAACATTGATGGCTGCTATAGCAATAGACCCTATCCAGTTACCTACAAATATGGTGTCAATTAGAATATTAAGAGACATTACCAAAATCCCGATGGATGCTGGCACCGCTTGCTTAATCAGTAAACCAGTAATAGGTTGTGTTCCTAATAATTGAGATTTTGTGGGTTGCTCGTTAGACATGAATGGTAAAGGTAAGCACTAAGCCATTACTGGCGCCATTGCCCATTCATCAATCCATCTTGAAAGCACCTTGACCCAATCTTCACGAGTATTTAAACAGGGAATGACATGGAACTCTTTTCCACCTACTTCATGAAAAATTTCTTCACCTTCCATTGCAATTTCTTCAAGGGTTTCCAAACAATCACTCACAAAAGCTGGCGTTACGATTGCCATTTTTTTGGTGCCTTCTTTACCCATTCTTTCTATTGTTCTGTCCGTGTATGGCTTTAACCATGGATCGAAACCAAGTCTCGATTGAAACGTTGTAGAATACGTTCCGTTTTTTAGTTTTAATTTTTTAGCAACTTTAACCGTAGTCAGTTCGCATTGATGGCGGTAACAGAATTCATGTTGCTTACTTCCCATTTTAAAACAACACTTTCCGTCCATTCTACAATTACCATTAGTAATATCGCTTTTTCTAATGTGCCTTTCCGGAACACCATGATAACTAAATAAGATATGTTCGTAATCTAAACCTTCTAATTTTTCTTGGATACTTCTAGATAATACTTCGATGTAATCTTCACGATTATAAAATGCTGGTGTACGTGTAATTGTTACTTGCGGAAAAAACTCAGCTACCAACTCATCTACTTTAACATCAATAGTTTCAGTAGTTGCCATTGCAAACTGTGGATAAAGTGGTATTGTCTTAATTTCTGTGCAGCCTTTGTCTACCAATTCTTGTAAGCCTTTTTTCAAGGACATGCTACCATAACGCATGGCAAGTGCCACAGGATAATTTACCTTTTCTTGTATCTTTTCCTGCAATCGTTCAGATAAGACAATTAATGGTGATCCTTCTTCCCACCATATTTTTTTATAAGCCTTTGCAGATGCTTTTGGTCTTGTATTTAAAATGATTCCTTTTACCAGAAGTGTACGCGCCCAAAGTGGCACATCTATAACACGCTCATCCATTAAGAATTCACCCAAATACTTCTTAACATCTTTTGGGTTTGGACTATCTGGTGATCCTAAATTAACTAGTAATATTCCTTTTGACATAACATTTTATAACTATAACAAAAATACAACTCTAATCGCAATACCTAAAAGCATGAAGTATTAGTTTTATTTATAATAGTATCACAATAATAATTCTAGTATTATTATGTTATAATCTATATTTCAATAGACATGTTTTTAACGAGTTTTAACGTTTAAACATGACATTTTGAATGATTTGAATATATTTACGAGAAGATTATCTATTAGAAAATGAAAAACATCTTTTTAGCCCTAATATTTGCAGTTTCTGCAACCTCTTTAGCTCAACAGAAATATCAAAGTTTACTTTGGGAAATAACCGGCAATGGTCTTGAAAAACCATCTTATTTATATGGTACAATGCATGTAAGTAAAAAAGTCGCTTTTAGATTAGATGACGTCTTTTATGAATCTTTAAATAAAAGTGATTGTATTGCTTTAGAGTCTGACCCAATAACCTGGCCAGCATTCAACTATGAAATGATGCTAAATGAAATGGCCTATTACAACAATTATAGAACGGATATTTACACTAATCTCTTTAAGCTAACTCATCCTGAAGAAATGGCTGTAAGAGCTTCTGTTAGAATGGATAATGGTGCTGTTAATGCTTATTTATACCGAAAGAATAACGCAACAGATAATTTTGAAGAGGAGACTTACCTTGATATGTTTATTTATCAAGCCGGTAAAAAAAATAATAAAGAAATTTACGGTTTAGAAGATTTAGCAGAATCGCGTTATCTAACAACAAAGGCAGCGTACAACATCAACAAAAAAGAAAAAGAACCTTGGTTACAAAAGTTATACTCTAAAGAGAATCCTTATTTACTACAAGAGAATCTGTATAGAGATAGAAATCTAGATTTACTTGACTCAATCGGCGCTAGTGAAAACACCGAGTTTTACAGAGAAAACATGCTATACATTCGAAACGAAAACATGGTGATTTCGTTGATTGAATTAATGCCCAAAAAATCTGTATTTGCTGGGGTTGGTGCCGCACACTTACCAGGAGAAAAAGGTATGATAAATATGCTGAGAGAAAGAGGTTATACAGTTAAAGCACTGACCTCCGAACAGACTGATTACGGAAAAACTGAAAAAACGAAACTCGATAGCTTATTTGTAGATCCAATTCTGAAAAAACACAAAACTAATGATGGCTTTTTGGCTCTAAACACTTATGACGAACTTAGGGAGTTTTCTTATGGCGGTCAGAAATATTATTTAGATCCGGACATGACCAATGGTGCATATTTGACTGTAAACCGAATTAGTAGATTTCAATATTTACCCAATGAAAAAGACAATATCACATTAGAAGATATTGACAATTTATTGTATGAGGATATTCCTGGAGATATCATTAAGAAAGAATCAATGACAAATCCTTATCCTGGAATAAGTATTGTAAATAAAACCAAAAAGGGAGAATTTCAGAAATATCATATTTACCAGACTCCACTAGAAATCATCATTATTAAATATGCAGGAAGAAGTGATTTTGTGTTGAACCACGCTGACAAAGTTTTTGAATCAATTACCTTAAAGACACCTACATCATCTCATGGACGTTTTATTGCACCAAACAAAAAGTTTGAGGTTAATTTCCCTGATTATAGGATTACAAGTAACATGAATAATAATGGTAGTAAGTTATTGGAAGGATACGACAATGATGGCTATTATTTTGTGCAAGAAGCTCCGCTTCAAGATATATCTTATATAGAGGAAGATAGTTTTGAGGCAAAATATCTACATCATGCCTTTTACAAAGCGTATAAGTTAAATGAAGCAAAAGGTGGATTTAAAGCAGGAATATACAGGACTTATGAGTCTCAAGCAACTTTAGACTCAACATCTAATAAAAACTTATTTTTAAAAACGGTTGTTAAAGATGGCAGCTACTATTTGTTAGGATATGTTGGTAATAATTCTGAAGATAAATCGACGTTTTTTAAGTCATTCAAATTCAATGAAACTAACTACGACGGTTTCAAAAAAGTTGTTGATACAACTCTACATTTTACAGTAAACACCATTGCAAAACCACCTTTACCTAATCCCTACTCTTATGGTGGTTATGGTAATGACGAGGACAAAGATTATGACGAAAAAATAAAATCAACCACTTATGCAACTAAGGCGAATGAACAGATAAAAATAACGCGAAAGAAATTTCATGACTTACAGATGTATCACAATATTGATAGTCTATGGAAGAGTCAAGAACGAAAAATTAATTTCTCAAATAGATACTATACGCCAGAAGAAACCTTTATCATCTCTAATCGTTCTAAATCCAAAAAAGATGATATTTACTATTATAACTTTACCTATTCTGACACCGGTAGTGTAAAACAAGTTTTGGTAAAAAACATACTTAAAGAAGGTGTTCTCTTTGAACTAAAAACACTAGTTGATTCATTAGATGGACCATCTCAATTTGTGAAGGAATTCTATGATTCTTTTACACCAAATGACACGTTATTAGGAAAATCAGTTCTTAATGATAAGACAGAAGAATTTTTTAAAGCTCTAAAAGCTAATGACAGCATTATTTTTGAAGATTATGAACGTGTTAAATTCAAAAAGGAGAATAGTAAAGATATTATTGCCATTTTAAAAGATTTTGAATTTAAGAAAGAACGCTTAGATATTAAATCGCACCTTGTAGAACAACTTATTGATATAGATCTTAAAAATAATCTCGATTTCATTAAGCAACTATATTACGATAGCTATTCGGACCCAGATACTCAAAAATCAATTTTAAGAGGTTTATTTCAGTCAAAGAAAAAAGAGAATTACAGTATTGCTTTAGACCTGATGGAACGTGATTTGCCTTTAGGATCAGTAAATAATCTTTTTTCAAGTTATTACAAGAAAGATTCTTTACAGTTAAAAGCAGCACTATTCCCAAGATTATTAGAATACAGTTCTATAAACGAATACAAAAACTCAGTCTATAGCCTATTGTCTCGTTTAAAAGATAGTGGTTATGTAAAATCAAAAGTGTACAACAAGCACAAAAAACAATTCATAAATGATGGTAAAGTTGAAGTTAAAAGAAAGTTAGGTAACAATAATCGTTATAACTACAATTCTTATTACAGCAATCTATCAGTATATATCAAACTAATTTTTCCTTACAGATCTGATAAAACAGCAAAGGATTTCTTTGAAAAATTACTGAATGTAGACGACACTCGTGCACTAGTCAACTACTATGTATTGTTGGCAAAAAACAATGAAGAAATTCCAGATAAACTTAAGGAAAAAATCCTTGAAGAAGAGAAAAATCAGTTCATGCTTTTAGAAGCATTAGCCGAAGCAAAATTATCTAAAAAGATAAAATCCTTACAGATTGACCAACAACAATTTGCAAAATCTAAAATTCTATCTAAATCTAATTTTGAAAAGGAAAAGGACTCAATAAACTTTTTATTAAAACGCGATTTTGTAACCGATAAAGGCAAGAATGCTGTAATGTATTTCTTTAAGATTGAAAAGGAAAATGAATATTCTGGCAAAAAAGAATATTTACATTACATTTCCTTTATTGAGCCAAAAAAAGAAGGACAGCTTGTTGTTAAGGACTATAACATGTCGAGAAATTACGGTACAGAGATTGACAAAACTAGAGAACTCGAAGAACAGTTAGAAGAAATTATTAACTTAGCCATTTACAAAGACCGAAAACGCGTCTCTCCTAGTGGCAGAAATAATTATGATGATTATTATGGGTACTAGATTTTAACTCGCTGCGGTAATATATTTTTTAGGTGTTGTACCGAATTTCTTTTTAAATGCTGATATAAAATGACTAGCGGTGCTATAACCTACTTTTAATCCGACTTCATTTACGTTATGTTCGCCAGATTCTAAAAGTTTACGGGCTACTTCCATTTTATAATCAAATAGGAATCCATAAACTGTGTCGCCATATATTTGTTTGAAACCTTCTTTCAACTTCTTAAGACTTAAATCTACCATTTGAGATAACTCCTTTAAAGTTGGTGGCTCAGCCATATTAGCTGTAATGATATCTTTTGCTTTTTTAAGTTTTGCTACATTAACCTCATCTACTAAAAATGGACATTGCTCAATATCGGCATCTTCATTTCTATTAAAGTATAAACTCAAAAGTTCATAGACTTTACCTTTAAAATACAATGGTTTAATTGAATTGTTAAGATTAAAACTAATCATTTGGTTAAGGACTACTGACATATACGGATTAATTTTTCCATCAGTATAATATTTCTTATCCTTATTGTCTTCAGAAAGAAAAGTCACATAATTTGCATCTTGAGAAAACAAGCCATGAAACTTCTCTATAGATACAACAACAGATACTAACCAAGAGTGCGGTTGCAATTCTAAATGGATAGGTAAATCGCGTTGTGGATTATATAAAAGTAAAGATGTGTCTTCTTTTATATCTAATGTATAAGTGCCTTGATTAAAAACAAATACAGCCGATCCTTTTGTGGAGAAATGAAATTGTATAAAGCTACTATCAATATCTCGTTCTAAAATAGCCACAACATCATTATCATTTTTAGAAGTTAATACGAAAAAGCCATCTTCTAACAAGATTTCATCAAAAGTACCTTCAGCGACACTTTTTGAAGTCAATTTTTCTAGATTCATTTTGTTGTTATTTAGATTGGTTCTAAACAAATAGGTCAAAAACCCCTGAATTCACTACAAAAATATGACAAATATCATATTTTTATAAAAAATAACTCTAAAAAACCAGAAACGATACTTTAAGTTCTTCTAGCGTTATTTTTTTATCTGAGACAAAATTAAATTTGCCGTGTTAATTTCCAAGTCAGGTAAAACGAGCGAATGCAACAACATAAGAGCACACATTTTTACGCTATAGGTCTCAGCTATAAAAAAGCTGACGCCGAAGTGCGTGGTCATTTTAGCTTAAGTAACGAAGGTAAAAACAACGTTATGGCTCAAGCTAAAGCAAACGGCATTGAAAGTCTTATACTTATTTCTACCTGCAACAGAACTGAACTTTACGGTTTTGCAGAACATCCTTATCAGCTTATTCATTTGCTTTGTGAAAACACAAAAGGTACTGTTGAAGAATTTCAAGATGTAGCTTATGTCTACAAAAACAAAGAAGCAATTAACCATATGTTCAGAGTTGGGTCTGGACTTGACAGTCAAATTCTAGGTGATTTTGAAATTATTAGTCAATTAAAATCAGCAGCAAGAGTTTCAAAAATTGAAGGTTTACTCAACTCATTTACTGAGCGTTTGGTAAATTCCGTAATACAAGCCAGTAAGCGTATTAAAAACGAAACAGAATTATCTTCTGGTGCGACATCGGTATCATTTGCTTCTGTACAGTACATCATGAATTCTGTCGAAAACATTTCAGAAAAAAATATTCTACTCTTTGGTACTGGTAAAATTGGGAGAAACACTTGCGAAAATTTAGTGAAGCACACTAAAAATTCACACATTTCATTAATCAATAGAACCAAAGCAAAAGCAGAAGAAGTTGCTGGTAAGTTTAATGTACTCGTGAAAGACTTTGAAAATCTTGAAGACGAAATTAACAACTCTGATATCGTTATTGTTGCCACAGGCGCGCTTAATCCAACGGTTTACAAATCTTTAATTACAACTAAAAAACCATTATTGGTTTTAGACTTATCTATTCCAAAGAATGTAAACGAAGATATTAAAGCATTACCAAATGTATCGCTGATGCATATGGATGATTTAGCTAAAATCACTGACAACACACTAGAGAAACGTAAAGCATTTATACCTGACGCCGAACGAATAATCAGTGAAGTTATGGCAGAATTTAATGCTTGGTTAGATACTCTAAAATTTGTACCTACAATTCAAGCGATAAAACATAAGCTTACAGATATCAAAAATTCTGAACTCAATACACATCGCAAAAAAATAGCTGACTTTAACGAAGACCAAGCCGAATTGATTACGAATACATTGATTCAAAAAATTACAAACCAATTTGCACATCACCTTAGAGAAGATAGTGACTCTTCGGACGAAAGTATTGAGCTTATCAAAAAAATATTCCAGTTAGAAACCACTGAAAATGTCTAAAGTAATTCGTATTGGCACACGCGATAGTCAACTCGCAATGTGGCAAGCAGAAACTGTCCAGGCGCAATTAGAGCGCTTAGGCCATAAAACTGTATTGGTACCTGTAAAATCCACAGGAGACTTAGTCTTAGATAAACCTTTGTATGAACTTGGTATTACTGGGATTTTTACAAAAACTTTAGACATCGCAATGCTTAATGAAGATATTGATATTGCGGTGCATTCCCTTAAAGATGTGCCTACAGTATTACCAAAAGGCATCGTACAAGCGGCAGTTCTAAAACGTGGTAATGTTAATGACACATTGGTTTTTAAGAATAATGAAGAATTCCTCTCTGCAAAAGATGCCATTATAGCAACTGGTAGTTTACGACGCAGAGCGCAATGGCTTAATCGCTATCCAACACATACAGTTGTTGGCTTAAGAGGTAATGTAAATTCTAGGCTTCAAAAATTAGAAGACAACGATTGGAATGCTGCAATATTTGCAGCTGCTGGTATTGGAAGACTTAATATAAGACCAGAAAATGCTATTAATTTGCATTGGATGATTCCTGCGCCAGCACAAGGTGCTATTATGATTACGGCTTTAGAAAAGGATGCCGATATTTTAGAAATCTGTGCCGAAATTAATCATGAAGACACAGAAATTTCAACATCTATAGAACGTAAGTTCTTAAATAGATTAGAAGGTGGCTGTACAGCACCAATTGGTGCTTTGGTATTTATTAAAAACGAAGAGGTTAATTTTAAGGGTATTCTTCTAAGTAAAGATGGTACAAAAAAGATTGAAGTTTCTAAAGTTGTCCCTTTAGGCAAGCATCACGATTTAGGTGAATTCTGTGCGGATTACATTATTAGCAAAGGCGGAAAAACACTTATTGACCAACTACAAAGAAGCGATAAAACAACCAATATCTATTCGACAAAAAAGTTGACGGATGACCAATTACAGTTGTTTCATAACGATGTAGTCGCAGAAAGTAATGATGCTATAAAAATCAGTCTGAATCGCATACCTAAAAGTGTTGTTAGAAATGAAATTGAAAACGTCATCATTACAAGTAAAAATGGTGTTGAAGCACTTTTAAACAACTTTTCAGCCACAGAATTACAATTCAAAAATATCTATTGTGTTGGTCGACGCACCAAACGATTGATTGAAAACAGAATAGGAAAAGTAAAACATACTGAAGCTAACGCAACCAAACTTGCACAGCATTTAGTTGAATATTTAGAAGGTACAGAAGTTACATATTTTTGTAGTGATTTGAGATTAGATACTTTACCAAAAGTTTTAAGTGAAAACAATATTGTTGTGAATGAGGTTGAAGCCTATCAAACACGATATAACGCCGATAAAATTGAAGGTGATTTAAAAGGTGTTATGTTTTATAGCCCATCTACTGTAGAGAGCTTTTTAAAACAAAACAAACCAAACGGCATTGCATTCTGTATTGGTGAAACTACTGCAAATATTGCTAAAAACTATTTTAAAGAGGTTCGCATTGCAAAAGTACCAACTGTAGAAAGTGTAATTGAATTGGTGAACATGCGCTTCGCGCAATAGCTTAATCAGTAAAATAAAAATCAGCTAACGGTAATAACCAAAAAGCCAACAGCAAAAAGCCAACAGCTATAATGATAAAAAACGATTTATACCTAAGAGCATTAAAAGGAGAAACGGTTGAACGTCCACCAGTCTGGATGATGAGACAAGCCGGAAGATATCTTCCAGAGTTTATGGAAATAAAGGCTAAGTATGATTTCTTTACACGTTGCCGTACACCAGAATTAGCGAGTGAAATTACTGTACAACCAATCCGTAGATATGGAATGGATGCTGCTATTTTATTCTCGGACATTTTGGTTATTCCTCAAGCCATGAATATAGAGGTAGAAATGAAACCTAATTTTGGGCCTTATCTACCAAATCCTGTGCGTTCGCAAAAAGATGTAGATAATGTTATTGTTCCAGATGTTAATATAGAACTAGATTATGTAATGCAAGCCATTAAAGCGACTAAAGAATTGCTTAATGACGAAATTCCGTTAATTGGTTTTGCAGGTTCACCTTGGACGATTCTTTGCTATTGTGTACAAGGTCAAGGCAGCAAAAACTTTGATAAGGCTAAAGAATTCTGTTTCACAAATCCTGTTGCTGCTCATAATTTACTTCAAAAAATCACGGATACGACAATTGCGTATTTAAAAGCAAAAGTGGAAGCCGGGTGTAATGCGGTTCAAATTTTTGATTCTTGGGGCGGAATGCTGTCGCCAGCAGATTATCAAGAATTCTCATGGCAATACATCAATCAAATTATTGAAGCTTTAAAAGATGACGCGCCAGTCATAGCGTTTGGAAAAGGTTGTTGGTTTGCACTAGGGGAAATGGCGAAATCTAATGCCTCTGCACTAGGTATTGATTGGACGTGTTCTGCTCGTAATGCGCGTTATTTAACTGGTGGAAACATTACACTACAAGGAAATTTTGATCCAACACGATTGTTTTCGCCACCAGCTGAAATTAAAAAGATGGTTCACCAAATGATCAATGAATTTGGAAAAGACAAATACATTGTAAATTTAGGTCATGGAATATTACCTAATATTCCACTTGACAATGCAAAAGCATTTATTGATGCTGTTAAGGAATACGGTTCATAAGTTTTTATGACCACAAGGTAACAGTTTGTCAATTTATACGTCTAGATTTATATAGAAACATGTAATTACTATGGTCAGAGATATATTTAGAGGACTTCAAGTGTATAGCGGAGCTTATGGTTTAATTTCAAAATTAAAACTATGGAAGTACTTCGTCATTCCTATGATTATTAGCTTAGTTGTTTTTGTTCTCATATTCGTCGCTGCTTACGGTCTTTCAGATAACCTCGGCGAATGGATTGGTGGAATTTGGCCATGGGATTTTGGTAAAGAAACCTTTACAGCTATATCCACTTTTATTAGTGGCATAGTCATATTTACATTGGGTATTATAATGTACAAACACATCATAATGGCATTGTCTACACCATTTATGAGTCCGGTTTCAGAGAAAATCGAAGCTTATTTTACAGGTAAGCCCGCCAAAAATTATATTAACACCTCATTCTCAAAACAACTGGCGCGTGGAATTAGAATTAGTCTTAGAAACCTAGCTAAAGAATTAACATACACTTTACCCATTCTACTTTTAAAGTTTATTCCTGTAGTGAATATTTTTTCTACAGCATTATTATTCTTGGTTCAAGCGTATTACGCAGGTTTTAGTAATATGGACTATACGCTAGAGCGTCACTTTAAATATAGAGAAAGCATCGCTTTTATCAGAGAACATAGAGGTTTGGCAATAGGAAATGGTATAGGTTTCTTGCTATTACTTTTTATACCTGTTATTGGTGTTATCTTAGTACTTCCTTTATCAGTGACCTCAGCATCTGTAATTGCAGTTGATTTATTATTTGACGATGATGACGAAATAGGTTTTGAACCTTTTGATAAAATAGAACTTAGTTAATGATTGCACAATTTGAAGGCTTTGAAATTAATCCAGTTCACAATGGAGATGCTTGGAAAATCTGTGATTTGTGTGTGGCAAATGTTGACCGATTTAAACGTTATTTTCCAAAAACCTTAGAACAAAACCTCAACCCTACTTTATCTCAATTGTTTGTAGATAATAAGGTTAAAGCTTACGAAAACAAAGACGTCTTTCTTTACACATTAAAACACTCTGAAAGTCGAAAACTAGCTGGACTCATCTATATCAAAGAACTCGACTGGGACAAAAAAAAAGGTGAGTTTGCCTACTGTTTGGGTTACACATTTAGTGGTAAAAAGTTGATGGCTAAAGCTATTAAAACACTATCAAAATATGCCTTTGAAAGTCTCGGGCTAGAAGTACTTCAAATTATTGTACACAAAGACAATATTTCTAGCGTTAATGTTGCAAAAAACAATAATTTTGAATGGCAAAAGACATTAAAAAAAGGCTACACACCACCAAACGAATCACCTCTAGACATGGAGTTATACGAACTTTATAAATCATAATTATTTTGAAAGATAAATTTTTCGATTATATACATCAACTTCAAGATGCTATCACTTCAAAGTTAGAAGCGATTGATGGCAAAGCAACTTTTAAAGAAGACCTTTGGAAACGTCCCGAAGGTGGCGGCGGAAGAACTCGTGTTATTGAAAATGGAAACGTTTTTGAAAAAGGAGGTGTAAATATCTCAGGTGTTCATGGTGCATTACCTGAAAGCATGCAAGCTTATTTTGGTGTTAAAGATGCAGACTTCTTTGCATGTGGTTTAAGTCTTGTATTACATCCAAAAAGTCCAATGGTACCTACGGTTCATGCAAATTGGCGCTATTTTGAAATGTATGACAAAGACGGAAATATCGTTGACCAATGGTTTGGTGGCGGACAAGATTTAACACCATACTATCTGTTTGAAGAAGATGCGACACATTTTCACGAGGTTTGTAAAACGGCTTGTGATAATCATAATCCAGAATTTTACTCAAAATATAAAGCTAGATGTGATGAGTATTTTTATAACTCGCACCGAAATGAAGCGCGCGGTATTGGCGGATTATTCTTTGATTACTGCAAAAAAACAGATGATATGAGCATGGAAAACTGGTATGACTTTGTTACCGAAGTTGGTGACAGTTTCTTAAATGCTTATGTACCTATTGTTGAAAAAAGAAAAGAGATACCATACACAGAGGTACAACGCAATTGGCAAGAAATCCGTCGTGGTCGCTATGTAGAATTTAATTTAGTACACGATAAAGGCACTTTATTTGGTTTAAAAACCAATGGCAGAATTGAAAGTATTCTTATGAGTTTGCCACCACATGTGCAATGGGTTTATGACCATCATCCTGACAAAGGTAGTGCAGAGGAAAAGCTGATTGAAGTATTAAGTAATCCTATTGATTGGGTTTAATTAGCTAAAAGCTCAAAGCAAAAAAAGTCATAAGCATGGTAGATTATAAAAATTATAAAGTATGGCAAAAAGCTCATAAGCTTGTTTTATCAATCTTTAAAACCACTAATGCTTTTCCTAAATCTGAGCAGTTTAATTTTGTATCACAAATAAATAGAGCCTGTTTATCTATTCCGACCAACATAGCAGAAGGTTGTGGAAGAGAAACTCAAAAAGAATTCGCTAGATTTCTTTATATTTCATCTGGTTCAGCACATGAATTAGAATATTTAATTTTAGTTTCATCAGAGTTAGGTTTCATTCCTAAAGAAGATTCTCAGAAACTTCTAAAAGAAATAGATGAAATCAAAAAGATGTTATTTTCACTAATTAAAACTATTAAAAAATCGCTTTAAGCTTTTTGCTTTCAGCTTTAAACTAAGATAATATGTTCCCAATAAGAAGAAACCGAAGACTAAGAACAAGCGAAGCTATTAGAGGCTTAGTTAGAGAAACTATAATTACACCAAATGACTTTTTAGTACCACTTTTTGTGGTTGAAGGTAAAGGTATAAAAGAGGAAATTGCCTCTATGCCAAATTACTATCGCTATAGTTTAGATTTACTTAAAGATGAAGTCAATTTGCTTTGGAATTTAGGCTTAAAATCGGTTTTACTTTTTGTAAAAGTTCCTGATAACTTAAAAGACAACAAAGGCACCGAAGCTTTAAATCCTGATGGATTAATGCAACGCGCTATCAAAACAGTTAAAGACGTTTGCCCAGGTATGTTAGTGATGACCGATGTGGCTTTAGACCCATTTTCTTCTTATGGACATGATGGTATTATTGAAGGTGGAAAAATCATAAACGACAGAACTGTTGAAGTACTCGCCGAAATGAGTATTTCTCACGCTGAAGCTGGTGCAGATTTTGTAGCACCAAGTGATATGATGGATGGTCGAATTTTGGGTATTAGAGAAGGTTTAGACCAATCTAATTTTACAGATGTTGGTATAATGAGTTATTCGGCCAAATACGCTTCGGCTTTTTATGGGCCTTTTAGAGACGCTCTAGATTCGGCACCAGTTGATATGATTGATGTACCAAAAGATAAGAAAACCTATCAAATGGATTATGCCAATAGAGATGAAGCCATAAGAGAAACCGAAATGGATATTAATGAAGGTGCTGATATCGTAATGGTAAAACCAGGATTGAGTTACTTAGATATTGTTAGAGATATTAGAAATAATTTTGAAATCCCAATTGCAGTTTATCAAGTGTCAGGTGAATATGCAATGCTTAAAGCTGCCGCTGAAAAAGGTTGGTTAGACCATGATACCGTAATGCTTGAACAAATTACATCTATTAAGCGCGCTGGTGCAGATATTTTAGCGAGTTACTTCGCTAAAGAAGTGGTAAAAATTATAACTGGATAAACCAAACTACTGAAAAACAAACTACATCTATTATCCAGAGCATTGGTTCAATCAAAATATATTTTGATTGAAAGCACACCACCTTTTAGTCTAAGGATTGATTGGAGATGGTGGAAATTATCTTAATAAAAAGATTTAGTTAAAAAAAAACTTCATTATTCTTAAATACAAAAACATTAAGTTCTTATTATTAAAAAAACTGATAAAATGTGATTTACTTTTAGGAATCCCACCTGTTTTCGAATCGATTGGATACGCGTCCAAAGCACTAAGTTTGTTTAATATATTTTTAAATTCTCTAGCGCCAAACAATCTATATTTTAATACTCTAATAATTATTGCAAAAACTATACTTTGTTGTTTCGCCTTAAATCGCTTTTTAGCCTTATTAGACTTGACATGAGTTTGGTCTATTTTCTCTGTTAAATCGCCGAACTTTTCTACTGCAAATATCATTCCTTGAATGAACCTTATATTATGAGCCTTATCTTTACTATTTAGGATAGAATTTTCTACAACAATGTATCTATGAACATCCATTTTTATTTTTGACATACGTTTAGCTTTCAAAAACAAACTTCCAGTAAAAATAACATCCTCATAAAGCATTCCTTCAGGGAACTTAATATCATTATCAATTAAAAGAGATTTTTTTACAAAATAACGCCAAGCCTCACATATGTAAGCATTGTTACTAATATAAGTAATCCGGTCAATAATACTCAATTCCGAAACCAATGGTTTTTCTGCAGTAATTTCAAGTTTTGAGTTTTCTGGTAGTTCTTTAGTATTAAACTCCAAAATATCTAGATCATTATTATTACATAAATTAAGTAAATCCTCAAAAACATTTTCTACAACATAATCGTCTGCATCTAAAAAATAAATAAATCTCCCTTTAGCTAATTTTAAACCCTTATTTCTTGCCGCACATGGACCAGCATTTTCTTGCTTTTCAAAAACTATATTTTTATTACTCTTTTGTAATTCAATTACTATTTGAGCACCTGAATCAATTGAACCATCATCAATTACAATGATTTCATAATCTTTGTAAGAAATATCTTGTTTTAATAAACTATTTAAACAACGTCCAATATACTTTTCTTTATTGTAAAGAGGAATAACTACACTTAATCTCATAAATTTTAATACACCGAATATCTTAATTCATTAATTAATAAAGACCACATATGACAAGGATATTTAAAATCTAAAAATTAAACTGATTAACAGTCCAAATAAATGTATAAAAATATGCTGTAGAACTTTTCATTTAAAATTTCTTGAAATTATAACAATATAATTATCATTGTTTAGATGAGCCTAAAAGAAATACACTTGTAATAATATTAGTATTTCATCTAACAAATAGCCCAATTAAATATTACATAAAGTCCCCTTGCTAAAGACTTGATAAAACTATTGAACAACTAATTATCATATAAATATATCTGTCCGAGCTTTCTATAGTCTTCGGCTGTAACGATTTCACCGGAAATTGGCTCTTCTATATCAAGATATTCAGTGTTTTCGAAATCTACTGATTGGGCCTTAAAGTAGACCATTTTCCCAAATTTGACCTCAAGAATCAAACCTGGCAAACCATTATAGCCATGTGGCCCATGCTCTACAGGTATTTGAGATGTATACCATACTTCTGAATTAGAATCTTCTGCCAAATTAGCCTTTATACATGTGTAACCCAATATCTCTTTAGTTTCCGTTGTAATTTCCCATTTAATAGAATCTCTTTTTACACGTTTAGTAACTCCAAAAACTTCCTGCTGTGAGATAGTCCAATTGCGACTCAAATCAGAGTAATATAAAGATTCACCACCTGCAAAAATCCAGGCCAAATTAATCTTTGCTCTTTCAGTAGAAATTACACCATTATCATTGTTCCAAATTGGCAGCTCAGTCTTTCGCTCAACAGTATATAAAGCAATACTATCATTAAATACTAAATATGATTCCACATCTTGGGAGCCATGAATCATAGCAAGAACATCGTTTTGAATTTCCGTCTTTTCCGGGTTTGTGTTCGGCAAGTCAGTACTATCCTTAACAATAGATACTTGATATGTTACTTTCCCTGTTGATTGAGAAATTAAGTTCATACAGTTAAGAAAACTAAGAATAACCAAAATATGTTTCATGCCTAAATTTAGCATTTCTTAGTTAGGTTAATGCTAGGTTAACGTCACTTTTTTCTTTTTCTAAACGAATTGTTAGTAATAGATTTGTGTCATCATCAATCATAAATCATAGAAATATGAAATCCTTAAACAACAATCAAATCACAAAAAGAGATCAGAGAACTAAAGCCTATAATTGGAATACCAAAAGACGCTTTAGGTAATTATCTTTTTAGTAAAGCGGAGTTTACAGTATCATCAATCAAATTATCAATCAATCAAATTATTACCTGTAAACTCTGTTTTATGTTTTAAATTAGAGCTTCAAATGAAAAGAAAAATCAATGTTCTAATCTTTGCCTCTATTCTTGGACTAATAGCGTTATCTATTATTCAAGGCTATCTTATTAACAACACCTATAAACTCGAGAAAGACGCCTTTATAGAAGAAACCAAACGAGCAGTTTTTCGGTTTGACGACCAATTAACAGAAATTGATTCGATTTACGAAATAGTTGGTGAAGAAATGGTAGACAGGATTATTGATTACAAATTAGGTCGACTAGAAAAACATAAGTTCCTAAATGAATTCAATAATATTACAGATACCGTTAATCCAAAATTTATCAAATTATATCAAGATGCTTTTAGATCTTTTAATTTATCTCACCCGGTTAAATTTCAGAAGAGATTAAGAGCTGTTGTACTTTTAGATAGCGTCTTTAATGACACACTTTTTTATAAACCTCAAAAAATAAATTCTCTTTACTTATTAGGTGAAGCCTTTGATGTGGAAAGTGCTTATGCACTAAATAATTCTCAAATCACTAATGATGTGCGACGGAATTATGTAGAGAATGGAATCGAAAAAAGTGTTTCGATAGAATTTCAAGTTACAACTCAAGATTATATCAATATAGATGGATGGGAAAAAGAAGTTTTAAGACGTATGTCTGGTATTCTTGTGCTCTCTATTTTCATTTTTACTTTTGTCCTTGGGCTTCTTTATTATTCGATAAAAAGTCTTATCACTCAAAAGAAAATTGCTGATATTAAAACCGATTTTGTCAATAACATTACCCATGAACTTAAAACGCCTTTAGCTACGTTAACTCTAGCCACTAAAATGCTTAGAAAAGAAGAAATTCAACATGAACCAAAACTTGTTGATAATACTGTACAAACCATTGAACGCCAAAACAAAAGACTGCAAAAGCTCATTGACCAAGTGTTGAATAACAGTTTAGGTTACAAAGAAATTGAACTAAACAAGGAATCTGTAATTATAACTGATTACATAAATACTGTTTTAGATGATTTTGAACTCTCCGTAAAATCTAAGGACCTTAAACTGAATAGAAACTTTAATCTACTGCACTCCTCTATTCGTATTGATAAGTTTTATATGACCACTGCTCTTTTGAATATTCTTGAAAATGCAGTAAAATATTCTGAAAATAACATTGAAATCAATATTGATGTTCAAGCTTCTAATCATTTAAAAATTTCAATTGAAGACAATGGCATAGGTATATCGGACAAGGACAAAAACCAAATCTTTGAAAAGTTCTATAGGGCAGGAAATACAGAGGTTCATAATGTTAAAGGACTTGGTCTTGGTTTATATTACACAAAACAAATTATTAAAGCCCATAACGGAGACATCATCGTTAAAAGTCAAAAGAATAATGGCACTATCTTTATTCTTACAATACCAATTAACTAAAATCTGAAATAATGAAACATATTCTTTTAGCAGAAGACGATTTAGATTTCGGTAACATATTAAAGCAGTACTTAGAAATATCAGGTTTTAAAATAACTTGGGCAAAAGACGGAAAAGAAGCTTTAGACGTGTTTACCAAAAACACATTTAATATTTGTGTTTTTGATGTGATGATGCCAAAATTGGATGGTTTTACCTTAGCAGAAAAAATTATAGAATTAAGTCCAGAGACACCTTTTATATTCTTAACCGCTCGAAAACTTAAAGAAGATAAAATAAAAGGATTAAAGCTGGGTGCCGATGATTATATCGTTAAACCTTTTGAGGCTGACGAACTTGTTTTAAGGCTGAATAACATATTAAAACGTTCCGAAAAATCACGTACTCAATTAGAGCAAACTGAAATTATAAACATTGGCGATTATAATCTCAACACCAAAAGATTAGAACTAACTTGCAATGATTACAAAAAGCAATTGACACAAAAAGAAGGTGAATTAATCATCTATTTATATAATCATAAAAATCAACTTCTTAAACGTGAAGACATCTTAAACACTGTTTGGAAAAATGATGATTTCTTTTCAGGAAGGAGCATGGATGTTTTTATTAGTAGACTCCGTAAATACTTCAAATTAGACCCATCAATAACTATTGAAAGTATAAGAAATATAGGTCTAGAGTTTAAGGTAAGTTAATAAGAACTGCCACCTAGGTTAACGATAGGTTAACGACTTATAATTTCTTTTTTAGCCTGTTTTTCTCATATACATTTGTTTCATAATCAATTAAAAACGAATTATTATGGAATTTCAAAACACACAAAAATTAAAAAGAAGTATTAGAATTGTAGACGCTAAAAAAGCAATTTGCATGGCATTTGTTGCAACACTCTTTTCAATATTAAGTCTAAGCGCACAAACAACACCAGAACCACCACAAACCCCTAATCCGCCGCAGACATCCTCGAGTGAAACACGCTCAGTATCCACGTCAAGAAATATGGAAGAAAACTCAAGTAGCTCTATATCGGTAGCTACGACTAATGAAAGTTACAAGTTTAGAGCACGATACAATAAATCAAAAACTGAAGGTGTTAAAGCTATGCTTCTTGAGAATCTTGGTAAAGACAACCTCAAAGTTACTGGTAGTACTTTTACATGGATAGATAAGAGTACTGGTGGTGAAGTCTTCAAATGTAAACTCAGTAAGGGTCAATTAAGAATCTTTGTTGATAAACTAGAAGCTTCTGAAGATTTCGTGAATAAAATTAGTGACTTAGGTAATGACATAAAACATTATGTTTCTGGTACAAGTGCATTAGAAGAAAGTAAAAAAGCAAAGGCAAAAGCAGAGCGTGAGCTAGAACGTGCAGAAAGAGAATTAGAAAGAGCAAAGCGCGACGTTGAGCGTACTGGTAATAATTAATTTGACATACTTCAAACAGAGAATATCACAGATATTATTTAAATTAGCCATTAAATAAAATTATTTAATGGCTTTACTCTTTTTTTACGCTGTAATATCTATTTTCTTTTCATTTTTATGTTCCATTTTAGAAGCCGTTCTACTGAGTATCACTCCGACATTCATTAATGTAAAAAAACAAGAGGGCAAGGCATACGCTGAAGATTTAGAAGAATTAAAAAAAGATGTCGATAGACCTCTAATTGCAATTCTCACTTTAAATACTATTGCACACACTGTTGGTGCAATTCTTGTTGGTGTGCAAGCTAAAGTGGCCTATTCAGAAATGTATCCTGAAGATGGCACTGTAAGTACTATTCTTGGTATAGAATTTACTTCTGACGTTATGGTTGGATTAGTATCTACAGTCATGACAATTTTAATTTTAGTTGCTTCAGAAATCATCCCAAAAACTATTGGTGCAACCTATTGGAAACAATTGGCCAACTTTTCAACAAAAGCATTAAATATTTTAATTTTCATATGTAAGTGGACTGGTGTATTATGGTTAATGCGATTATTTACAAAGCTGTTTGGTAAAGGTCATCACGGCAGTGTCCTTAGCCGTGAAGATTTTTCAGCAATGACTCAAATTGCTGAGGAAGAAGGTGTTTTTGAAGAAAGTGAGAGTAAAGTGATTAAAAACTTATTGACTTTCAAAGAAGTTCATGCAAAAGATATAATGACGCCACGTACGGTAATGAAAACAGAGGACGAAACCACAACTATTGAAGTTTTCTTTAATGCTAATCATAACATACGTTTTTCTAGAATTCCTGTATATACAGATAATCCTGATAACATTACCGGACTAGTCCTTAAAGACGAAGTTTTTAAAGAAATGGCTCTTGGCAATGGCTCTAAACCATTGTCCGAGATTAAAAGAGACATTATTGTTGTTAATCGAAGTATTCCAATTCCTACGTTGTTTGAAAAATTAGTTGAGAGTAGAAACCACTTGGCTTTGGTTTTTGATGAATATGGATCTGTGAGTGGTTTAGTCACTATGGAAGATGTTATAGAAACACTTTTAGGCTTAGAAATCATGGACGAAAGTGATAATGTATCCGACCTTCAACAATTGGCTCGAAAAAGCTGGGAGACAAGAGCAAAACGTCTTGGTCTTATAGAAGAGGAAAAAGAAAATCCTGAAGATTAATGTAATGCAGACCTGCTATATTGAAACACCGCTTGGACACGCTAAAATTGTTGGAGACGACAATGGTGTGAGTTCTGTTTCAATATTAGACACACAAGAAGAATTATCAACCATTATCCCGGAAACTCTTTTAGACTGTGTAACCCAACTGAAAGAATATTTTAGAGAAGAACGAAAAGATTTTGATTTAAAACTCAATCCGGAAGGTACCTTATTTCAGAAAAAAGTTTGGGACGCACTTCACACCATTCCATCTGGGAAGACTATTTCGTATCTCAACTTTGCAAAGCAGTTAGAAGACACAAAGGCAATTAGAGCTATCGCTAATGCCATTGGTAAGAACCCAATATGGATAATAATACCATGTCATAGAGTAATTGGGACAGACGGAAGTTTAACCGGCTACGCTGGTGGATTATACAGAAAGCAATGGTTGCTTAATCATGAAAACGACTATAAACAACAACGTCTATTTTAGTTAGAAATAATCAATGTTAACCTAAATAAATCAGTAAAACAACTAATAAATAACTATGAAATTCCTTAAAAAACTACTTAAATATTTAGTCATTTTCTTTGGCTTACTTGTCGCTGTATTGTACATCACAGATACAGATTATTTACTTAAAGCTGTAAGAACCATATACATGAAAGGTCACACAACAGCGTTTTTAGAGGATTATAAAGAATTTGATAACCAAAATATTGAAGCATCTAGCAATCCTCAACCATGGATAAATCATAAGGATTATAACAAGGTACAACCTACAGAGCGTTTGGCAAAAGCACATAAAGATTGGGGAACTATTGCTTACGTTATTATTAAAAATGATAGTATTTGGCACGAAAGTTATTACGATGGGTTTAATGAAGATTCACAATCCAACTCATTTTCTATGGCAAAAAGCTATGTAACTGGTTTAATGTTTAAAGCCATACAAGAAGGCTATATTAAAAGTTTAGACCAACCTGTTTGCGATTTTCTACCTGCGTTTTGCGAAGGTAAAGCTGCTAAAATGACGGTTGGTGATTTATCTTCTATGGCTTCTGGTACTAATTGGGATGAAGCTTATTATTCGCCATTATCAATTACTACACGCGCTTATTTTGATGATGATTTAGCAAAGGTTATGAATGGCCTAAAAATGGAAACAGACCCAGGAAAAGCATTTAAATATGCTTCTGGCGATACGCAAATGCTGGCTATGGTTATTGAAAAAGCAACAGGAAAGAAATTATATAATTATCTCGAAGAAAGTTTTTGGAAACCACTAGGTAGTGAAAATGAAACATTATGGCAAGTAGATAGCGAAGACCACGATTTGGTTAAAGCCTACTGCTGCATTGCAAGTAATGCCAAAGATTTTGCGAGATATGGAAAACTGCACAAGGACTATGGTAAATGGAACGGTCAACAAATACTCGACTCTGCTTATGTGGCTAAATCCATCACACCAAGATTTCCTGAAAGTCCAGAGTATGGTTACGGTTGGTGGATGAAAGACGTATTAGGTAAAAACTTTAAAATGATGCGTGGTCACCTTGGGCAATATGTTATTATTCAACCAGAAGACAACGTAATTATTGTACGTTTAGGACATCAAAAATCACCAGATACAGGTTCGCCAGTGTTTACTAGTGATATCGATTTATATATCGAAGAGGCTTATAAAATGCTGAATCTTAAATAATAAAGTTTTAATTTTTGAGGATATTTTCCTACATTTAAGAATGCTAACTTCTAATCTGTAATGATCTCAAAACTCAATCTTGAAAACATCTTATTTCTAGATATTGAAACAGTTCCTGAAACTGAAAATTTCTCAGATTTAGATGCCACAAAACAAGAGCTTTGGGAAGCAAAATCTCGTTACCAACGCAAAGACGAGTTTTCACCAGAAGAATTCTATAAAAGAGCTGGTATTTGGGCGGAATTTGGTAAAATTGTCTGTATCTCTGTTGGCTACTTTTCTAATGCTTCTAGTAACCCAAGACAATTTAGAGTGACTTCTTTTTATGGTGACGAAATCAAAATTTTAAAAGACTTCAAAAATCTTTTAATCTCACATTTTAGTCAAGCTAAACATTTGCTTTGTGCGCATAATGGTAAAGAATTTGATTTTCCGTATATCGCCAGACGCATGATAATTCATAATATAGAATTGCCATACAAACTTAATTTATTTGGAAAGAAACCTTGGGAAGTACCTCATCTTGATACTTTAGAACTATGGAAATTTGGCGATTATAAAACCTATACTTCTCTTAAACTTTTAACTAATGTACTTGGCATTCCATCACCAAAAGATGATATTGATGGTAGCGAAGTTTACAGTGTTTACTACAAAGACAATAACATTGACAGAATTATAACGTATTGCGAAAAAGATACTATTGCAGTAGCTCAAATACTATTGCGATTAAGAGGCGATGAGCTACTTACTGACGATGAGATTCTACATATTTAATAATCGTCATTACGAATGTTAGTTAAGCTATCTTAATACAATAATTTCATTGAGATTCCTGCTTTCGCAGGAATGACAAAATAAACAGATTACTTCGTCATTTTATTCCTCGTAATGACAACTCATAAAAAAACCCAGAACTTACATTCTGGGTTTTTCAGTTGTTTTATGTATTAATCATTTACTTTTTAATAAACTTCTGAGTAGAAACATCTTCTCCGTCGTTTATTTCTATAAAGTATAATCCAGAAGGTAATTCAGAAACATTAATCTTTCCTTCAGACTTTCCTTCTAAGATTGTTCTACCTAGCATAGTCACAATTCTATAATTGAATTCTTCTTGCTCAAGTAACTCGACAGTTAAGAAACTTCCAGAAACTGGATTTGGAAGAATTCTAAAGTCATCCTCAATATCGTTAATAGATTCATTTAAAGAACCAACATTAACTAAACTATCTTCTGGTGTTGCTGCTCTTGCTCCAGAAGAGCTTTTACCAGTAATAGTAACTTGGTCAATAAAAATTTGGTCATTATTACCTGAAGCATCACACTGGAATCTAAATCCTGCATTAGACACAAAATTGTACTGGGCAGATGTTAAAGTTACCGTTGCATTATAAAAATTATTATTTTCTATTCCATTTCCTCTAACCCATGTCTGCACAGTGGTCCATGAAGAGCCATTGTAATAACGTAACCAAAAATCTTCATTGTTTTCCATACTTAACACATAAAAATAGAAATCTACTTCAACTTCTGTAAACGATGTAATATCTACATTAGATAACGTCATTGATGAGGCAACACCGGAGTTATCTCTAATTCTTATTGAATACGTGTTTTCATATGATCTAGCTGCATCTGCTCTTCTAGCACAATCGCTACCACCATCAGTCCAGCCATCCCAGCCAGTTTCAAAATAACCTTCGTTTAATACGACATCTGAAGTAGAACATGGTGCACAAGAACCGCCACAATCAACTCCTGTTTCATCTCCATTTTGTATTCCATCGCTACATGTTGGTACTGTTGGCTCAGATAAGTTAATATTATCTATTGCTATATCTGCTTGCCAAGTGCCACCAACAAAACGGTTAAAACGTAATTGAATAGAGCTTCCTGCATATGTACTTAAATCTACACTTTGAGAATTCCATTGGTCTCCTTTATTCCCGGTTTCTGACCAAAGGCTTGTCCAACTTGCACCTTCATCATCACTTACCTCTAACGCAATTGTTCCCATATCAGTAGATCCAAACATGTGATAATCAAAATCAAAAGTTGGTGTTGTTAATCCGCTTAAATCAAAACAAGGCGATGTAATAATTGCTCTTTTGTTCGGATAACCTGTACCGTTTCCTGAGGCTTCAACATAAATATAATCAGAGCCTTGAGAAGCAGAAGATGGACCAGTATTGTTAGATGGTGTTCCAGCAGCATCTACTGTCCAGTTTAAATCATCAGCAGATGATTGTGACCAATCGCCTATTGATCCTTCAAAACTTTGTGTGTAAGGATAGGTAGTTACACCACCTGAACAACCGGTAGAAGGTGCTGTTACATTGATAGTTCTAACAACTTCTGTTGCAGCATTACCAGCAGCATCACTTACATTGTATGTTACTTGGTATGATCCTGCTGTATTAGTATTTACAGAACCTCCAATTACAATACTAGATGTTAAATCTCCATCTACATTATCTGTTGCTGTTGCGCCAAGTTCGTTATAAGCATCACCGACATTTAAATTTATTGTTGATGCTCCTATTAATATTATGACTGGCGGAGTAGTGTCTGGTACAAACGAAACTACAACTGTTCTTACAACTTCTGTTGCTGCATTACCAGCTGCGTCGCTCACATTATATGTAACTTGATATGTGCCTGCAACACTTGTGTTAACATTACCTGCTATTACAATGCTAGATGTTAAATTCCCATCTACATTATCTGTTGCTGTTGCGCCAAGCTCGTTATAAGCGTCGCCTACATTTAAATTAATAGTAGAAGCGCCATTTAGAGTAATTACAGGTGCTGTTGTATCTGGTATTACATTAACAGTTCTTATAACTTCTGTAGCTGCGTTTCCTGCTGCGTCACTAACATTATATGTTACTTGATATGTACCTGCAATACTCGTATTTACATTACCTGCAATTACAATACTTGAGGTTAAATTTCCATCTACATTATCCGTTGCTGTTGCACCAAGTTCGTTATATGTTTCTCCAACATTTAGGTTTATTGTTGATGAACCATTAAGCGTTATTACTGGTGCTTCAGTATCTGGTGCAGAACTTTCTATAATAACCGTATAATCTTCTACTTCACCATATTGGAATGTTTCACATTCTGTAGGGATTGCATTGTATTTCATAGACACACGCATTCTTGTAGAATTTTCAACAGCTCCAGCAGGAATAGTAAAACTGCCACTTACTGGTGTCGATTGAGTTGGTGATTGTGTAAATACTTGCTCACCTGCATCACTAAAGTCTCCATCTCTGTTATAATCTATCCATACAGAATAACCTTCGTTATATAAAGTACCTGTCCACGTTGGTGTTACAGAAATAGTGTATTGCTGTCCTTTTGTTAATGTTGTAGATATATTTGTAAAGTCTGAATAAAATTGCGCTCCTGAGGTATTATCAATTGTATTTAATTGAACTCTACTTATATATTCGTCATTGACATTTGTACTTGCAGAATTACAATAGTCTAATTGTACATCTGTGGTTGTAAAAGTGATAATATTGCTGTAAGCTGACGTAGAATTGTCAGGACATTTACTTCTTACTCTTGCCTCATATTGAGTCAATGGATTTAATCCTGACAGACCTGTACCAACTCCTGTTATTGAATTTGTAGTCCAAGAACTAGTTCCGACTTGTCTGTATTGTAAGTCATAAGACGCACCAGCCACAGCATTCCAACCTAAAGTTGCCGAATCTTCAGTAATATTAGAAGCTGCTAAACCAGTAGGTACTGTAGCATTACATACAATTTGTCCGGCAATCTCAAAATTAGCATTAGAAATATCAAAGAATATATTACCTGAACCCTTAACCATTACTCGGTTTTGAGTTCCCTGATTATTAGGTACAATAATGTCATGCGAACCATCATTTGGCACTCCAGTAGCTAACGCAATTGGATATGTATCACCTCCATCAGTTGATAAAAAGATATCTACATTAGCTGCATTTACACCATTTCCTGTGGTTCCAGCTACATCCCAAGTCACAGTCTGTGTTGATCCGGCATTCCATGTCACATTTGTATTTGGTGAATTTACTACAAATGGCCCAGCTGTACCATTAACAGAAACAGCCATGTCATCACTATTATTATTTGCACCTCCAGCAACATTATCTCTTACAGTTAACCTAAAGTTTAAGGTTCTTGCTACGTTTGGAATAACTTCCCATTGCCACGCCGTAGCACCTGTTTTCACAGTAGATAATCTCGGAAAGTATCTTTTATTATCTGTTGTTGGATTGAAAGATCTAAAAGCAGGTCCACTAGTAGCTGTAGTACTAGGATTTGTTGTTGAGCTAGAGCCAACATTTATTTGTTCCCAACAGTACGTTAAAACGTCCCCGGAATTAGCATCAGACGCAGAACCTTCTAAAACAAAAGGTGTTCCTTTTGGTATTGTGTAATTAGAACCAGCATTAACCGTTGGTACTGCATTTCCTGTATTTGTCGTTACCGCACAACTTGTAGATTTTACATAATCTGTGACCTGCTGAATAGAAGCTGCATGGAAATAAGGATCACTATTTTGCTGCACATCTGTAGCACCGGTAATTCCTGCGTACCCCATTATTGTTGATCCACTACCTGGCTCCATTTGAGCTCCTGTACCTTCATTACTAAATGTAAATGTATGATTTGCCCCAAACTGGTGACCTAATTCATGAGCAACATAATCAACATCAAAAGGATCTCCTTCTGGTGTTGTTCTTGCCGTCCATCCTTTTCCTTTTTGGTTATTAACACATACACAACCTATACAACCTGCATTACCGCTATTTCCATTAGTCGAGAACAAATGACCAACATCATAATTTGCTTCACCAATAACGCTAGTTAAGGTATTTTGAAGTTGATTATTGTACTGTCCAGTAGATCCAAATGGATCTGAACCACCATTAGTATATATAACATCATCGTTATTTGATATTAAAACCATGGTAACATTAAAGTCGTTTTCAAAAATACCGTTAACTCTTGTCATGGTCGTATTAATGGCTGCAAGTGCCTGTGCTTTTGTACCACCATGATAAGAGGTGTATTCTCCGGTTGTAGCAACCGCTAGCCTATATGTTCTTAAGGAAGAGTCATCTGCATTCTTTTGAACAAAATTTTGAGATCTTTTAATTCTCTTTTTTCCCATTCCCATTACAGCACATTCAAAATCATCATTATAGTTAATTCTATTCTCTCTTTGATAAACTATATAAAGATTAGATGTATTAGATACTTGTTCTATAAATGTACTATTTCCATTTGCAGATAATACCATTCCGCTAAAACCTTGAGGTGATATACTAAATCTTAATACAGCTGTTTTATCATCCAATCCTTGACCAACGTATGATCTAATATTTGGATATTTTAACTGTAATTCTGGATGCATTACGGATGCTTCTTTTATTGCAAATCGTAATAATTTTCCCTCAGAATTTGGGAAAGAAATTATTGTACTAGACATTCTGCTAGATCTATTTCTTTGAGGGGCATTCACTAAAGATTGTTTTAATGCATTAGTATTTAAACCAAATACACTGAAATCTCTAAGCGACTGATGATGTTCTTTTAAAACAGTATTGGTTTTAAGAGATTGTACTTGCCAAATAGACCTGTTTTGGGACCACATAAAGGTGGTTGTCATCATAACGATGAACAAGAGTAGTTTAACTTTCATAAAATGTGATTAATTAATTATTGATTTGTAGCTTAACGTTCAATGAAAGTAGTCATAATTATTTAACATATTTTTAATATTTTAACAATATTTATTAACATTTGTTAATTTACGGATTAACCTCAGTATTTTTGAAGTTATTTCCTATAGTGTGTAAATAAAAAAGCCCAGATATAAAATCTGAGCTTTTCATCATAAATAAAGTTAGTTAAGATTTATTTTATCACAACTTTCTGTGTTTTAGAATGACTAGTATTAGATAATTCAATTAAATAAATGCCTTGAGAATAGTTAGCCGTATCAATAGCATGTCTTAAGCTTGAGGCTGAAAGCTCTGTGCTGTAAATCGCTCTACCTTGCACATCGTACAACTTAAACTGCGTATCATTATGTAGTTGTCCTTTCACGACTATTTGATTTCGATTGTTATCAGAATACACTTCAACGGTTTCTAGACTTTCTTCTCTATCTGATAACGTAGTTTGACCAAAAACTAAATAAAAACGTCCTGAACCTGACAAGTCTGCATCCGCAATGAAAGTATAATCCGTAGTATTTAATAAAGTAAACGTGTTTGTCTGTGTATCTTCAAGATAAATATCGTGATCTAAGTTGTGAGCTTCCATACTAATGGTTACTTGCTGACCTTGAGATAAATTAATTCCTAAAGGAATAGTTGTAGTACTCTCAATATCACTTGAGCTAATAGCCTGAATTGCTACATCTATATCTAAATCACCTGAAGCTAGTTTGGTAAAAATTGAATAACCTGAAGGCGCGCCATTAAAATGCTCAGCATCGTATCCAACATCTAGACCAAGTGTGGTGTTTTCATTAAAATATAAGTCAGTACTAAATGATTCAGAATCTGAAGTCATTGTTATTATAGCATTAGATAAAGTATTATCATTTCTTCCAGATATAAAGTCATCTGAATTACCAGTAGCTCTCATTGCCGGTGTAAAATTGATATCTGCCCCACCATCTTTAGAAGAGATAAAAAATCCTTGTCCAGGAGCAATTACTGCGTCAACGCTCGTGTTGGCTAAATTTAAAATTGTCCAAATACTTCCATCAGTATCATCCGAATCGTAGCCATAAATTGCAACACTCTGGCTATCTAAATTCGATAAATTTTCTAACAAAAACTCATGAAGTTTAATATAAGATGTGTACGGATTTCCGACGAGATTCCATTTATCGTATGTTGAACCTGCCTTTTGAATAGGTATTGTTACCGCTGAAGTATTTACGTTACCAGTAAATGCAAACGTACCATTATCAGTAGATGCTGCTCTATAACCTGTAGCTAAATTTAATTGTGCACTTTCGGTATTAGAGTAGATCTGGTATTCATTAGTCGGTTTTTCAAAAGGTCCAAATAAATAAAGGGTCTGTGCCGTATTAGAGTGTATGTTGGTATTATCACTTAAAAAGTCTGTAAATATTTGCCCGCTAACTGGTGGTGCAACTAAGTCATTACCGTTTGCAACAGAATTAACATGACGGTTGTACACAACATCACCAGTCACAGTGCCTTCAACTACTAAGCTTGAATATTCATCAGAATCTGAAAACATATTAATGTCACCATTATTTAAAATACTGCCATTTGAAATTATTGATGCTGTTTTCTCAATATTTATTGTAGCTCCAGCATCAACAGTAATGCTATTTACTTCAATATCTGTGTTTACAGCGTAAGTTCCGTCTTCAATGAGTACATTCTTATCAGCTGTTGCATTTGATGGTGCGTTTGGCGTCCATGCATTATTACTATACAATAATCCATCAAATAATCTTACAGTATAGTCTTCTACCTCGCCATAATTGAATGTTTCACAAGATGTAGGATTTCCATTATATTTCATAGAAACTCTCATTCTCGTATATCCCTGAAATACATCAGCAGGAATTGTAAAAGAGCCACTCACTGGTGTGTTTTGTGTAAGTCCTTGCGACCACACTTGCTCTCCTGTATCATTAAAGTCTCCATCTTTGTTATAATCTATCCAAACACTATAAGCCTCTGAATAAGTTTGTCCTTGCCAATCCGGAGTTATTGTTATTGTATAAGTTTGACCTTCTAAGAGTGTTGTTGAAACATTTGTAAAATCTGAATAACCCTGCGCATTAGAACTATTGTCTATTGTGTTTAATTGCACTCTAGAGATATATTCGTAACTAGAATTATTCCCTTGAGAATTACAATAACTTATTGGAGATGTTGTAAACTGTGTACTATCTGAATATTCAGATGCAGATGCTCCACATTTAGATCTTACTTGAAACTCATAATTTGTCTCAGCAGTTAAGCTATTTGCAACATAAGAACTACTAGCGAGGTCAGTTACTTCTGTCCATGTACCAACACCTAATACTCTATATCTCACGTCAAAAGTCGCAGATGGTATTGAGGCCCAATCTAATGTTGCTGAAGAAGCAGTTATAGAGTTGGCGTTTAAACTAGTAGGTACGTCTGTGGCACAAGGTATTGTAATTCCTATTACTTTAAAATCATCAAAGAAAAAGCCCTCAGCATTCGCAGAATAGTTTTCGAATTGGTTATCTCCATCTGACCTCATTCTGAATCTAAATGATACTGTTGATGAGCCTAACAGTGTACTATTGTTTGAATCGTCAATAATAATTTCTTCCATAACCCAATTATCCATTTGGTCACCATCATAGATATGTCCAGAACTATTATTACCCTGAAAAGCTTCATTAGTTGTACTTTTAAGCGCGTGGTCATTTGTGCTTGAAGAGGATTTCGGTTTTGAATATTTACCATTCAATGTTACCCAATTTGATCCATCAGTAGATGCTTGAAGTTCCACTAGGTCGAAGTTTCTTTCAATATCCCACTTCGCATAAAACTGCACTAGTACCTTATTTGAACTAGAAAAATCGTAGCTATTAGCAGAAGTTAGTGTCTTTGTAGTATTATTAGCATAAGGCACTGAATTACCAGTTCTAAATACTCTTGAGCCAGTATATCCTCCAGTACTTGGTCTATTCCAGCCAGAATTTGACCAATCTGAAAAGCCTGCTTGTGCATCACTAAAGAAAATAACTGTTGGTTGATAATACTTCACCACATTTACATCATAAAATACACCTTCATCATTAGATAATTGTACTTTATATTCAATTTTATCATTTGGTTGAATTGAAGGATCTAATTCAATTGTACCATTTAAATTTCTTTGTTCTAGAATTGACATTCCAGTCTGTGTTGCCGGAGAAACAATATTTGTGATATTAGTTGATATTGGAGTAATGTTTAATGTAAAACTACTTGGGGTTTGACCAATACGTTCTAATGCAAAATCTAACGTAGATGTTAAACTTGTAATATCACTTTGAGTTAAATCATGAAACTTAGCGTACTTACCACCATAATAAGCGCCCATTAATGAAATTCTAATTGAGCGTTTTGCAATAGGTATAATCTCTGTTGGTGTTGGCCAAAACCCTAAACCACCATGCTCTGGAGTTGTTGCAAGAACATTTTTACCAGAACCTATAGAGCCGTTTGCATCCGCATTACCTCCTAACATCCAATCATCAGCGATACCGTTAGATGGAGAAAAAATTGTCGCACCTGATACATATCTATTATATTTCGTCATATCTGAATGCATTTCGTGCATTTCGTCTTCTCTACCCGATACAAAGTTTGGATTTCCACCATATGGGTGTGGAATTGAATTGGCCCATGAGTGGTTCCAAATGGCAGTTTTAAAGTTTCTACTTTGTACAAATTCAACTATAATTTGTGTCTCTGGTTCAGACTCAGGGCTTGGACCACGATAAGAATCTTGACTTGCAACACCTGAAGAACCTGATCCTGCTGTTCCCCAGAAATAATCAAAGTTTCTGTTTAAATCAACTCCTCTATTGGCTGAAGAATTAGAGGTACCACCTGTATTAGGTCTTAAATTTTTACGTTGCATTCCACCACCTGATGAATTTAAATGTTCATTCCATCTCAAACCATCAGGATTGACAACAGGAATAAAATACAATTCGTTATTATCAACCAATTCTTTAATCGCATTATCAGAATTATAGTTTTCAATAATGTACCACATAAAGTACATGTTGTTCATAAGTGCACTTACTTCTCTTGAGTGAATCATAGAAGTAAATAACATTTGAGGTTTAGAACCTTCTGCTGTAGAACTTTCATTACCAGTAATTCTAACATAGTACATAGTCTGTGGATTCCATCTTGTGTTACCTTGACCTGTATAAGTTAGTCCATTGTTATTTATGGTACCTGATGGATTTCCCCAAGTTGTAATACCTGAAGAAGATGCATCTTGTTTGGCTGAAACAATATTTAAACCATTGGTTTGAGAATAAGCTCTCATATCATCTAATTCTGATAATACCTCGCTTATGGTATAACAACCGCCCATTGAGCCTAATTCGAAATTGATTGGTTTTGTCCATTCTTTTTCTTCCAATTCTGCATATTGAAGGTAATTGTCTAATACCGCATCGGTAATAGATCCACTTTTTTGCATCATTACATTGTATGAAGATCTTGTTCTAGCATCTTCTAATTGTGCCTGTTGCATAGCCATTGGCATCATGGCAACAGCCCTTTGATTATAGAAGGTTGTTAAATCTGCTATTTTGGTCGTGTATGAAATACCATTTTGATCTAAAACACTTCTATCGGAGTCAGATATATCTATCGTTAAGTTATCTTGACGATGGTCATGATTTACACCACATCTAAGATCTACACCATATTGGGCTAATAAGTTTAGTGTGTTTTGACTAGGTTGAGAAATTGATATTCTAGAATGTTGGTTTTGAGCTGACGCTAACTGCGAAACAACTACAACCATGAAAAATAAGCGGTAAAACTTTTTCATCGATTTGGGGTTAATAAATTTAGGGATTACAAATATAGAATTAAATATAGATAAAATGCAAATATCATCGTTAAAATGCAATTTATTTTAACATTTAGATTTTATACGGCTTTGTATCAAGTGTTTACATTTTACATTTTTTTATAAATTCCTTAGCGGTAATTTTATATTGAGCAGAAAAGTCTTGTTTTATGTATTTTTACATATGCCAAAATCCGCCTTACTCGACATAAACGACTTGTCTATTTCCTTTCTTTCTAATTCTGAAGAAAAAGAAATTATCAAATCCATTTCATATCAAATATATTCAGATGAAATAGTGGCAATTGTTGGCGAATCAGGTTCTGGAAAATCCGTATCCTCACTTTCTATAATGGGATTATTACCTAAAAAGATCTTACGACTAAAATCTGGTTCAATTTTGTTCAATGAGAAAGATTTAACCTATTTAAGTCAAAAAGAGTTTCAAAAGATTAGGGGAAATGATATTGCAATGATTTTTCAAGAACCTATGAGTTCTTTAAATCCTTCCATGCGATGTGGTAGACAAGTTGAAGAAATTTTAAAGCAGCACACTTCACTCTCTAATAAAGAAATTAAGACGGAAATTATTTCATTATTTCATCAAGTGAAACTGCCAAATCCTGAACGTATCTATGCATCTTATCCACATGAAATTTCTGGTGGACAGAAACAACGTGTTATGATAGCTATGGCGATTGCCTGTAAACCAAAATTGCTAATAGCAGACGAACCAACCACGGCATTAGATGTTACAGTGCAACAGGATATTATAAACTTATTAAAGGACATACAGATGGAAACCAATATGAGTATCATATTTATTTCTCATGATTTGTCCTTGGTCTCACAAATTGCTGTTAAAGTCATAGTAATGTATCAGGGTGAAATTGTTGAACAAGGTTCTACAGCAGAAATTTTTCATCATCCTAAACACAACTACACCAAGGCATTGATTGGTGCAAGACCTTCTTCAGAAATTAGATTAAAAAAGCTCCCAACCATTAAAGATTTCATTGAGGATAAGGTAGATAAAAGCATAATTACTGATGAAGGTCGTGCCACACACCATAAAAAACTATATGGTAAAAATCCTCTTTTAGAGATTATTGATGTTGAAAAGGAATACATTTCTCAAAAAGGACTTTTTGGAAAAGACAAGCGCTTTAAGGCTGTTAATGGTGTAAGCTTTCAGGTTTTCCCAGGTGAAACGGTTGGCCTTGTTGGAGAATCAGGATGTGGTAAATCTACTTTAGGTAATGCTATTTTACAATTAGATAAAGCCACTGCAGGTATTATTAAGTATAAAGGCAATGATATTAGAACACTTAATAGCACTGAATTAAGAAGTCTTCGAAAAGAAATTCAAATTATATTTCAAGATCCGTATGCCTCACTAAATCCTAGAATGACTGTTGGTAATGCGATTATTGAACCAATGACAGTCCACCAAATCGGTACCAATTATAACGAAAGAAAACAAAAAGTTATTGAACTTCTCTCTAAGGTTGGATTGAATGAAGATTCGTTCTATAAATATCCTCATGAATTTTCTGGAGGACAAAGACAACGCGTAGGAATTGCAAGAACTATAGCCTTGGAACCAACGCTTATTGTATGCGATGAATCTGTATCGGCTTTAGATATCTCTGTGCAAGCTCAAGTCTTAAACCTATTAAATGATCTTAAACAGGATTTTGGGTTTACTTATATATTTATTTCGCACGACTTAGCTGTAGTAAAATATATGGCCGACCAACTTATTGTAATGAATAAAGGAAAAATTGAAGAGATAGGTGATGCTGATGAAATTTATGACAATCCTAAAAAGGAATACACCAAAAAATTAATTCATGCTATACCCAAAGGGCTAAAGCATGAATAATTTTTTGGTCAACTTAAAAACACCTGATATTACTCGTAGTGCATTTCTAAAGTTGCATAACATAACATTTTCATTTAAAGTAGGTTCAGATAGATTTGGTTTAGTTTTCATAGATTAAATTCATGGTAGATTTGGGGCAAAATCTTTAGGTTAATTTATGGTAAATCTGGTTTAACTTACTTTCGATTTGGTGATGCTAATATACAACAGATTTTAGATTTATCAGTTTAATTACATTATAAATCGATAAAATACGTATTTTTTTAACATTTAATAGTATTTGCTTACATATTACCTTAACCTATGATAATGAAATTATAGTGACATTTCAGGAATATCACCTTCTACAATAAGATGTCCTTCAGTGGCATTTACAATATCTTCAACTGAAACACCCGGCGCACGTTCTAGAAGCTTAAACCCTTCAGATGTCACTTCTATAACGGCAAGATTAGTAACGATCTTTTTTACACAACCAACACCTGTTAATGGTAAGGTACATTTCTTTAATAGTTTTGACGCTCCTGCTCTATTGGTATGCATCATAGCCACAATAATATTCTCTGCACTTGCCACTAAGTCCATGGCACCTCCCATTCCTTTAACCATTTTGCCCGGAATTTTCCAATTAGCAATATCTCCATTTTCAGCAACCTCCATGGCTCCTAAAATGGTTAAATCAACATGTTGTCCTCTTATCATAGAAAAACTTGTTGCTGAATCAAAAAATGAAGCACCCGGCAAAGTTGTTATGGTTTGTTTTCCTGCATTAATAACATCAGCATCTTCTTCACCTTCGAATGGAAATGGACCCATACCAAGGACACCATTTTCGCTTTGAAACTCTACTTCTATATCTTCTCTTACAAAATTAGCTACCAACGTCGGAATGCCTATGCCTAAATTTACATAGTAACCGTCTTTAACTTCTCTTGCTATTCGTTTTGCTATTCCGTTTTTATCTAACATATCTTTTGTCATTCCTGCGAAGGCAGGAATCTTTAATTTAAAATAAACTTATAACTATAACTGGTTAAGAGATTCCTGCCTTCGCAGGAATGACAATTAGTCCCGAGATCTTACTGTTCGTTGTTCAATGCGTTTTTCAAAATGTGCTCCTTCAAAAATTCGTTGTACAAAAATTCCAGGAATATGAATTTGATTAGGATCTAATTCACCAACCGGCACCAATTCCTCAACCTCAGCTACAGTTATATTAGCAGCTCCACACATGTTTGGATTAAAATTCCTTGCTGTTCCTTTAAAGACTAAATTCCCTGCGGCATCACCTTTCCAGGCTTTTATGAAACCAAAATCGGCTTTAAATGCTTCTTCTAGAACATACATTTTTCCGTTAAATTCTCTTGTTTCTTTGCCTTCTGCAACTTCAGTTCCGTAACCTGCTGGAGTGTAAAACGCAGGAAAACCAGCCTGAGCTGCTCTAGCACGTTCTGCCAGTGTGCCTTGAGGAATCAATTCCACTTCTAACTCACCAGAAAGCATCTGTCTTTCAAACTCATCATTCTCACCTACATAGGAGGAAATCATTTTTTTTATTTGTTTTTGCTGAAGTAATAATCCTAAACCAAAGTCATCAACACCTGCATTATTAGATATACATGTGAGCCCTTTAATGTTCAATTTAACGAGTTCGGCTATTGCATTCTCTGGTATACCAGATAGTCCAAAGCCACCAAACATAAAGGTCATATCATCCTTTACACCTTTTAAGGCTTCAGCAACATTAGCTACTTTTTTATTTATCATGAATACGAAAATTAGTCTTCAGAAAAGTACAAAAGACCTGCGAGATTTCATATTAAAACTCTTATAAAACTTCTTGTTAAAAGTCGATTTCTATTGAAGTATCTTCTTCTTCGGGGTTATCACCAATATCACCTTCATCAACAACTGAGCAGTCTACATTAATTGAAAGTTCCTCAGGTTTCTCAAAATCTTCTTTTGAGACATTTAGCGTTTTATCAGCATAACATGCTTTCATATATAAACCCCAAATAGGTAATGCTACAGAAGCACCTTGACCGTAAGTAATACTATTAAAATGAGCAGCTCTATCTTCAGCACCTACCCAAACACCTGTCACTAAATTTGGCACCATACCCATAAACCAACCATCACTTTGATTTTGAGTTGTCCCAGTTTTACCGGCAATTGGGTTATCAAATTCATAAGGATATCCTGTCATAATCTCACGATACATGGCATTATATTTATCTACGCCTTTGCTACGAAGTCTCCTACCAGATCCTGCTTGTGTCACACCTTCCATAAGATTAACGGTAACATATGCTACTTCTTCACTTAATACATCTTTACTCTCAGGTGCCACTTGGTACAACACAGTTCCGTTCTTATCCTCAATGCGTGTTACTAATACTGGTTTGTTATAGACACCTTTATTAGCAAAGGTTGAGTAGGCCGCACACATTTCGTAAACACTGATATCTGCTGTACCTAATGCTATTGCTGGAACCGGTAAAATATCTTGTTCTACACCTAATTTCTTTGCCATATCTACTACAGGTTGTGGTCCAATTTCGTTCATTAAACGTGCTGTAATGGTATTGGTAGAACTTGCTAAGGCGTCTTTTAAAGTTTGTTTACCTGAGTAATTACCATCAGAATTCTTTGTGGTCCATGGCTCTGGATTACCAAATTTATTAGCCTCAATAGTTATGGGTGTTCTTGGAAACGAATCGCATGGTGATAGTTGTAATTGATCGATAGCCGTTGCATAAACAAATGGCTTGAATGTAGAACCAACCTGACGCTTACCTTGCTGCACCATATCGTATTGAAAATGCTTATAGTTCATACCACCAACCCATGCTTTTACATGGCCAGTGATAGGATCCATAGACATCATACCAGGCTTTAAAAAAGACTTATAGTAACGCATTGAGTCAATTGGTTTCATTATGGTATCAACTTCACCTGCTTTACCATCTATCCATTTAAAAACAGTCATTTCAACAGGTTTGTAAAATGACGCTTCTATTTCTTTAGCGGATTTGCCTTGATTCTTAAGAATTCTCCAACGTTCACCACGACGCATAGCATTCTTCATTAATTGCTTCACCTCGGACTTACTGAGTTCTCTAAATGGAGCAGTTGGATTTCTATCTGGCGTATTTTGGTGATCAAACTCTGCTTGCAGTCTTGGCATATGTAATGCAATAGCATCTTCAGCGTGCTTTTGCATGCGAGAATCTATAGTAACGAAAACCTTTAACCCATCTCTGTAAATATCATATTTACTCCCGTCTGGTTTTCTATTCTTTTTATCGCTTGTCCAATCTTTTAAAAAGCTTCTTAAATGCTCTCTAAAATAGGTCGCAATACCTTCACGATGTGACTCTGGTGTATAATTGAGATCTAACTCTGTATCTTGAAGCGAATCTTTAACTTCTTCAGTGATATAATCATATTTATACATCTGTGCTAAGACCACATTTCGTCTGTTTTTTACACCTACTGGATTTCTCCTTGGATTATACAAAGACGAATTTTTAAACATACCAACCAGCATTGCTGATTCTTTCATGTCTAATTCTTGAGGTTCTTTACCAAAATATATCCTCGAGGCGGAACGAATACCATCACCATTATTATTGAAATCATAAATATTGAAGTACATAGCTATGATTTCTTCTTTAGTGTATTGCTCTTCTAGTCTAATGGCTATAATCCACTCACGTACTTTTTGAAGTGCTCTCTGGAATTTATTTCTTGATACTTGATCTGTAAATAATTGCTTAGCTAATTGCTGAGAAATTGTACTGGCTCCGCCACCACGACCAGCCATAGCTCTAAGTACACCACGGGCATCTATACCTGAATGATCGTAAAAACGAATATCTTCTGTAGCGATTAAGGCATCTACTAGGTTTTTGGGTAAATCTTCAAAGCTTACAGGAGTTCTATTATCATCATAATAATATTTACCTAAAGTTTTATTATCTGATGAAATGACTTCAGTAGCCTGATTGGTTTCTGGGTTTTCTAATCTGGTATGATCTGGCATTTCACCCAAAAGACCCCAAGATGCCAAAAGAAATAAAAAGACAATAGCCATAACACCAGCTAAAAACAATGTCCAAAACCAACGTATATATTTCGTGAAATCTAAAGCTTCTGATTTTGCCTTTGTTGTCTTCTTTTTTGCCATACTATTTCTATTGTGCTTGTTCTACTCTAAAGCCAATGTCAGTTATACCTTTTAATTCGTCAACACCATAAACCTCACCATTCTTTCTCATTGCATGTTGTATGGAAACCTTGTAATCTCCATCTTCAGAAAATCGATATGGAGATTCATATCCTCTGTACCATAACTTATTTTCTTTAACATCAGTAAATCCTGCACCTAAAAGCTCACCATTTGGCGCTGCCATTTTGTACTCTAAAGTATCTTTTATGACCTTGCCATTTGGGTGATTTAACTGAACGATTAAATATAAGTTACTGAATTCGTAATCGTTAGTATTTCGAAGATTTACGTAAAGATTATAATTGTTTATAGTATCTGGCGATTTAAAACTAAAATCTATAACCGAATCTTTGTGCCACTTATTAGGAACAGACTTATACTCATCGTATACCGCATTAGAATCGCAACTTGTAATTAAAACTGAACAAACAGCAACTAGAAGAATTACCCAATTAGTTTTTTTTTGCATTTTGTTTTTGATTACGATTTCGGTTACGGTTTTTATTTCTGTTCCTATTGTTTTTACGTTTCTTTTTTGATTTTGGATTATCGAAACGTGTTAAACTGTCTTGACCTACAACGTTTTCAAACTCGGTTTTAGTCTCTTCCTTAATGTCTATGGCATATTCTTCGAGACTAACAACTTTTTGTTTTTTCTTGTTTTTAGCAACAATTTCTCTGGCTTGCTCTGCTGTAATGACATGCCAATTCATCCATTCACCTTCGTAAGCATACCACATTAAACCTTTGAAAATATCTGTTTTCTGACAAATAGCAACACCTTTTTCGGTGTATAGTTTTGCATCTGTCTTAGGGAATTCTTTTAATGCATCTAAATAAGCATCTAGCTCATAATTCAAACAACATTTTAACTTTCCGCATTGCCCAGCAAGCTTTAAGGGGTTTAATGATAATTGCTGATAACGCGCCGCAGAAGTACTTACAGATCTAAAATCTGTCAACCAAGTAGAGCAACACAATTCTCTACCACATGAACCGATACCACCAAGTCTCGCTGCTTCTTGTCTAAAACCTACTTGACGCATTTCAATTCTAGTTTTAAACTCACGAGCAAAGACTTTTATCAACTCTCTAAAATCTACACGCTCTTCAGCGGTATAATAGAATGTTGCTTTACTTCCATCACCTTGATATTCGATGTCAGAGATTTTCATCTTTAAGTTTAAATCTATAGCAAATTGACGCGCCTTAACCTTCATAGGTTCTTCTTTGTCTCTAGATTTAGACCAAATGTCAATATCTTTTTGGGACGCTTTTCTATAGATTTTCAGAACATTTTCAGAATCGTCAATGTCAATCTTTTTGCGCTTCATTTGCACCCTAACCAATTCTCCTGTTAAAGTGACCATACCAACATCATGTCCTGATTTTGCTTGAGTAGCAACAATATCTCCTATACTTAGCGTAAGGTTTTCTGTATTTTTATAATATGCCTTTCTTCCGTTTTTATATCTTACTTCAACACCTTTAAAAGGTTCTTGTCCGTTAGGAAGCGACATGTTGGCTAACCAGTCAAAAACAGTGAGTTTATTGCAACTATCTGTACCACAAGTACCATTGTTTTTGCATCCTTTTGGTTGGCCATCTTTACCAGTTGAGCAACTGTTACAAGCCATAAAACTATATATATTAAATCTAGGTTATTCACCTAGATGTAAGGATTCGTAATTAATTGAGTAAAGATAGTATTATTTCTTTAGTTAAAATCTTTAACCCTTTTTAATTTGAAAGACGCTTTTTTAAAGCGCTTAAATCAATCAACTTTCTTTAACTGTAATGATTTTTACAGGACATACATTTGCAGCCTGATTACTTTGCTCATAGATACTGTGATCTTTAGACTTCATAGTGTGAAAACCCTTTTTCTCAAAGGAATGTAGCAGCACAGATTTCCCGTCTTTTTTTGACATCTGAAACTGCTCTGGTGCAATCTCTACACAGTAATTACAACCTATACATTTGTTGCGTTGAAGCGTGATTACAACCATTATACTTCAACTTTGTTTTCAACAATTTTGTACAACTTATCTGAAGCACGAATTCTAAAATCTAAAGGAATCGTTACTGAATCTCCTTTGGTAGCTTTTTTAAGCTTTTCATCATTGACTAACATCTCGTTCAAGACAAATTCTTTTGCTCCTGTTGTTGGGCCAGTAACTAAAACTGAATCACCAATTTCAAGATCGTAAGCATCAATCTTAAACTCTCCTATTTTAGCTTTTGGGAAATAATGTAATCCTTTGCCTAGGTATACTTTTTTCTGAGTAGCATGAGAGCCAGAACCTTTGCTCCATTCGCCAAGTCTTTGACCTAAATAGTAGCCATTCCAGAAACCTCTATTGTATACTTTTTCTAATTCTTGCATCCAAGAAATCACCTTATCCTTATCATAAGTTCCATCTGCAATGCTATCTATTGCCGCTCTGTAACATCCAATAACCTTAGCTACGTATTCTGGTGCACGACCACGACCTTCAATTTTTAGTACTTTAATACCTGAATCTGCCACCTGATCTAAAAAGTCAATTGTACACAAATCTTTTGGTGACATAATATACTCGTTATCAAGTTCCATTTCTACACCAGTTTCTTGATCAATAACCGTATATTTCTTTCTACAGTTTTGCTTGCAAGCTCCTCGATTTGCTGACGAATTATGAGAATGTAAACTCATATAACACTTCCCAGAAACTGCCATACAAAGTGCGCCATGACCAAAAATCTCAATTTCTACCAATCGTCCAGAAGGTCCTTTTATCTGCTCTTTTTCAATCTGCTCTGTAATTTTTTTAACCTGACGCAAACTTAATTCCCTACTTAGTACCATAGTATCAGCAAACATGGCGTAAAACTTAACAGTTTCGATATTTGTGATATTAATTTGTGTAGAGATATGAACTTCCATATCAAACTCTCTTGCAGTAGCAATCACAGCTTGATCCATTGCAATCACAGCAGTAATTTCCGCTTCTTTTGCCCGCTTTATCAAAGTTTTTACAATTGATAAATCATGGTCGTATATAATGGTATTTAAAGTAAGATAGGTTCTTACATTTTTTTCTTTACAACGTCTCGAGATTTCTTCAAGATCATCTAATGTAAAATTTATTGATGCTCTTGCTCTCATATTGAGTTGCTCTACACCAAAATATATGGAGTCTGCTCCATTATCTAAGGCCGCTTGTAACGATTCAAAATTACCAGCTGGCGCCATTAATTCTATATGATTCATGATTGATTTAGTAAGTTGATTAGCTATTCTTTTACTGAAAGTTTGTTATTTGAAAAGCTCTCTGTAATATTTCTCAAATCTTTATTCTCTCTTAAATGGTCTGCTCTACCCTTTTTGAAAATGTCATTACTGTTAGATTGCCCTTTTCTTAAAGCTTTCTGCTCTTCATATGGCAATTGTATAATTTCTTGGCAATGAGAAGAACAACAATTATCCATTTTAGCCTTGCATTCATCACATTGAATGAACAATAAATGGCAAGCTTCATTTGCACAATTTGTATGCGTATCTGCTGGTGAGCCACATTGATGACACTTTGCGATAACATCATCACTTATGCGTTCTGAACGACGTTGATCAAACACAAAATTCTTACCAATGAATTTATTTTCGAGTTCTTCTGCTTCAACTTGACGCACATAGTTAATGATTCCGCCTTCTAGCTGATAGACGTTTTTAAAACCTTTATGTTTATAATAAGCACTAGCTTTTTCACATCGGATACCACCGGTACAATACATGACTAATTTTTTATCTTCTTTATGTTCACGTAAATCTTCTTCAATAAGATCTAGAGATTCTCTAAATGTATCTACGTCCGGTGTAATGGCATTTTTAAAATGACCAATCTCACTTTCGTAATGATTACGCATATCTACCAAAATCGTATCAGGATCTTCGATAAGCTCGTTAAAACGTTCTGCATTTACATGAATTCCTTTATTAGTCACATCAAAGGTATCGTCATTTAATCCATCAGCAACAATTTTATGGCGCACCTTTACTTTCAATTTTAGAAACGCATAATTATCATGCTCTATAGCAATATTTAACCTTACATTTTCTAAAAACGAAATGGTGTCTAAATGATTTTTGAATGCTTCAAAGTTTTCAGCTGGTACAGATAATTGAGCATTAATGCCTTCTGTGGCAATGTATATTCTGCCTAAAACATCTAACTCATCCCATGCTAAAAACATGTGATTTCTGAAAAGTTGCGTGTTGCCAATTTTGGCGTATTTGTAGAAAGAGATTGTTAAGCGTTCTTTTCCCGCTTTTTCAATAAGTTCTGCTCTTTCTTTAGCACTTAAGTTATTGTACAGTTGCATGCTATACTAA
>CAZFEV010000021.1:0-44518 GCA_964517835.1 uncultured Flavobacteriaceae bacterium | reverse complement strand
TTTATGGTAGATTTGGGGCAAAAAAGGTGAACTCTCTGTTCACCTTTTTTCATTTCCAATAGTTACTTCGTCATTACCTGTTTACTATTTACAATTAAAAAAAGCCAAGTTATTTCTAACTTGACTTTTACTATATGAATATTTAATATTCTATTACTTAGCCTCTGCGTAACGACGCTCTACTTCATTCCAGTTGATAACTTTAAAGAATGCTTCAATATAGTCTGGTCTTCTGTTTTGGTAGTTTAAATAATATGCATGCTCCCAAACATCTAAACCTAAAATTGGTGTACCGCCACAAGATACGCCTGGCATTAATGGATTATCTTGGTTTGGAGTAGAACAAACCTCAACCTTTCCACCTTTATGAACACACAACCATGCCCAACCAGATCCGAATTGTGTTGCAGCAGCTTTTGAAAAAGCTTCTATAAAAGCGTCTTTAGAGCCAAATTCTGCTTCTATAGCGTCTTTTAATTCACCAGATAAATAACCTCTATCTTCCGGATTCATAACATCCCAAAACAATGAGTGATTGTAAAAACCACCGCCATTATTTCTAACACCTTTGTTATCCATATCTAGATTAGTAAGAATATCTTCAATAGATTTTCCTTCTAAATCTGTACCTTCAATTGCTGCGTTTAGTTTTGTTGTATATCCGTTGTGGTGCTTAGAGTGATGTATCTCCATAGTGCGTGCATCAATATGCGGCTCTAATGCATCGTAAGCATATTTTAACTTTGGTAATTCAAAAGCCATAGTATTCTGTTTAAGTGTTAATAATTTAATTTTAACAAATTTAAGATATAGATATTAACAAGTTCTAAATAAAATATTAAGATTACCTATTTTGGTATAAAAATTTTCTCTTGCAAGAATCAGACTTTAAAATATATAACGCATCGGCTGGAAGTGGTAAGACCTATACACTTGCTAAATCTTACCTAAAAAAAATCATTCAATCTCAAAACAATGACCATTTTAAGTCAATATTAGCAATCACTTTTACCAATAAAGCGGTTGGCGAAATGAAAGAACGCATCATTGAAATGCTTAAGCTTTTTTCCAACGAAAAAAGCAAGTCTCAGCCGCATCCTATGTTTATAGACATTTGCAAAGAGCTCAGAATATCACCCGAAATATTAATTTCAAAATCAAAACATCTGCTAAAGCACATTATCCATAATTATGGTGCTTTTGATGTTATTACTATAGATGGGTTTACCCATAGGATTATAAGAACATTTGCTTATGATCTTAAGTTACCAATGAATTTTGAAGTAGAATTAGATCAAGATCGTCTATTAAAGGAATCTGTTGACAGTCTTATTTCTAAGGCTGGTTTAGATAAAGCACTAACTAAAGTATTGTTAGAATTTGCTATTGAAAAAGCCGACGATGACAAAAGTTGGGATATCAGTTATGATTTTAACAAGATTACAAAACTTCTGGTTAACGAAAACGACCTTTTCGCCATTGAAAGTCTAAAAGATAAAGACCTAGAAGATTTCCAAAAATTAAAACGACAACTACATGCGGATATCAATACCATTGAAAATAAAATTATTGGGCTTGCTAATGATGTCTTGATATTAATAGATGAATGCGGGTTACAATATGATGACTTCTCTAGAAGTTCTTTGCCAAACTATTTTGACAATCTTAAAAACAAAAAATACAACCCTAGTTATGTTAGATCCTGGCAAAACAATTTAATTAATGGCGGATCATTATATCCTAAACATGTAAGCGACCAGATTGCAAGTACAATAGATGAAATTCAGCCTAAACTGAAGGACTCTTTTGAGCTCAGTAAAAGACTTGTCTATGATTTAAAACTCAAAAAAGGACTTTATAAAAACATTACACCTCAATCGGTTTTAAATGCCATTAAGAAAGAACTCGAGACTATCAAGTCGGAAAACAACGTTCTACCTATTTCAGAATTCAATAAAATTATTAGTAATGAAATAAAGGACCAGCCAACACCTTTTATTTATGAACGTTTAGGCGAAAAATATAGACATTATTATATTGATGAATTTCAAGATACCTCTACGTTACAATGGCATAACCTAATACCTCTAATTGATAATGCATTATCATCAACAAACGGGTCTGCTATGCTCGTTGGGGACGCCAAACAAGCCATTTATAGGTGGCGTGGTGGAGATGCCGAACAATTTGTTAGCCTTTACAATAAGACAACACAACCATTTCCGGTAGTTCAAAATATACTTAACCTATCGAACAATTTTAGAAGTGCTAAAGCAATAGTAGACTTTAACAATGGATTTTTTAAATTCTTAAGTCAGAATTATTTTCACAATGAAGATTACGCAAAGCTATATGAACAATCAGAACAAGAAACACAAACTGATGTAAAGGGCTATGTTGAACTGAGTTTTTTAAATTTTGAAAACGATGATGATAAAGTGGATATTTACTGTGCTGAGGTTTTAAAAACCATTAATAAATGTCTTGATTCTGGTCATAAACTAGAAGATATCTGTGTTATTGTTAGAAATGGAAAAGAAGGTGTTGCCATAGCTGAGTATTTGTATGACCACAATATTAAAATTACATCTTCTGAAACACTTTTACTTAAAAATTCACCCGAAGTAAGATTTGTACATGACTTTATTACAGTACTTGGACAACCCAATAATCAAAATCTAATAATTAAGCTTCTGTCATTTATTGCAGATCAACAAAATGTTTTAGATAAACATCTATTTTTCTCAACTTATTTTAGAGATAATATAGAGGATATTTTTAAAGGTCTAGAAGACATCAATATAAGCATTAGTCTATCAAAACTGCTTCATTTACCTATTTATGAACTGGTTGAAGAAGTGATTAGAACTTTTCAGTTAAACAAGACTTCTAATGCATTTTTACAATTTTATTTAGATGTTGTTTTAGAGTTTACACAACGTGAAGGTTCTAATATTATGGCATTTCTTGAATATTTCGAAAAAAAGAAAGACAGCCTGAGTGTTGTTTCACCAGAACATCTAGATGCCGTTAAAATAATGACTATTCATAAGTCTAAAGGCTTAGAATTTTCGGTTGTTATTTTTCCGTTTGCTGATTTAAACATATATAAGGAGCAAGAACCAAAAACATGGTTTCCTGTTGATAAGGCTATTTATAATGGTTTCAGTAATCTTCTATTAAATTTTAATGAGGATGTAGAACAATTTGGAGAGGATGGCGCTGAAATCTATAAAAGCAGAAAATCACAACTTGAATTAGATGGTATTAACCTACTGTATGTTGTATTAACTAGAGCTGTAAATAATCTTTTTGTTATTTCTAAGGTTGACATTAACTCAAAAGGAGAAATAAACAACAAAACATATTCTGGTATGTTAATATCATATCTTAAAATATGTAGCTTATGGGCGGATAATCAAAACACTTATACCTTTGGTGAATTGGAGTTAAAACAACAAGAAAAGACTGAAGATAAGACAGAAACTATACCATTAATTTCAACACCAAAAGAATCTCATAACTTAAGTATCGTAACAAAATCTGGTTTACTTTGGGATACCAAACAAAAAAGAGCAATGGAGCGCGGTAATCTTGTGCACCTGGCACTTTCTAAAATTAAAACCACTTTGGATGTTGATTTTGCCTTTGAAGAACTCATTTCTCAAGGTGATATTCACACTTCTCAAATAAGCGATATAAAACCTCTTGTTGAAAACGTTATCAATCACCCTAGACTCAATTCGTTTTTTTCAGGAGCTTCAGAAGTATTCAACGAACGTGATATTATAACAAGAGATAGCGTTATAATTAGACCTGACAGATTAAATATTAAGGACAATGAGGTTTCAATTATTGATTACAAAACAGGAAACCATCAAACAAGTCACAAAAATCAAATAAATGATTATGCCTCTGTAATTAAAACTATGGGTTACAAAATCGATAAGAAATTCCTTGTGTACATTAATGAAAATGTTGAAATCATTGAAGTATAATACGGACTAATGTTATCTTTGTTGTTTCATTAACTAAATAACTATGTACGGAAATATAAAAACACATTTACAGCAAGAAATTGAGTCTATCAAAGATGCTGGGCTTTTTAAAGAAGAGCGCATTATTACCTCACCACAAGGTGCAGAAATTACACTAAGCACAGGACAAACAGTTCTAAATTTTTGCGCTAATAACTACCTTGGATTGTCTTCTCATCCTGAAGTCATCCAAGCCGCAAAAGATGCCATGGACTCACACGGCTATGGTATGTCTTCGGTGAGATTTATTTGTGGTACTCAAGATATTCACAAGGAGCTAGAACAAAAAATTGCAGATTTTTATGGCACTGAAGATACTATTCTTTATGCAGCAGCATTTGATGCTAATGGTGGTGTTTTCGAACCTCTTTTAACAAAAGAAGATGCTATTATTTCAGACTCTTTAAATCATGCATCCATAATTGATGGTGTTCGATTATGTAAAGCAGCGAGATATCGTTATCAAAATAACGACATGGCAGATTTAGAAAAACAGCTTATTGCTGCCAATGAAAATGGTGCTCGTTTTAAAATAATTGTTACAGATGGCGTTTTCTCAATGGATGGCTTAGTTGCACCACTTGACCAAATTTGTGATTTAGCAGATAAGTACGATGCCTTAGTAATGATTGATGAATGTCATGCTACCGGATTTATCGGAAAAACTGGTATCGGAACCTTAGAAGAAAAAGGTGTTTTAGGAAGAATAGACATTATTACAGGTACTTTAGGTAAAGCAATGGGCGGAGCTATGGGTGGATATACTACTGCCAAAAAAGAAATCATTGAAATTCTTCGTCAAAGATCACGACCTTACCTATTTTCTAATTCTTTAGCACCAGCAATTGTAGGTGCATCAATTAAGGTTTTTGACATGTTGAAAAACGACACCTCATTGCGTGATCAACTCGAGTGGAATACAAAGTACTTTAAAGATGGAGTTAAAAAAGCAGGTTTTGATGTTATTGATGGAGATGCTGCCATAGTGCCCATAATGTTATATGACGCAAAATTATCACAAACCATGGCTAATATGTTATTAGAAGAAGGCGTTTATGTGATTGGTTTCTTTTATCCAGTAGTGCCAAAAGATAAAGCCAGAATTAGAGTACAACTTTCGGCTGCACATACAAAAGAACAACTTGATAAGACCATAAATGCAGTTGTAAAAGTTGGACAAAAATTAGAGATTATTTAAAATGTTGACAATCTCACTATTATAGGGCGTTATAACAATATTTTTATATATTTGTCTTTGTTAATAAAATTTAACAACTTACTTTTGTGACACAATTAACACTTAAAATTAAATTAATTAGAATATGAAAAATCTTAGCAGATTATTTTTAGCAGTAGCGCTTTTCATGAGCTTCAGTGCTGCTTTTGCTCAAGACAAGAACAACCCATGGGCTGTTACAGTTGGTATAAACGCTGTAGACCCATATCCAGTTGGTGAAGACGCACCGCAAGGAGCTTACTTTGACGAATTTTTTAATGTAAAAGACCACTGGAACATTATACCTTCATTGTCTTCAATTGCTGTTTCTAAGTATTTAGATGATGGATTCACATTCACAGCAACTGGATCTTTAAACAGAATAACTAAATTCGGAACTGCATTAAACCCTGATGGTTCTGAAGCTGGTACACTTGAAGTTGATGATTTAATGTACTATGCACTTGACGGTAGAGTATCATACAGCTTTATGGATTTAATCAAATCAAAATCTATCGATCCTTCTTTAGGTGTTGGTGGTGGTTACACATGGCTTGACGAAGTTGGAGCTGGAACTTTAAATGGTTCTTTAGGTGTAACGTATTGGTTTAGCGAAAGATTAGGTTTCAACATCCAATCTACATACAAACATGCATTCGAGGATTATTTACCAAAGCATTTCCAACATTCTGCTGGTTTAACTTTTAAGTTTGGAGGAACTGACACAGATGGAGATGGTGTTTACGATCACGAAGATGCTTGTCCAGAAGAAGCTGGTTTAGAAATCTTTAATGGTTGTCCAGATGCTGATGGTGATGGTATCCAAGATTCAAAAGATGATTGTCCTAATGATAAAGGTTTAGCAGAATTTAATGGTTGTCCTGATACTGATGGTGATGGTGTTATGGATAAGGATGATAATTGTCCTGAAGTTGCTGGTTTAAAATCTCTAATGGGATGTCCAGATGCTGATGGTGACGGTGTTGCTGACAATGCTGATAACTGTCCAAACGAAGTTGGTCCTGCTGCAAATAGCGGTTGTCCTTGGCCAGATACTGACGGTGATGGTGTATTAGACAAAGATGATAAATGTCCAAACGAAGCTGGTGTAGTTGCTAACAATGGTTGTCCAGAAGTTAAGCCTACTGAAGAAGTAATGAAAACTTTAAATGAATATGCTAAAACTATCTTATTCGATAGCGGTAGAGCTTCTTTCAAGAAAGAAACTGATCAAGTATTAGAAGCAATGGTAGCAATCTTTAAAGAGTATCCACAAGCTGATTTCTCTATAGAAGGTCATACTGACAGTGTTGGTGCTAAGTCTTCTAACCAAAAGTTATCTGAAAAGAGAGCAAATGCTGTTAGAGATTACTTAATTGCTAATGGTATCTCTGCAGAGAGATTATCTGCAACTGGTTTTGGTGAAGAAAACCCAATCGCAACTAACAAAACTTCTAAAGGAAGAAAAGAAAATAGACGTGTAGAGGTTAAGCTTAAAAACTAATTTCAAAACACGCTTAAAATATTAGTTAAAACGCTCCGTTTATCGGGGCGTTTTTTATTTTTATAAAATGGAAAGTTTTATAAAAAGTGTGTTGTTAGATCTAAAAAAGAAAGAGATAGATCTAGACAATTTGGTGTTTATACTTCCTAGTAAACGTGCTGGGACTTTTTTAAAACATCATATTTCAGAAATCACAGATTACACAATGTTTCTACCTCAAATTCTTAGTATAGAAGAATTTGTCGAGAACTTATCTGGTCTAAAAACGATTCCTAATCCAGAACTTCTATTTAAGCTCTTTAAGACTTATAAAGCCTTAACACCTTCTGACAGACAAGAGTCTTTTGATCAATTTTCTAAATGGGCTCAAATTCTTTTACAAGATTTCAACGAGATTGACCGCTATCTTATTGACCAAGGGAAAATTTTTGATTACCTAAACGCAATTAAAACTCTTGATCATTGGTCTTTGGAAGACAACCACACTGATTTAATTAAAAATCATCTTAATTTTTGGAATCAATTAAAGCCTTACTACATAAAATATACTGATGATCTTTTAAACAATAAAAAAGGTTATCAAGGGCTTATTTATAGAGAAGCTACAGAAAACCTTGAACCGTATATTGAAACTTCAACCAAAACTCATGTTTTTCTAGGTTTTAATGCACTTAATACTTCAGAATCATTAATTATTCAAGGATTATTAGAAAATGATTTAGCGCTAATTTATTGGGATATAGACAAAACATTTATTGAAGATCCTATCCACGACGCAGGCTTATTTACACGCTCACATAAAACAAAATGGAATTACTTTAAAAAAAATCCTTTCAATTGGGTGACTTCAAACTACTCGGAAAACAAGCATATTGAAGTTATTGGGATTCCTAAATTAGTCGGTCAAGCAAAATATATTGGTCATTTACTACGAGAACTTAAAAAACAAAATCCTCAATTAAACAGCACTGCAGTTGTTCTTGGTGAAGAAAATCTACTAATTCCTGTTTTAAACTCAATTCCTGAAGACATAGAACGCCTCAATGTTACTATGGGATTGCCTTTAAAACTCATTCCATTGGCGTCTTTATTTCAACAACTCTTCAGTATTCACAAAACTAAATCTGATGTGATTTACCATGTCGATATCGTCAATATCTTATCACATCCTGCGCTTTATGTTTTATTCGATTTAGATGACGGAAACGAAGCAACGCATATAATAAATCACATTCAGAATAATAATTTAATCTATTTATCTAGTAAAGAATTAGAAGGCTTAACTAATCAAAATAAAAATGTAATCAACTTATTATTTCAATCTTGGGATAACAAACCGACGAAGGCCATAGCAAGTTGCTTAGAGATCATTTTACTGGTTAAAGAACAATTGAATGCAGACAAAACAAAACATCAGTTAGAATTAGAATACCTCTATCGCTTTTATAAATTATTCAATAACCTTTCAGATCTCAATAGCACTTACTCCTATTTAGATTCTATTAACGCCCTAAATTCGGTATTTAACGAACTTTTAAGTAGTGAAACACTAGACTTTAAAGGTGAACCTTTAGAAGGATTACAAATTATGGGAATGTTAGAGTCTCGTGTTTTAGATTTTGAAACTGTAATCATAAGTTCTGTTAATGAAGGCATTTTACCATCGGGCAAAACCAATAATTCTTTTATCCCTTTTGATGTTAAGATTGAAAATAAACTACCAACATTTAAAGAAAAAGACGCTGTCTACACTTATCATTTCTACAGATTGTTGCAACGTGCAAAAAACGTGTACATTCTTTATAATACAGAAGTTGATGCTCTAAAAGGTGGTGAAAAAAGTAGGTTTATCACCCAACTTGAGATTGAGGGAATTCACAACATTAAACATACAATTGTTGCACCAGAAATTCCAAATTATGATGCATCTTTAGAACATATTTCTAAAACACCATTAGTGATTGAACAATTAAAAAAGGTTGCAACTAAAGGTTTTTCACCTTCTTCACTAACTAATTATATAAGAAACCCAATAGACTTTTATTTTGAAAAAGTACTTGACGTAAAACAATTTGAAGATGTCGAAGAACACATTGCAGCAAATACATTAGGTTCTGTTATTCATAATACTCTCGAAGATTTTTATAAACCTTTTGAAGGTCATTATATTAAAATTAAAGACCTAAAAAACTTCAAAACCAAAGTAAAATCAACGGTTACAAAACACTTTAAAGATTTGTATAAAGAAGGAGATTTTACAAAAGGAAAAAACCTTATCATTTTTGAAATTGCGCAACGTTATATCGTAAACTTCATTAATACCGAAATTGAATCTCTTAGAGCAGGAAAGGAATTAAAGATTATAGCCATTGAGGCTGATGAAAATATTGAAATTGATATAGAAGGATTAGATTTCCCCGTGAAACTAAAAGGTAAAGTTGATAGAATAGATGAGTATGATAAAACAATTAGAGTTATCGATTACAAATCTGGTAAAGTAGAACAAAGTAAAGTTGAGATTGTAAATTGGGAAGATCTTACGACTGATTATGATAAATATAGCAAATCGTTTCAAATATTATGCTACGCTTATATGATGCATAAACTGAAAAAGATTGAGCTTCCAATAGAAGCCGGAATCATTTCATTTAAAAATTTAAATAATGGCTTTTTAAAGTTTGGTAAAAAAGATTCCCCTAAATCTCGCAAGAAGAATCATAACATTACTGAAGAAACTCTAGACAACTTTGAAATAGAATTAAAAAAACTCATCCTAGAAATCTGTAATCCAAACATAGATTTTATAGAAAAAGAACTCAAGTGATGCACATTGAAAAGAACTTTATATTACACAGAGCCGATAAAAAACCCATTCTAATAGATACGTTTTATAATAAAGATTTAAAGAATCAACCATTAATAATTTTTTGTCATGGTTATAAAGGTTTTAAAGATTGGGGCGCATGGAATCTCATGGCAGAAACCATTGCCAAAGAAGGTTTTTGCCTAATAAAGTTTAATTTCTCGCATAATGGCGGTAATATGGAAAATCCTATTGATTTTCCAGATTTGGAAGCTTTTGGCAATAACAATTACACCAAAGAATTAGACGATTTACGTGATGTTATTGACTGGTCTGAAGTAACATTTAAAAATAATGCTTGTGTTAACACAAGCAACATCATCTTAATTGGTCACAGTCGTGGAGGTGGAATCACAATTCTTAAAGCTTCTGAAGACCCAAGAATTACAAAGTTGATTACTCTTGCAAGCGTATGTGACTTTGGCAAACGTACCGCAACAATTGGCGACCTAGAAGAATGGAAAAAACAAGGTGTAAAATATGTGCTTAATGGTAGAACCAAACAACAAATGCCGCATTTTTATCAGTTTTACGAAGATTTTAAAGCCAATGAAGAACGATTGCACATTGAAACTGCAGAAAAACGTTTGACGATTCCGCATTTAATTATTCATGGAGATAATGACACTTCAGTAAAAATTGATGAAGCTTATGCATTAAACCAATGGAACCCTAAAGCTGAACTAGAAATTATTGAAAAAGCAGACCATGTGTTTAATGTAAAGCATCCTTGGGAATATGAAACCTTGTCTAATGAACTTTTGAGTGTAACTCGTTTGATTATTGAATTTGTAAAAAAGTAAAGCCTCATATTGCTATGAAGCTTTACTATGTGGAGCATATCGGAGTCGAACCGATGACCTCTACGCTGCCAGCGTAGCGCTCTAGCCAGCTGAGCTAATACCCCATTATTTCAATCCACTTAAAACCAAAACAGGAATTTTAGAACTGTGGAAATCCTTCTTTAAAATAACATCATCTTCCCATAGTTTCTTAAAAAATCCTCTGTGACGTCTTACTACACACAATAAATCTGGGTTGTGGTTTTTGTAATGTTCTAGCACACCTTGAAATGTTGTTGGACTTTCAGAATATGTCGTATTTGTAATCATGGCTTTTAGCTGATCATTAAGTTCAAAATCATCTTCGTTATGATGAGGCGTTTTCACTAAAAGCATATTAACAACAGCTTTAAATTGGTTTTTAATTGCCGTTAAAGGATTTAAAACACCTTGTTTTCTTATAATCGCGGACTTTAGCGCAACCAATATCTTCACGATAGGTTTATAAATATAACCTTCAGGAACAATCAACGCTGGTATTTGCGTACGCTTTACAATCTTACCAGAAGTTTTACCCAAATACACTTCTTCTTTTATAGAATTCGTTCTTGGTTCTAGGATAATTAAATCTACATCTAAAGCCTTGCATATTTTTTCAATAGTATCAACAAGTTTTCCTTTAAAAGTTTTAGTAATCACCTCAACACCTTTAGTGTTTATAGAAGCCACATGAGATTCTAAAAATTCCTTAGATTCTCTTTCAATAATATCATCAACCTTAATCATAGTACCTGCTTTGGTATAAACATTATATATTTGAACCACATATAATCTAGCACCAAAAGCCTTGGCAAAATCTACTGCATACTGTAAATGAGATTGCGCATTTTTAGAAGAGCCAACCGGAACTAATATTGTTTTCATGGTAAAATAATTTTAACACAAAAGTAAACATTATTAATGATAAGAAAAGGAAGCCCGAAAGATATAGAACCTATAATGCAAATGTGCAAAGCATGCGCTAAACACATGATTTCTAAAGGCATTTACCAGTGGAACGAGCATTACCCAAAAGCCTCTACTTTTGAAAATGATGTACAACGCAATGAGCTTTATGTCTTAGACATTGATGAGCAAGTAAAAGGAACTATTGTTGTTTCGACCTTTATGGATGAAGAATACATTCCTATAAAATGGCTTACTGAAAACAAAAACAATATTTACATTCATCGTTTGGCTATTCATCCTGAATTGCAAGGCAAAGGTTATGCCCAAAAACTCATGAATTTTGCTGAACAATATGCTATAGACAACAACTATAGTTCTATTAGATTAGACACCTTTTCTCAGAACAAAAGAAACCAAAAGTTTTACGAACTTCGCGGTTATAAACGATTAGGAGATATCTACTTCCCAAAACAAAGTGAGTTTCCTTTTCACTGTTACGAATTGGTACTTTGAGCACGCTTATTAACTTAAAACACATCAACAAACTCGCCATACCTGCATTAATTTCAGGCATTTCAGAGCCTATTTTATCGTTGACAGATGCGGCGATTATTGGTAATATGGATAAGAATCCTACTGAGTCATTAGCTGCAGTTGGTATCGTAACCACATTCTTATCAATGCTTATTTGGGTTTTAGGGCAAACACGTAGCGCCATTTCTTCGATTGTATCACAATATCTTGGTGCAGATAAACTGAGTGAAGTTAAAAATCTTCCGGCGCAAGCCATTTTTATAATTACGTCGTTAAGTCTACTCATTATATTAGTCACTTATCCTTTAGCTGCTCATATTTTCAAGCTATATAATGCATCAGACTTAATTTTAGATTATAGTGTGGATTATTATCAAATTCGAGTATTTGGTTTTCCGTTTACACTATTTACAATTGCTGTTTTTGGTACATTTAGAGGTTTGCAAAACACCTATTACCCAATGCTTATTGCCATAACTGGTGCAGTTGCAAACATAATCTTAGATGTCGTTTTGGTCTATGGCATTGAAGGTTACATTCCAGCAATGCATATTAAAGGTGCAGCTTATGCTAGCGTCTTGGCACAGATTATCATGGCATTATTGTCTACATACTTTATACTAAAGAAAACCGACATTCCACTATTGGTAAAGTTTCCTTTTAATAAAGAAATCAATCGTTTTATCGTAATGATTGTTAATCTGTTTATTAGAACTATTGCACTTAATGTAGCACTCTATTTCGGGACCAGTTTTGCCACAAAATATGGCACCACGTACATTGCAGCTTATACCATTGCTATTAACCTTTGGTTTTTAGGCGCTTTCTTAATTGATGGTTATGCCAGCGCAGGTAATATTTTATCAGGAAAACTCTTTGGTGCAAAAGACTATAAAACACTCATTAATCTTAGCGATAAACTTATAAAATATGGTGTTGTTGTGGGAATAATTATTGGAGCTATTGGAGCACTTTTCTATTATCCTATCGGAAACATTTTTACAGACGACAAGACTGTTTTAAATGAATTTTACAAGGTCTTTTGGATCATACTTGCCATGCAACCACTTTGTGCTTTAGCCTTTATTTTTGACGGTGTTTTTAAAGGTTTAGGTAAAATGCAATATCTAAGAAATGTATTGTTGTTTTCAACCTTGTTGGTGTTTATTCCTGTAATATTTACCACAGACCAATTAGAACTTAAACTTTATGGTATTTTTACTGCATTTACCTTTTGGATTATCGCCAGAGGCTTACCATTAATCATAAAATTCCGAAAAACATTCAAACCACTAGCACAAAAGGCTTAAATTTGGCGAAAGTTTCTGAAAATGATGTATTTTCTAATCACACTATTACAAGACTCAAACATTGAGGAAAAGCTAAAAGACGCACCTGACAGTAGTTATGGTATTGGTGTTTTCATTGGTTCAATGTTACCTTTTGTGGTATTGGTAATTATAGCTTATCTCATTTACAGATATAATAAGAAAAGATTAAACGACGAGTAAGATGGATATTCTTAACTTTTTAGGAGGAAATGGTTTATTTCTAATACTAGGTGTAGTATTAGTAGTAGTTTATTTTTATAACAGAAATAAAAGAAGGTAATGAGCAAAGTCAGAATTACAAAGCAATTTTCTTTTGAAGCTGGTCATGCACTTCATGGTTATGACGGAAAATGTAAAAATCTTCATGGACATAGTTACCATTTAGATGTTACAGTTATAGGTGAGCCTATTACAGATACCTCAAATGTAAAATGTGGAATGGTTATAGATTTTGGGGACTTAAAAAAAATAGTAAAAGACGAAATCGTTGATAGTTTTGACCACTCAATGATTTTCAATAAAAACACACCACATTTAGAACTAGCAGAAGAGCTTAAAAGTCTCGGACATCATGTTTTACTAGTAGATTACCAACCTACTACAGAAAATATGATTATTGACTTTGCTAGTAAAATAAAATCACGTTTACCAGAACATATACAGTTACACTCTTTAAAGATAAGAGAAACCGGAACTAGCTTTGCTGAGTGGTACGCGTCAGATAATGAATAAAACAAAGAAGGTGTCACACTGAGCGTAGTCGAAGTGTCTCTTAAAAATGAATCAAAATAAATTCAAAATAAACATCCCAAAAGGCAAGAAAATTTATTTTTCTTCAGACAATCATTTGGGTGCACCTACTAATGAAGCATCATTACCACGCGAGAAGAAGTTTGTAACATGGTTAGATGAAATAAAACAAGATGCTGCTGCAATTTTTCTAATAGGTGACTTATTTGATTTTTGGTTTGAATATAAAACTGTTGTTCCCAAAGGCTTTGTTAGAACTCTAGGAAAACTTGCAGAAATTACAGATTCTGGCATTCCTGTTTATTTCTTTGTGGGTAATCATGATTTATGGATGAACGGTTATTTTGAAAAAGAACTTAATATTCCAGTCTTCCACAAACCACAAGAATTCTCAATTAATAATAAGTTATTCTTTATTGGTCATGGTGATGGTCTTGGCCCTGGTGATAAAGGCTTTAAGCGAATGAAAAAGGTGTTTACAAACCCTGTTTTTCAATGGCTATTTAGATGGTTGCATCCAGACATTGGTGTAAGAATTGCACAATATATGTCCGTTAAAAACAAACTCATATCTGGTGATGATGATGCCAAATTCTTAGGAGAGGAAAATGAATGGTTGGCGCAATATTCAAAAAGAAAATTGTCAGAAAAACACAGAGATTATTTCATTTTTGGACATAGACACTTACCACTTGAAATACCTCTAAATGAAGGTTCTAAATATATGAACCTGGGTGATTGGGTACAATACTTTACTTATGGTGTTTTTGATGGGGAAACTCTAGAACTCAAAAAATACTAAGACTTAACATCGTCATATTGTTCTTGGACGTCTTCTCTGAGGTCTAACTCTCTGAGTGGTTTATTTGTAAGACTCATAGTAATAACTGTTAGCAATGTTACTGTTCCGCCAAGTATTACCGCTAAAGGTGCACCAAAAATCTTAGCTGCAATACCACTTTCTACAGCTCCCAATTCATTAGAAGAACCAACAAACATAGAGTTAACAGCTCCCACTCTACCTCGCATATCATCAGGTGTTTTAAGTTGTAATATGGTCTGACGTACAACCATAGAAATTCCATCAAAAACTCCAGCTATAAATATTGCTGTTACACTAAGCCAAAACAGTTTTGATGCCCCAAAAACGATCATACTTAAGCCAAAACCAAAAACCGCTATTAATAACTTTTTCCCAGTATTTTTAGTAATAGGAATATAAGTAGTTGCTAACATAGTTAAAATACTTCCTAATGAGAGTGACGCATTTAATATACTTAATCCTTTTGGTCCATTCTCAAAAATATCTTTAGCAAATACAGTGAAAATGGCTACTGCTCCACCAAATAAAACAGCTATCATATCTAGGGTAAGTGCTCCTAAGATTACTTTATCATTAAACACAAACTTAATCCCAGACTTCAAACTTTCCTTTACAGATTCATTGGCAGCCTCATTCATAATTGGTTTTTGCTTTATTTGCAGAACTAATATTAAGGAAATCATTACCAATAAAAATACAATACCTAAAGTATTGTGTACTCCAATCCAAGCAATTAAAAAACCACTTGTTAGCGAACCTAATACGGCAGCTCCTTTCCAAGTACTACTGCTCCAAGTTGCTGCATTTGGATAAACTGATTTTGGGACAAGCAATGCAATAAGTGAGAATATAGTAGGCCCAAAAAATGCTCTAAGTATACCACCAAAAAAGACTAAACCATATATCCCAAATAGAATGTTTTTAGTCTCCCAATTAGACTCAACGGTTTCAGAAGTCAACCAATAAAGCCCAAAACTAATTAATGAAAATAACGCTATACATAAAGTAAAAAGATTACGCTTTTCCTTTTTATCTACAATATGACCAGCAAATGGCGCTAAAAAAAAAGCTGGTAAAAACTCGCAAGCTCCAATAATTGCTAAACTTAATTTATCGTTTGTGATATCATAAACTTGCCATTCGATTACTAAAAACTGCATAGACCAACCAATAACCAAGGCAAATCGCAACAATAAAAAAATATTGAATTCCTTAAAACGAAGTGCTGCGTATGGATCTTGCTTAGCCATATTATTTTTTTAAATCTTTTAATTTCAACTGTAAGCTTATATTACCATTCCAATGGTTTTCATCAATTGTGTAAGCAATGTCAAATGGACTTCTGTTTTTTATAATATCTATTTTATCACCTAAACCAAAACCGATACAAACAATGTTATCCTTTGGGTTTTGCGTTGCTGTAAAACGGATATGCTTATTATCTTCACCAACACATTTTCCCCAACCTGTGTCTTTTACATCTTGCGTCATAAAAACTGGTGTCATATTTCCTGGACCAAAAGGCGCAAACTGACGTATAATACGCATTAGTTTATTATCAACTTGGCTAAGGTTTATCTTTAAATCTACCTTCAGCTCCGGTGTTAATAATTTTGGGTCTATCGTTTCTTTTACTACACTTTCGAACTTGGCTTTAAAGCCCTCGTAATTTTCGGGCAATAAGGTTAAACCTGCGGCATATTTATGACCACCAAATTGTTCTATATATTCCGAACATGCTTCTAATGCATTATATACATCAAAACCTTTGACGGATCTCGCAGAAGCCGCCAGCTTCTCTCCACTTTTTGTGAATACTAATGTTGGTCTATAATAGGTTTCGGTTAATCTAGAAGCGACAATTCCTATAACTCCTTTATGCCAATGTTCATCATAGACTACTGTTGTAAATCGGTCTTGTTCTTTAGCTTCTTCAATCTTTAATAACGCCTCTTCAGTAATTCGTTGATCTGTTTCTCTTCGGTCTGTATTAAAGACATCTATATCTACAGCATATTGTGCCGCAAGATTAAAATCGGTTTCAGTTAATAAGGTTACAGCATGATTGCCATGTTTCATTCTTCCTGCTGCATTAATGCGTGGTGCAATTATAAATACAACATCTGTAATGGTGAGTTTGTCTTTTTTGACTTCGGCAATTATAGCTTTCATACCAGGTCTTGGATTGGTATTTATGACCTCTAATCCAAAATATGCCAGAGCTCTATTTTCATCAACAATCGGAACTATGTCAGCACCAATCGCTGTCGCTACCAAATCTAGATATTCCACTAAATCTTCAACCGTTTGGCCTTGGTTTGAAGCTAAAGCAGTAATGACTTTAAAGCCAACACCACAACCACAAAGTTCTTTAAATGGATATTCACAATCCGATCTTTTAGGATCTAAAACCGCTACAGCATCTGGAATATTGTCTCCTGGTCTGTGATGATCGCAAATAATAAAATCAATCCCTTTTTCTTTGGCGTAAGCTACTTTTTCGATGGCTTTGATACCACAATCTAAAGCTATAATGAGTGTGAAATCATTGTCATGAGCGAAGCCAATACCTTGATAAGATACGCCATAACCTTCTTCGTAACGATCTGGAATATAAGTGGCAACAGAATCTGTTCTTGTTTTTAAATACGACGACATTAAGGCTACTGATGTTGTGCCATCAACGTCATAATCTCCATAAACCAAAATATTCTCGCCTTCTTCAATAGCCTTTTCTATTCTTGCCACGGCTTTATCCATGTCTTTCATTAAGAATGGATTGTGTAAATCATCAAAGCTTGGTCTAAAGAAGGTCTTTGCCGCATCATAAGTCTCAATGCCACGTTGCAATAATAAAGTCGCTACAACATCATCTACTTTAAGAACATCTTTAAGTTCAGCTATTTTTGTTGCTTCAGGTTTTGGCTTAAGTGTCCAACGCATTTTTTAGTTATGAGTAATTAGGCATTAGCGATTAGTTCTCTTCTAAATTGATTTTATTCAAACATCATAAAAGGCAACTAAACATTTCGCGTTGTACCAATATGGTAATGAATACTCGTTTTTACTTCAGCAAATTGTCTAAACATTTCCATAACTCCGCAGTACTTTTCGACAGATAATTGCACTGCTCTATCGCATTTTTTCTTGTTTAATTCTGAACCATAAAAATGATATTCAACATCTACGGTATGATAATATTTAGGATGTTCATCGGTAAGTTCGCCTGTAACTTCAATCTTAAAATCGTCAATCTCTTCGTTCATTTTATTTAAAATCGAAATCACATCTAAAGCAGAACAGCCAGCTAAAGAGGATAACATCATTGCTTTGGGTGATAAGCCATGTCGCTCTTCTTGTCCGTCAATAACTGTATCCATTTTTACAAACTTTCCGCTAGGATTATCCGATTCAAAAGTTAATCCACCTTGCCAATGTGTTGTTACTTTATCTGCCATGTCTATGAGTTAAAAAGTTATGAATGCCTAAAGTACTTAAAGTCCGGAACGGTTGCAAACAAAACTTTAGGGCTCATAAAACTTTTTATCTTTTGGCACTTTAAGTACTTATAAGTTTTGAGTATTTTAGACACTTAGAACTTTAAGTACTTCATTATGGCACTAGTAACACCATTATCTCCAGAACACGATTTAGAAACCAAAGAACTTGCAGAATTCTTTAATGAAACGCTTGGTTTTTGCCCTAATTCGGTATTAACTATGCAACGCAGACCCGCAATTAGTAAAGCGTTTATCAACCTCAACAAAGCCGTTATGGCAAATGAAGGTAGAGTAACATCTGCGCTAAAGCGTATGATTGCTTGGGTAAGTAGTAACGCCACAGGTTGCCGTTATTGTCAAGCGCATGCCATTAGAGCTGCAGAACGCTATGGTGCAGAACAAGAACAGTTAGATAATATTTGGGAATATAGAACGCATCCAGCATTTTCAGAGGCGGAACGTGCTGCATTAGATTTTAGTTTGGCTGCTAGCCAAGTGCCTAATGCTGTTGACGCCGAAATAAAACAACGATTATACGAGCATTGGAATGAAGGTGAAATTGTAGAAATGCTTGGCGTAATTTCTTTGTTTGGATACCTGAACCGTTGGAATGATTCTATGGGAACTGATATTGAAACTGGTGCTGTGGAAAGTGCTGACCAATATCTTGGAAAACATGGATGGGAAAAAGGAAAGCATGATGGAACCCAATATTAGATTGTCTTTCCTGCTTAGGCAGGAATCTAGACTCTTAGAGTTTTAGACTTTTAGATTTATAAGACTAAACCTTGCCAAAAAATGGTGAGGTTTTTTTACTTCGCAATTAATTCCTTTACCATTTCCTGTAAATCTGACACAATCAACTCCTCAAACCAAGGGTTTTTAGCTCGCCAAAAACGATTAGTTGGTGATGGATGCGGAATAGGAAAATACTTTGGCAAATAGGCTTTGTAATCACCAACACGCTCTGTTAAAGTTTTTTTATCCTTTAAATAGTAGTTCTGCGCGTAAGCACCTATTAAAATCACTAATTCTACATTAGACATTCGATCAAATAAGGGTTTGTGCCATTGCGGAGCGCATTCTGGTCTTGGTGGTAAATCTCCTGTTTTGGCTTTTCCAGGGTAGCAGAAACCCATTGGTATAATGGCGAAATCTTTAGTATTATAAAATTGCTCATCTGTAACACCTAACCATTGTCTCAATTTTTTACCACTTTGATCATTCCATGGTATACCAGATTGGTGAACTCTTGTTCCTGGTGCTTGTCCGATAATGACGATTTTAGACGAAACATCAGCAGTAACTACAGGTCTTGGTCCTAGCGGTAAATGTGCTTTGCAAATGGTGCATTGGTTGATATTTTGAAGTAGATCTTTCATTCATAAGTTCTCGATACATCAAACTATTGTTTGACACTCGAACTGACTTTTACTTTTAAATGTTCTAAATGACAACTTATTTTTTCCCAGCAACCACAATAACAATTTCACCTTTAGGTGGTTTAGAAGTGTAATATTCTAAAACTTCTTTAGCGGTTCCTCTTATGGTTTCTTCATAGAGTTTTGTCAACTCTCTAGACACAGAAACTAATCTATCTTCACCAAAATATTCGCAGAAATGTCCTAAAGTCTTCACCAATTTGTGCGGGCTTTCGTAAAACACCATGGTTCTGCTTTCTTCTGCTAAAAGTTTTAGTCGAGTTTGGCGTCCTTTTTTTACTGGTAAAAAACCTTCAAATACAAATTTATCGTTTGGTAAACCACTATTTACTAATGCTGGCACAAAAGCTGTTGCGCCAGGTAAACACTCAACCTCTATATTATGTTCCACACATGCACGTACTAATAAAAAACCAGGGTCTGAAATTGCTGGTGTGCCTGCATCGCTTATTAATGCAATTGAGATTCCCGACTGTAATTTACTAATAAGTCCGTTGACCATTTTATGCTCATTATGCATATGATGGCTTTGCATTTGAGTGGTGATTTCAAAATGCTTTAGAAGCTTTCCTGAAGTTCTAGTGTCTTCAGCTAAAATCAAGTCAACTTCATTTAAAACTTCAATTGCTCTAAACGTAATGTCTTTTAAATTTCCTATTGGCGTTGGTACCAGAAATAACTTCATAATGAGGTTTATATGTAATCAAATTTACAATCTTTTCAGTTTCTCGACGCAACCATTAGGAAAATTCTGTATCTAAATAATAGATTTCATTACTAGGAAATTCATATATTTAAATGTTATAGTATTGAATTTGTTCACTTTAACAATACTGACTCTATTTTATGCTGGGAAAACTTTACCGTATATTTATTTTATTTGCCGTTTGCACACAATTGCATAGTCAAACTACAGATTTGTCCATTGCAATTGAGGCTCAAAATTTAAGCGGTACTTCTATTTCTCAAATAGATATTTTTGAAGATTTTCAATATCTAATAACAGTCTCTAACTCAGGAAATGCTGTTAATGACACTTCTATTTCAGTTGACTTTGATGACGATTTAATTATCAATTCGTTCTCATCTCAAAATAACACAAATGGTGCTTCTGATTTTTCAAATATTGATGTAACCGCTAATGTATTAACTGCTACAATTGCAAGTATGCCCAATAACTCTAGTGTTGAGTTATTAGTTATGGTTACGGCACCTTCAAATTTAGGAGGTATTGCTGCTGACGGAACAGTCAGCCCACCTGATGGCACAACAGATACAAATACTAGTAATGACCAATCTATAATATCTATTGATGTGTTAGATGTGCTAATAGATTTTACAGTGACACATCAACAAATACAACCGTCACCTGGCTCAGCAATAAGTGCTTGGGGAGACCAGGTTACCTATCAATTTACAATTACTAATAATAGTGCAATTGATTATCCTTTAGCTTCATTTCAAGGTGACTTATTTTTGAATTCAGTAACTGCAAACGGACAGCCTCTTGCTCAATTTGTTTCTATTGAATGTATAGGAAGCACCAATGGTACAGAGTGCCTTGATTTATCAGATGCTTCTGGAAATTCAGAAGTCATATCATCAAATAGCATTACTTTTCCTCATCAAATGTTCTTTATTGGTGACAATTTAGTAATAACGTCCAACGGAAGCGTGACTTTTGAAATGGTATATCAGTACTCAAACCAATCATGCTCAACCAATCCGTTACCCATAAGTGTTAATAGTTTTATTCGAATAAACTTAGATCATACTAACGCCTCTCCAAATATTTCAAATTTGGTGACGACTAATCTACTTAATGCTGATCCTTGCCCAGAAACAGACGTATGCATTGAAACCATACAAACAAACCCTGATTTATCTGTAGTTCTTGATTATGGAGACGAAATTACTTTTCAAACCACTATATGTAATAATGGTCCTTTAGATGCTGAAATCTTGGCTTTTCTTCAAAACTTAACTGCTAATGTGCAATGGCAAATTAATTCGGTCAATTGTATTGGTGCAACAGGCTCGGCTGATTGTAATGATTTTATGATTACAGAAAACGGACAATTATGGTTCACAAATACTTTTCTTTTAGGTGTTAATTCTACAATCACTATTGAAACCGTAGTTGAATATATTGAACCACCTTGTGCTGTTTTTCCCAATCAAGTAGAAACAGATGTTAAAAGTGAAATTGTACTAGAATCTCCCTTGCATATAGATACAAATCCTAATAACAATTTTGAAATTGATACCATAACGCTTCCACCTCAAGAACCTTGTGACCCATCGGATGTTTATGATATAGCAGTAACAAAACACCAAATAGTACCTCAACTACCCATTGGTGGTTCAGTTCAAAATACGGCAGAATGGGGTGAAATCACTTATGAAATTGTTGTAATAAATAATGGTACAACTGATCAGGCTATAACTTTACAAGATCACATGCCAGTGCCTTCTAGTAGTGCAGCTCCTCTTAATGCCACGCTTATTTCTGTAGAATGTGTAGAGACAACAGGTACAGCTGATTGTTTCCCAATTAATAATGCCAATATTGGTGTTGTTTTTGATGGCGTTACAGAAGACGGCTCTTTTGATACTTTTTGGGAAATAATACCAGAAGACAATTGGGTTGTACCAGCCGACAGTTCTGTGTCTTTTGAAGTGACCGTTGATTGGCAACCAGAATGTTCGAATACTGCCATAGTAGGAAGTAATTATGTTAGGGTAGCTCATGTCAATGACGTACCTGAGACAAATACAAGTAATAATGTAGTTTGGGAAGATACTTATTTTGCTCCATGCATTGATTTAGTGGTACAAACCTATCCGGAATTTACACAAGTTGATACTGGTCAGATATTCAATTGGATTGTTGATATTAGCAATAGTACAACAAGTTCTACTGCAACAAACACCATTTTTGAAAATTTACTAAATGATGCATTTACAATTAATGGTAGCGTAACTTGTGACGTCATTGCTGGTAACGCAACTTGCGCAACATCTTTTAATGCTACAGGCAATTTCATTACCGGAATTATTCCTTCGTTGGATGAAGGTTCAACAGTGCGAATAACCATTCCTGTAGTAGCACCAAATTATGGTGGAGCATTTAACAATATTGCTGAAGCTGCTCCAAGCCCAGCAGATAACGAGGAATTAACACCTGAGACTAACATTTCAATTAATAGTGTTCAGGTAATTTCACCTACAGTTGAAAAAGAATTTATTCCAAGTACTATTATTGAAGGTGCAGAAAGTGAACTCATTTTTACAATCTTTAATATCGCTTCTAATCTTACTCAAAATGATATCTCTTTCACGGATACTTTACCTTCTGGAGTCATCTTATCTGGTGTTCCTACATGGATTAGTGCTAATGGTTGTACTGCAAATTTTATAGGTAGCATAGGTGATGATTTCGTAGGTGTTACAGACCTCACTTTTCCTGATGGTGTGGCGAGTTGTACATTTTCTGTTATGGTAACCGCAGAAAATGCAGGTTCTTATCTCAATAATTTTTCAAATTTCAGTAACACAAATAATTTAGATGCAGCTCAAACAAGTGCAACATTGACAGTAATTGTTGACCCATCTAATGTAGATATTGAAGTTTTAAAATCAGTAGAACCTACCGAAGTAGACTTTGGTGACGAAGTAACATTTACTATTACTGCTACTAATCTTGGCACAACGACAGGTACAGGAATTGAAATAATAGACCAATTACCTGCTGGTTATGAGTTTATATCAGCGACTATGAGTGTTGGCACTTTTGATGACACAACACTTTCTTGGCTGATTACCAGTTTAAATGCTAACCAATCAGCTAGTTTAACAATAGTAGCGAGAGTTATTTCTTCTGATGACTTACTAAATGTTGCACTTCTTAATGGAATAAACGAAGTAGATCGAGACCTATCTAACAATGAAGATACTGCAGACGTTGAAGTCTCTAATTGTTTGTTTATTCCTGAAGGGATTTCACCTAATAACGATACTAAAAACGACTTTTTAATAATTCCTTGTATTGAAGATTACGAAGAAAATAATCTGAAAATTTTTAATCGTTACGGGACTTTAGTATATCAAACCAATAATTATAAAAATAAATGGGATGGAAGAGCTAATATGGGATTTCCTAGCACATCAAATCGACTACCTGTAGGCACTTATTTTTACATCCTAGAAGTTGATGGTTTTGACAAACCCTTTCAAGGATATATTTACCTGAACTATTAATCTCTGAGGTATTTACCTAAAAAATAAGATGGAAAGACTGCAACCAAAGCTAGTAAAGAACCACCAAAAATACCATCTCCGGCATAATGATGCGCTGCTGTGGCAAGTGCCAAATTGAAGAAAAATCCAGCATAAGCCCATTCTGTGAGCCACTTATTAGGTCTAAAAAGAACGATTAAAACACCTAATACTTTTAAAATCGCTAACGGAATGACGATATAGGTCGGAAAATTAAAACCTTCAAAAAAGCCTTTTACCATTTCTGTTTTTGAGAAATACATGGTTGCCGAAAACAGCATAATACCGCAAAGAATTCCAGTAAAAACCCAATATATAATACGTTTTACTAGCATGAAACTTAGTTAAACTTACCTTCTACAATCTCTAAGAAACGCTCTTCATATTCTTCTTTCCCTTGCCAATTATTATAATCTGGTTTTACCATTTCTAATATTAAAGATTTGGCATCAGACATTGAATCTAAAGTATTGATTTGTGAAATCACACGATCATAATCTTCACTTTTACCTTCAAATAAATGCTTTATAAACGCCAGCTTATCATTAAGTCCAATTTTTAAACTATTGCCTTTTAGCTTATCATTCAAAGATTTTTTAGCATCTTCGGCTTCTCTTTTCTGGGCATCTTCAATAGGTTCAAATTCTGGAATATTAGCAAAGTCAGAAGTGATGTTTTCAAATTCAATAGTTTTTGGCGCTTCATCTTCGACTGCTGTTTGTAGTAGTGTATCTACTGATAACTCTTCATCCTCAGGCATATGTGCAACCATATCTTTAATGGTATTCATTACAGGCTCATAGATACCATCGTCTTCAACCTCATCTAGATTGATATACGTTTTATTCTCAATCTCTATATTATCACTCACTTTATTATTAAACGCTACGTCTAACATGTCAAAGAAAGAAGAGTCGTTACCTATAGTTGGCATTTGGTCCTCAAAATTTTCTTGTGCAAACTTTAAAACCGTAAGCTTTTCATAAAGCTTAGAAACCTCTTCATGCATTCGGTCTACATCTTCCTTACCTTTAAGCTTTAGAATCCTGTGAGCAATGCTTATTAATTCTGATTCTAACTTCTTTTTCATGTGTTTTACTTTTGATTTTTACTATTTTTGATTGACCTTTATAAAAACGAATAATTACTACGTTTTAGTGCTAAAATTACGAAATGTTTCTTGAAAATACGGTAAATCATAAAGAACAATTTGGGTGGATTGAAGTGATTTGTGGATCGATGTTCTCTGGTAAAACCGAAGAGTTGATTCGCCGATTAAAGCGCGCCAAATTTGCTAGACAACGCGTTGAGATTTTTAAACCTGCAGTGGATGTGCGATATGATGATGAGATGGTCGTGTCTCATGATGATAATGAAATACGTTCTACACCTGTGCCAGCCGCGGCTAATATTCCAATTTTAGCAGATGGCTGCGACGTTGTTGGTATTGATGAAGCACAGTTTTTTGATGATGAAATAGTTCGTGTTTGTAACGACTTAGCCAATAATGGCATAAGAGTAATCGTTGCTGGTCTAGATATGGATTACAAAGGTAATCCTTTTGGACCAATGCCATACCTTATGGCAACAGCGGAGTATGTGACTAAGGTTCATGCTATTTGCACTAAAACAGGAAACTTGGCAAACTATAGTTACAGAAAAGCCAAAAGTGATGATCTTGTCTTATTGGGTGAAGTTGATGAATATGAGCCTTTAAGTAGGGCTGCTTTTTATAAAAGTATGCTTAGAGATAAAGTGAGACAGATGAAAGTTAAAGACGCTGAAGAAATCAACTCTAAAGACAAAAAACCAGATGCCTAAAACAAAAGAAACTGTTTTAGAAATAGATTTAGGTGCTTTAACTCACAACTACAATTACCTTAAATCTAAATTGCAATCAAACACTAAATTTTTAGCCGTTGTTAAGGCGTTTGCTTATGGCAGTGATGCCATAGAAATAGCTAAGCATTTACAAACACTTAATGTAGATTACTTAGCAGTAGCATATACAAAAGAAGGTGTAGCTCTGAGAGATGCAGGAATAACAACACCTATCTTAGTTTTACATCCGCAACCAATTAATTTTGAGACCATAATAGAACGCTGTCTTGAACCAAGCATATACAGTTCTAAAATTTTAAATGAGTTTATTGAAGTTGCAGAGGCAAAAAATCAAAGTAAATATCCTGTTCATATTAAATTTAATACTGGTTTAAATCGTCTTGGATTTTGGGAAACTGATGTTGGTCATGTACTCTCAAAACTGAATAAAACGAATTCAGTTATTGCAAAATCTATTTTCTCTCATTTAGCAGCTAGTGAAGATAGTAATGAGAAGGATTTCACTTCGCAACAAATAGAACGTTTTAATACTATTACTGAAAACTTCAAATTAAAAGTTAAATACGATCCTTGGTTACACTTGTGTAATACTTCTGGTGTCATTAATTACCCAAATGCTCATCATGATATGGTACGTTGTGGTATTGGTCTTTATGGTTTTGGTAATTCCGCAAAAGAAGATAAGAACCTTAAACCTATTGCCAGTCTTAAATCTGTAATCTCACAAATTCATCAAATTGAACCTAAAGAAACTGTAGGTTATAACCGTGCATATAAAGCTAAAGGTTATGAGAAAACAGCAACCATACCTATTGGTCATGCAGATGGCATAAACCGAATCTATGGTAATGAAAAAGGGTTTGTTTTTATAAATGGGGAAAAAGCACCTATTATAGGCAATGTTTGTATGGATATGATTATGGTAAATGTAACTGAGATAGAATGTAAAGAAGGTGATGAAGTCATTATTTTTGATGGTAATCATAAAGCTTCGGAAGTTGCTGAATCTGCAGGAACCATATCCTATGAAATTATAACATCCATTTCACAACGTGTTAGACGCCTTTTTTTTAACACTAACCCGCACTAAACCCTATACAATTAAAGATTTTAATTATTTTAGTAATTGATTAATCATAACACTAACTAATTATGTTAAAAGAATTTAAGGAATTTGCAATGAAGGGTAACCTTGTAGACATTGCAGTTGGTTTTGTAATGGGTGCTGCTTTTAAACAAGTAGTAACTTCGTTTACAGGAGGTATTGTATCTCCGTTGATCGGTCTAATTTTTAATGCGGACTTTAAAGATATTAAATGGATTATAAAAGAAGGTGTTGCCAATGCCGAAGGAAAAATAGAAGGTGAAGTGGCTTTATTAACAGGTGAATTTGTTACTAACGTAATTGACTTTATCATTGTGGCATTTGTAATGTTCCTTGTTGTAAAAGGTGTGAATAAGATGAAGAAGAAAGAAGAGCCAGCGCCAGAACCACCAGCGGGCCCATCTGAAATTGAATTATTACAAGAGATTAGAGACGCTCTTAAGAAATAGAAGTTAGCTACCGCTACACTGCATATATTTTAACCAAACCCAAGCTTTCGCTTGGGTTTTTCTTTTTATTACTTTAAGGTTTAACAAAACCTCTCAAATGAGTTAAATTTTCATCAATTATTTCTAATTTAAATACTTAATACACTAATTTTGGCTTCCAAATTTATTTAGATTATGAAAGTAGCAGTAGTTGGTGCAACAGGTATGGTAGGAAACGTAATGCTTAAGGTATTAGAAGAGCGTAAATTTCCTGTCGATGAACTATTAGTAGTAGCTTCAGAACGTTCTGTTGGTAAAAAAATGACTTTTAGAGGAAAAGAGATAGAAGTCATTAGCATTCCAAGTGCTGTTGAAGCCAAACCAGACATTGCACTATTTTCTGCTGGTGGAGGAACATCTTTAGAATGGGCTCCTAAATTTGCTGAGGTTGGCACTACCGTAATTGATAATTCTTCAGCTTGGAGAATGGACTTATCCAAAAAGCTTGTAGTTCCAGAAATTAATGCTTCTCAACTTACTAAAGAGGATAAAATTATTGCCAATCCAAACTGTTCTACCATACAAATGGTTATGGCGTTAGCACCATTACATAAGAAATATGGTATAAAACGTATTGTAGTTTCAACTTATCAATCAGTTTCAGGAACTGGTGTAAAAGCAGTTCAACAAATGGAAAACGAGATTGCTGGTGTAAAAGGCGAAATGGCGTACCACTATCCTATTCATAAAAATGCAATTCCGCATTGCGATGTTTTTGAAGAAAACGGATACACAAAAGAAGAAATGAAGTTGGTAAGAGAAACTCAAAAAATTCTTGACGATAAGACAATTGCTGTAACTGCAACTGCTGTTAGAATACCAACTGCTGGTGGACATAGTGAAGCTGTTAATGTTGAGTTTAAAAACGATTTTGACCTTTCTGAAGTTAGAAAACTATTGAGTGAGACAGATGGTGTCACCGTTCAAGACAATCTAGATGTTAATGTTTATCCAATGCCTATGTATGCCAATGGTAAAGATGATGTTTTTGTGGGTAGAATTCGTAGAGATGGCTCTCAACCAAACACTCTTAATCTATGGGTAGTTAGTGATAACCTAAGAAAAGGTGCTGCGACTAATACAGTTCAAATTGCAGAGTATTTAGTTGATAATAGTTTAGTTTGAGGTTATTCTAAAAACTCTTTATTTCAATCTAAATTAGAATTAATGCATTTATTATAGCATACGCTTTGTTTTAATGTTTTGATTACATCTACTTTAACAAGTAGTGACGATTCTATTGTGTATATTTGAAGGAAACGTCTAATCAAAAAAACAATGAGAAAACTACTTCTTTGTGCTGTAACACTAAGTATTTTTGTTTCTTGTAAAAATGAAACTGAAAAAGTGAAACCAATTACAGTAAACTATCCCGAAACTAAAAAAGTTGATACTAGCGACACTTACTTTGGAGAAACCGTTGCGGATCCTTATCGTTGGCTAGAAGATGACCGTAGCGAAGAGACCGAAGCTTGGGTAAAATCTCAAAACGAAGTTACTTTCGGCTATTTAGATAACATTCCCTACCGTGAAGAATTAAAAGAACGCTTAACCAAGCTTTGGAATTATGAGAAAATAGGTGCGCCTTTCAAAGAAGGAGATTACACTTATTTTTATAAAAATGATGGATTACAAAATCAGTATGTGATCTACAGATATAAAACTGGTGACGATCCTAAAAGTGCTGAAGTATTCCTAGACCCAAACACCTTTAAAGAAGATGGAACAATATCTTTAGGAGGAATGAGCTTTTCAAAAGATGGTAAAACATTAGCGTATGCTATTTCTGAAGGTGGAAGCGATTGGAGAAAGATTCTTGTGATGAATGCTGAAACTAAAGAAATTGTGGAAGATACCTTGGTTGATATTAAATTCAGCGGCATGTCATGGTATAAAAATGAAGGCTTTTATTATTCGAGCTATGACAAACCGGAAGGTAGTGAGCTTTCTGCAAAGACAGACCAACATAAAGTGTATTATCACAAACTTGGCACTAAACAATCTGAGGATGCCTTGATTTATGGTGGTACTGACGAGGAAAAGCACCGTTATATTTACGGTTCTGTAACTGAAGATGATCGTTATCTAATTATATCTCCAAGAGTTTCAACTTCAGGCAACAAACTTTTTATAAAAGATTTAACAGTTGCTAATGCACCATTAGTAGAAATTTTAGGTCATACTGACTCTGACACATACATTATTGAAAATGTAGGTTCAAAGCTTTACTTAGTGACTAACTTAGATGCGCCTAACAAAAAAATTGTTACTGTAGATGCGTCTAATCCAACACCGGATAATTGGGTGGATTTTATCCCAGAAAGCAAAAATGTATTGAGCCCTTCAACTGGTGGTGGTTATTTCTTTGCAGAATATATGGTTGATGCAGTTTCTAAAGTGTATCAATTTGATTATGAGGGAAAACAAATTAGGGAAGTCCAACTGCCTGGCGTTGGAAGTGCTGGAGGTTTTGGTGCTAAAAAAGAAGATGCTGAACTTTATTATTCTTTCACAAATTACGTAACTCCAGGAAGTATTTATAAGTATGATATTGAAAAAGGAACTTCAGAATTATATCGTAAACCAAGTATAGACTTTGACCCAGAATTATACGAAAGCAAACAAATCTTCTATGCCTCAAAAGATGGTACAAAAGTACCTATGATTATTACCTATAAAAAAGGGTTAGACTTAAATGGGAAAAACCCAACTATATTATATGGTTATGGTGGATTCAATATTTCATTGACACCGAGTTTTAGTATTGCAAACGCCGTTTGGATGGAGCAAGGAGGTATCTATGCTGTGGCCAACTTACGTGGTGGTGGAGAATATGGTAAAGCGTGGCACAAAGCTGGTACGCAATTACAAAAACAAAACGTATTTGATGATTTTATCGCCGCTGCAGAATATTTAATAGATAATAAGTATACCTCTTCAGATTATTTAGCAATTAGAGGTGGCTCTAATGGTGGTTTATTGGTTGGTGCTACAATGACACAACGTCCAGAATTGGTTAAAGTTGCCATTCCTGCCGTAGGTGTGTTAGATATGTTGCGCTATCATACCTTCACTGCAGGAGCTGGTTGGGCTTATGATTACGGCACAGCTGAAGATAGCAAAGAGATGTTTGAATATCTTAAAGGTTATTCACCTGTGCATAATGTAAAAGAAGGAGTATCTTATCCAGCAACGATGGTAACTACTGGCGATCACGACGACAGAGTTGTACCAGCACATAGTTTTAAGTTTGCTGCCGAATTACAAAGTAAACAATCTGGCAATAATCCTACTTTAATTAGAATTGAAACCGATGCAGGTCATGGTGCCGGAACTCCAGTTTCAAAACAAATTGAAAGCATTGTTGATATTTATGGCTTTACCCTTTACAATATGGGCTTTGATGTGCTGCCGAGTAAAACAAAAGAAAAAATAAAAGGATAAGTAGGGTTTTTAACTCTTTACTTGTTCTATTATTAACCGCTTTTAGCTAAATGAAAACAGCTCGTATTATTTTTTCATTACTTGTCTTAACGTTTGCAACTGCATCATGCAGTAGTAATGATGATAATACAACAATTGAAGGTATTGAGACATTACCAGATGAAGTGGTAATGTCTCAAAACTCTTCAACCGAAATATCAATTTTTGCAAACGACAACAATATTCCGGTTAATGGGAGCTTAAGCACAAGTTCCCCATCTTTAGGGACCATCCAAATTGAAAACAATAACACTCCAGAAAACCCGAGTGATGATACTATTATCTATACGGTTAATCCAAATAACATCGGTGAAGACTCTTTTCAGTATACAATTTGTGATGACCAAAATAATTGTAAAACTGAAAGTGTATTGGTCATTATTAATTCCTTATCAATTGTTAGTGTTTTTGAAAATGAAACACCTCACGCAAAGCTATCAGAGTATAATTTCTTTGAAGGTGACTTAAAAGACTTAAATCCAACTTTCGGCGTAGTACCTTATGAACTCATTTCGCCTTTGTTTTCAGACTACGCTAAGAAAAAACGTTTTATTTGGATGCCAAATGGCGTTGCTGCAAATTACGTCAATGACTACTCACCAATAGACTTTCCAGAAGGAACAATTCTTATTAAGAATTTCTACTACAATACTGTGCAACCCGGAAATACCAAAAAAAACATTGAAACGCGCTTAATGTATAAAAAAGCGAATGGATGGGATTTTGCAAATTACGTTTGGGACGATCAACAAAATGAAGCATATTTTACTAACCAAGCTAGTACGTTAAATATTAGTTGGTTAGAAGGTGAAGCTTTAAAAACGACCAATTATAGAGTTCCTTCGAGAGCAGAATGTTTCACCTGTCATAATCAGGTAGACAACCCAACTCCTATTGGAACCAAGCCTCAAAATCTAAACAAAGCGTATAATTACAATACTGGCTTAACCAATCAATTGATAAAACTAAAAGAGCTTGGATATCTGAACTCAAACTTTCCAGAAAATATTAATTCAAGTATTGCCTGGGATGATAGTTCACAACCTTTAGAAGATCGTGTGCGTTCGTATTTAGATATTAACTGTGCACACTGCCATTCAGATGATGGCCATTGTAATTATAGACCAATGAGGTTTGAATATCAATTCACTAATAACATTGAAAATATTGGTGTTTGTGTTGAGCCTGAAACTCAGTTCATTCCAAATTCCTATATTGTAACTCCAAACAATACAAGTTTATCCGTCCTTTTCTATAGAATAAGCACTGCAGACGAATCTTTTAGAATGCCTTTACTTGGCAGAACTATTAATCATGACGAAGGAATTGCACTCGTTGAAGATTGGATAAATTCACTACAAAACTGCGACTAACACAACACTAAGCATATGAGAAAAACTACCTTTCTAATAGCCTCGCTTCTTGCGGTATTTATTAGTAATGCACAACTAGCTTTCGACCCTATAATTGGCCCTGTTAATGTCGCAGCAGGCTCACCTGTAACCTTAAACATAAACGATATTGCTAACTCAGCTGGTGCTACAGTATCTTCCACAGGAACTTATAGTGCTTTTTCCGTATCTGTAACTTGGGAAAATGGATCTGGTATACCATATTCTAATGAAGCAGATTTAACAATTACAACAACTGCTGGTTCTGTTACAATTGATCCGCCAACTACCGGAGGTGCAGGTTCCACCGCTTCAACAACTTTAACTTTTGATGGCGATCTAGCCGGTTTTTATGATCCTATTAGTGATGGGTATCTCGATATTGTACTCAATCAGAGCTACAATGGTTCTAATGCCAATTGGTCAAATATTGTTGTTACACTTTTTGAAACTCCAACTTGTCCAAACCCGATAAATCTAGATGTGTTAAATGCAACCGAAACCTCTGTTGATTTAAGTTGGACAGAAACAGGTACAGCAATGCTTTGGAATGTTGAATACGGAACTGCAGGTTTTACACCAGGGACAGGAACATTAATTACAGATATAGCATCAACCATATATACGTTAGCAGGACTACAACAAGGCGTTACTTACGAATTCTATGTGCAATCAAATTGTGGTGGTGGTGACACCTCAGATTACATTGGTCCATTTGGATTTGGTACTCAAGTTCCTGGTGGAACATGTGCAACTGCCTCTAACATGACTGTGGTTTCAGATTGTTCAAGCACTACACCTACAACATTTAATTTTGATGTTTCAACAGATATAGATGCAAATAACGAGAATCCGACCTGTGATGCTTTAGGTAATTACGGTTACTTTATAGCGTTTACAGCTCCAACTATTGGGTCTGTTTATTTTAATTTTAGCGGTGGTGCAAATAATATTGGACTAGAGGTATTAGACGCTTGTGGTGGAAATTCATTGGCTTGTTTCAATAACACGTTTGACAGTGGTGATACTTCAGACTTAATTGGTGGTCTTACACCAGGTGCTACATATTATGCGGTATTATGGAGAGACCAACAAAGTGGTTCTGCGGATATTTGTATTGAAGAAGGTGATAGTTGTCCAGGACCAAGTAACTTAGATGCTACAGGTATTGGGTTTGACTCGGCTACATTATTATGGAGTGAAAACGGTATTGCTACGTCTTGGAATTTGCAATGGGGTGAAACAGGTTTCAGTCTAGGTTCAGGAACACTAGTTAATAACTTAACAAATACTAATTATGGTTTAACAAGTCTTAATGCTAGCACAAGTTATGACTTTTATGTACAGTCTAATTGCACTGGAGAAACATCTAGTTATTCAGGTCCTTTTACCTTTTCGACTCCAGCACCTTCACGTATTAATTTTACGCAGCAATCTATAACTTTAAACACAAGTGGTAGCTATGCTACTGCCATAGTGGATATGGATGGTGATTTTCTAGATGATATCGTTGGTGTACAGGCAAATAATATAAACATAAAACAGCAGAATATAGATGGGAGTTTTACTGATGTGAATATATCAACACCAAATGCTGACTATACTCCAAGTTGGAGTATTGCAGCAGCAGATTATGATGCAAATGGTAAAACAGATTTGCTTTATGGTGCGGGTAGCGGTGTTACTTTCATGAGAGCAAGTGCGGACGGATTAAGCTTTACAGAGCAATCTACTACAGAATATGTGTTCTCTCAACGTTCTAATTTCATAGATATTAATAATGATGGTAATTTAGATGCCTTTGTGTGTCACGATGTACAACCAAACGTGTATTTTATTAATGATGGTACTGGTGTTTTTGACTTTTATCAATCAGATGTGACACCTGGTGCACCATATTCTCTAGGCAATTTTTCCTCTGGTGGTGATTATGGATCTATTTGGATAGATTATAATAACGATAGAAATATGGATCTTTTTGTGGCTAAATGTGGTGGATCAGAAGCAAGACGAACAAACATCATGCTGACAAATAATGGTGATGACACGTACTCCGAAAATGCTGCAGATATAGGATTAGCCGATCCTATGCAAACTTGGTCTTCTGCTTGGGGTGATTTTGACAATGATGGTGACATGGATGTTTTTGTAGGCGCAAGTTCTGGAGACCATAAACTCATGGAAAACAGTGGATTCTCAGACGATGGAGACCCAAGTAATGACTATATTTTTACAGATGTTACAACCGGTGCTGGAGTATCTTCTGCACCTACAGGTTGGGAGAGTTCAGCCTATGATATTGATAATGATGGTAATTTAGATATTATTAGTAACGGAACCATACTTTATGGTAAAGGTGATATGACCTTTGAAGATGCGGATCCTAATCAAATAGACTATAAAAACGGAAGTTTTGGTGATTTAAATAACGACGGTTTTATTGACACATACTACAACCAAAGTATATATTACAACCAAGGCAATAGCAATAACTGGATTAAAATAAATACCACAGGTATGGCTCATGTCACACCAAATTTTAGTAATATTAATGGGATTGGAGCAAGAATTGAGCTTACTACTAATAACGGAACACAAATTAGAGATGTTAGAAGTGGCGAAGGTTTTGAATTTATGAGTTCGTTGACTACGCATTTCGGAATTGGAACTGAAACTTCTATTAGTGAACTAAGAATTTATTGGCCTTCTGGTGTTATTGACGTAGTTCCTAACCCTACTATTAATACCACACATAACATTGTTGAAGGTACATTTCCACTTAGTTTAGAAGATCAGTCTTTAACAGATATTAGTATATTTCCTAACCCAGCAAAAGATATATTAACTATCTCAACAGTGGTAGATTTAAATCAAAGAATTGCCACTGTATTTGATGTTACTGGTAAAAAAGTACTAAACCAAAGATTAATGACAAATCAAGTAGATGTGTCAACATTACAAAGCGGAGTATATTTCTTAAGAATTGAAAATGATGGTAGAAGTATAACACGCAAGTTCATCAAAGAATAAGCTAATTTACATAAGAATTTTAAAAACCGTTTGAGAAATCAAGCGGTTTTTTTGTGGTATTTTTGCACCATGCTTCAAGTAAAAAATCTTTCCTTTAAATATTCTGAAACAGCTGTTTTAAGCGGATTGAACTTCAATGTTGGTATTGGTGAAAACCTTGCAATTATAGGAGAAAGCGGATCTGGAAAAAGCACATTACTTCGACTGATATATGGTGAATATGATGTTGAAGATGGAGAAATAATTTGGAAAGACACCAAAATTCTAGGGCCAAAATTTAATCTTGTAGTAGGCTATGATTTTATAAAACATGTGACTCAAGAATTTGATTTGATGCCATACATTACGGTCGAAGAAAATATTGGTAAATATTTATCGAGATTTTATCCTGAGGAAAAGAAAAAACGTACAGAAGAACTCATTAAAGTTGTTCAACTAGAAGCCTTCGCAACTGTAAAAGTAAAAAATCTCAGTGGTGGACAGAAACAGCGCGTTGCACTTGCGAGAGCATTAGCCAAAGAGCCCGAAATATTATTACTTGATGAGCCGTTTAGTCATATAGACAACTTTAAAAAACAATCGCTAAGAAGAAACATTTTCAGGTATCTCAAAGAACGCGAAATCACATGTATTGTTGCCACTCACGATAAAAATGATGTGCTAGGATTTGCAGATAATATGATTGTTATTCATGATAAAAAAATAATTGCAAAAGACATTCCTCAAGCACTTTTTAAAAATCCGAAACTACCACTAATTGCATCTTTTTTTGGCGAATATTCCATAATTGATAGTCAACTCTACTATGCGCATCAACTTCAAATTGTAAATCAATCCGATTTAAAAGCCATTACAAAACAGTCTTATTTTAATGGGAATAATTGGATGGTTGAAGCCATTTACAAAGGCAATTCTGTATTTATTGAGCATAACAGTTACATTGTAACTGGCGTGGAAATATCATTTAAAATAGTATCCTAAACTACTTATCAAACTTCTTCAAAAGCGCAGGTAAATAAAAGATATCTGTTATTAAGGCTATCGCCACTGTTACCGCACATAAAATACCAAAATCACTAACTGATGGTGTTGCACTATATGCAATTATTAAAAAGCCACCAACCAAAGCTATCGTTGTTGAAAATAATGCGCTACCTGTATAATGCATAGCTTTATCCATACGTTCTTCTGGCGAACCTGATATGGTTTTGCTGCGTCTATATTTATATACTAAATGAATGGTGTCATCCATAGCAATACCCAACATAATTGGGGTAATCATGGCTGTAGAGACATCTAAAGGAATATCTAATAAACTCATTAAGATTGCTAATAGCGCTAATGGTAATATATTAGGAATTAATACCAGAAACGTCGTCTTTATGCGCTTTATGAAAATTAATAGACACAAAAATGCCACAAAAAATGCCGCAAAAAAGGATTTAAACTGGGTTTCTAATATGAAATTATTGAGTTGAGAAAACACAACCGCGAAACCATTTATTTTTAATTGGTATTGCTTTGTGTCAATTGTAGATTGAAAAGCCAACTCTATATCTTCTAATACCTGTTCTAATTCCGAGGTTTTCATTTCGCTGAGCGTAAGCGTAAAACCTGCAGTACGCAAATCTTCAGAGAATAATTTAAAGAAATTATTCTCCTCGTTATCTATTTGAGCTAAGGTGTTTTTTATCTTATCTGTATTTAAGTTTGACTGAAATAAAACAGGAGTTCGTTTCTCTAAGAAGGCTTTGAAATTAACAACCGATACAGGATTGGATATAAATGAATTTGCTTCTAGCTTCTTTTGAAAAGCTTCAAACTGTTTTATGACGTCTTTATTTAGAACTGTTTGTCCTTCTTTTGCAGTGATATTAAGCTGTAAACGATTGCTTCCGCCAAGCTCTACCTCAACCGTTCTTAAATCTTGTTTTGCAATACCTTCTGCTAGTAAATCTCGAGAATTTGTATCTATTTTAACCTTAAAAACAGAATACATCCCAAAAAGTAGGACCGCTGTAAACCCAATGATTATTGAGTTTTTGTATTGTGTAGTGACGGTATTGAGCCAATTTACAGCTCCGGTTTGACTAATCCATTTTAAGCTTAATAGTGGTTCTGCTTTCTCAAACTTAAGATTCATAAAACTAAATCCGATAATAGTAATGACATAAACCAAAATGAAACTTATGAGCAAACCAATACAGGTGAAAACACCCATATTTTTAAAAGCTGGAAGTGGTGAAAGGTATAGCGCAAAATAACCTACAAAGGTGGTTAAAGTAGTGTAAAAACATGGAGTAAAACTCTTGATAACTGTCATGGCCAAAAGCTCAACTTTGGATAAACCTTTATTCTTAAGCCCTTCTTTATGATATATATTTATAACATGTACTGCATCACTGACACTATATACCATGAGTATGGTTGGGATGAGCATGGATATCATATTTAGGGCATAACCTAAACTTGTAATCAGCCCAAACAACAAAGTTACTGGTACAGCAACAGACAACAGCGCAACAATTAGATAGCGTTTGCTTGGTAATAAAAAGAGTAGCATTAAGGTGATTACCAATACTGTAAGTACACCAAACACCAAGCTTTCTTTATAAATACCTTTACTATAAGCCTCGTTAAGTACTGGCGGACCTGTAATATAGTAGTTGGTATATTTTGTTTCAATGATAGAACGTATCTCTCCTTCAATATCCTGACGGTTCTCTTCAATTGTTGGAGTGGGATTCATTTGGATATATAAAAACTGACTTTTATAATCCTTAGACACTAACTGAGAAGTCACTTTAGGTAACTTAGCGAATAAATTTCTTAACCCTTTCTCACTTCGTTTTGGACTATATAAATCCCTGAAAACAATTTTATCATTTCCATAAATGGGATATTTTGCCTTAGCAACGCTAAAAGTAGTCTTCACATAAGGTAAGTTGTCAATGTCTTGATGTAACGCTTTTAGGGTATTAATTTCGGTTTCCCCAGTGGCATTATCAACAGGAAGCATGACAATGAATATTTCATCAGAACCAAAATTTTCTTGAAAATCAATATACGCCTTATAACTCGGGGCATCTTCTAAAAACCATATTCCCAATGAATTATCTACACTCAACTTGGTCAGTGTTTGGTAAGTAGAAAATCCCATTAAAATAGAAAGTACAGCGATTATTACTATCCTAAAATTTATTATGAACTGTATGAGTGATTTTAATCTTTCCACACTTATGAATATGCTATAGCTCCAAATCTGCCATGATGAGATAAACTCACATTAATTTCTTTGTTTTCATAAGTTACCTTAGGTATTCCAAAGCAATCCTTATGTAAGGTAAACTCATTTTTGTCAATCTGAAGTGTATCCTTTAAAACCTTGAAAAGTTTCTCTCGTAAATATTGACTTTGATTCTGGCTTCCATGAGTTTCAAATTCTATGATTTTTGAACTTATCTCAGAGCGTTCAAAACTTGCTTCTGATAAAACGTAATCAGAAGTAATTTCAGTATTTACATAACAATGAAAGTCCTTATAGATTACTTCATTATGGTCTTTTAGATGACAAACAAAAGATTTTGGGTTATAAAATCGACTAGGATGTAATTGTGTATAGAGCTTATAAGCTGCTTCTTTCATACTCCACAAGGTCCAAACCATGGTTGAAGCGTTGTAGGATGATTTAATGTAGTGTTGTTCTTCAGTTGTAAAGAGTTTATCTAAATATCCTGTTCGCCTCCAATTAGACTGCATATTAGCCAACTCAACATCTACAATATCATTACCAAGCATTACTTATTTAATTTTGAAGTCACAATTGCCATTGCAGATTTAACATCGAGCATTTGTTCCATGTCTTCATTTTCAAGAAGTATATCAAATTCGTCTTCTATATCTAAGATAATATCCACCAAGTTGGCAGAGTTAATTTTTAGGTCATTCACAAAATCTGTGTCTTCTGAAAGATTTTTAAAAGCGTCCTCATCTTGGATGTAAGGTGCAATAATTGGTTTTAACTTAGCAATTAGTTCGTCTTTATTCATGGCAATTTGATATAAAACAAAGTTACGCTATAAATCGCTTAAATAAAACACAAGCATTTATATGGTAAAAACCTAAGCTTACTTTGCTTTAGTACTTATTTCCATAAGTGGCTAAAACAAATCTATTCTTTAACACTAGCCCTATTATTTCTAAAAATGGTACAACTTAAATACCAAATCCTTTATCTAAAATAAATGTGCTCAAATTAAAGCCCATATGTAAGGCTATATTAGCCCACATGCCATATTTTATTCTGGCATAACCAAGTACCATCCCTGAAATTAGCATGGGTATGATGAACGGAATTATTAAAAATGCACTTCCTGAAACCTCGAAGTTAAAAGCATGAACTAAAGCAAAAGCGAAAACTGACATGTAAAATGGGATAAAGAACCATTTATCATAGAAAGTATCTAATTGTTTTGTTTTCAATTTTTTAATGTAAACATAAATAATTAAAGCGGCAGGAATAACAGATGCTATAATTAATACTATCCTTTTAATTAATAGCGATGGAAAATTAAGTCCTTTTACCAACCAATAACCGCTTAACATAGTAATGACACAAATTATTATAAGTGATATTATTTTTTTTGCCTTAAGATGATATCTAAATATAAATTCCTCAACAACAGGATATACAATAACTGCTAATAAAAAAAACAACCATAGGGATTGCTGTTCAGTGTCTGCAATTTCACTCCGCTCTACAGCGTATTTCTCTCTTATGTATGAGTTTATGGTAAGTAACCATGTTACTTTTAAAACATAGGTAAACAGAAATAGGTAAAACAGTTTTACTAAATTGCCTTTTATCGGTTTTTCAATATTTTTTATAACATGAGGTCGTTTTAAATATTGAAACAATTCAATTAATGTACTTTTCATATGACCTTATTTTGATGTTTTTAGCTTTAATACGTTTACACCAATGGCATAACCATAAATACGCTCTTCATCTTTGTAGATCTTTATTTTGTTACACGCCATACCCATATCTACAGGTGTCCAGGTTTGTCCACCATCAATGGTTTCGTAACCTGAATGTACTGTACCTACGTATCCATGATTTTCAGTAATAAAACCAACACCAAATTGTCGTGCTTGGTGGTCTTCTACTAAGTTAATTTCGGTCCATGTTTCACCGCCATCAATGGTTTTAGCGACACGCTGTTGCTTAACATTTGGATCTGGATTGTATGATTGTATGGTAACGTAACCCACTTTTTCTGACGGAAAAGATGCTTTCCACGTTAACTCATATGGTCTGATAGATTGGTATACTTTCTTCCATGTCTCGCCGCCATCAGTGGTTTTTAAAATTACGGCATTAGCTTTGGTAATATCTTCACTGCTTGCAGCACAAGCAAAACCAACATTTTTATTAAACATTTTTATATCAAACAACATTTTACAGTCCTCGTTCATAGATTTTGATTCCCAAGTTTCACCACTGTCATGAGATACCATAAAGTTTGCTGGACTGCCAACACGACCAACAGCATAAATATGATATTTATAGTCTAACTTTCCGTGATTGACATACTCCTCTTTAACAACATCCATTGCACAAAGTCCTTTGACATAAGGTCCTGAATAATTGATAGGCTTCCAGGTTTTTCCGCCATCTTTTGTGCCATATAATGGTATAGTGTCTGTAACATTTGGAAAGTAGTCTGTACCAACAGTGCCAGCAAATCCCACATTTTCATCTATAAACTCTACAGTTCTAAAAAATGTGCCTTGCTGTTCTAATTGCTTTGTCCAGGTTTTTCCACCATCTTGGGTGTTATAGATTTTTCCATAACCATTAATATACCAACCGATATCTTTATTTATAAAATCTATATCATCTTGCTTACCGCGATAGGGTTCGGTTTCTAATTTTTCCCAAACATAATCTTGAGCTTGTAAGGTTGATAATGTAAAAAGTATTAGGGCTAAGCTTAAAAAATATGTTCTCATAGTTAATAGTGTTAATTGGCATCGTCAGTTTTGTTTTCCTTGAAGTAATACATACCGCCTAAAAAAGGTAAAAACCATGCTGTAAGTATCCACCAATGCTCATTCCAAGTGAATACACCTATAAAGAATTCTACTAGGATTAATAGTGATATTGCCAATACAACAAGTTTTAGTATGTTTTGTTTTTTTGTATTCACTTTTCAAAATTTTTAATGTCTTGTGACATATTTCTAAATATCAGAAATTAAACCAGACAAGTATTTTCTTATCTGGTTTCATCTAAATGTAATAAACTATTGGGCTATATACTTATACTTTTTTCCCTTTGAAGAGATCGTGTGAAGCTCATTCTCTGATAAAATTTCTATAGATTCATTTTCTGATTGCCCTGCCATTTGGGTAGTAATCATCTTATTATCCTCACTTAACTTCCATGTACCAACCTGCTTTGGCGAATTTGGAATATTTACATCTAAACTACCATCTGCCTTGTATTCAAAAATAATTTGTGCAAACATTTGTTCTAATACACCTTTTTGGGCTTCCATAGCTTTAGCTTGTTCTGGACTTTGTGATTTTACCTGCTCTAAATAATCCTGAACCATGAGCTTGGCAGTATTAGTATCTGGTTTCCATCTTTTTAGTAAACTCAACTTAGAGACTGATTTTGATCCAATTGAAGGGTCAATTAATTGTAGTGTCTTCCTAGGATTTAAAAGCAATAAGTTAGGATCTTCTGGTAAAGGATCTGATCCTTTTTCAATTAACTTAATCACTTCTTCTGGTGTTAGATTAGGTTTTAGGGCTAATATTTTTGCTGCCAGATTAGCGACATTAGGTGAAGCCATTGAGGTACCCGAGAATTTAACTTTTGCCCCACCAGGAACATAACTCTCTATTTCAAAACCATTAGCATATATATTAATGCCTTTTCCTTCAGTTGTAAAGCTTGTTTTCTTACCTTCATTATCAACAGCGCCGATGGTAATTAGGTTTGGCAAGTCATGAAACGATGCAGGAATATACTCAACAAACTCGGCAGCATTATTCTCATTCCCAGCTCCGCAAATAAATAGAATTTCTGGTGCAGATTTAAAAGCATTGTACAGAGCTTTCTTTTCAATTTCAAACATTTTTCTTGCCATTTTCTTCCTGTCTTCTTCATCTTTTCCGACCCCATTTAATGCCAACAAACCTTCATATGCAGCAACACCATATCTCCAGCTCATGTTTACCACTCTAACTTTATTCAATTTTAAGTATGCCACAATGTCTTTATACATATCTGCTTGAAACTTTGCTTGGTCTAACGTATGTGCGGGTGGCTGAGAACGGTAATCAAATCCCATTCTAACCACTAATAATCGTGCAAACGGATTATCTCTCATAGCAATACCTGCAACATGAGTACCGTGTGCATAATTTCCATAAAACCCTAATTCTTCTTGAAATGCTTGTGCTTCTTCTGGCTTTAAAGAGGCCATAGTTTTACGCACCTCCATAACTTCTGGACTTTCTATAGAGGCCTGAAGGTCCATAAAACCTTTAGTTAGTAACTGTAAACGACTAATTTCAGAGTTGATTTTTCCTTTTGGATCATCTAAGAGTAAGCCGTCGTTTTTATATTTGATCAGATCGTAGCCTATACCATTTTTACCATCTTTATCTTTATGTAAAAGCGATTCAGGAAAAACACTCACGTCTGTACCACTATCCCAAACAGCAACCACTGCAGGTTTTCCTTCTTTTATATTATTTAAAGACACATCTCTATCTAACCAAATGTCTTTTTTAACGATACTAGATTTGTTAGCCTCATAAATAGTATTGATAACATTTAACATACTCGGAACCAATTTAGATCGATAATCTAATTCTAGTCTTATCCCAATAAAACTGAGTACTAAACCTTCTGGAACCACATTGTTGTTATTGTCTAAATAAGGCTGAATTTGACTTTCTAAACTTGATGTTATTAAATTAGGATTAAAAATACTTAAGCTTCCCCTTTGTGATTCAAGCTCATCTTTTATCTTCTCATATGGTAATTTCTCCCATGCGTCTGTATATGATTTTGTAAATACATCCTTAAATTGATCTGAGGTTATATCTTTATTTTGATTATATGCACTATTAAAAGATTTTATAAAAAGACCCATGGTTAGCCTTGATCCTTCCTTATCTTCAAAATCACGCGCTTTATTAATAAGGTTTATGGCTTTTTCAAGATCTTTTTTATACATGTAACATGTAGCTAGGCTGATATAGTAACTCTTCAATGAAGCTTTATCATTAATTTGGTATGTATCTAAATCCTCCTCTAAATTTTTAATGAGCTCATTTGTCAGCCTCAGTAATTGTTCATTATCGTTAACGATATCAACAGCTGTGCCATTAAGCGTTACAGAACGTCTTGGTAAATCGTCTGCTTTATTAACCTCAATTTTATTTTGAGCTATTGAAATAAATGATGTGAAAATTAGCAATTGAATGCATATTAATTTTAGTTTTTTCATGATTGAATGTTTTAAAAATAGTTTGGTAAAACATAAAACCCTATAAAACCACCTATGAGAAAAAGAAGAATAGCGAGTAAAACTGTGATTAGCTTTTTTTTCATGTGCTTATTAAATGATTTTTAAGATTTATATCTTTCAAACTAAGTTTGATTAGACTTACATGTGTTAACACAACAAAGAGACGCCTATTTCAATCATCTGTTAATTAATGAAAGTTCAAAATTGATTTAATTAAAACTTAAATTTTATTTAGATGTATTCGTTTCAGATACTATAAACTAAAGGAAAACTTAAAAAGCTAAAAGAAAGCTTAAAGGATTGAGTTAATCTTAGATTCTTATATATATTTAAGTATGAAAAAATCTGTTTACTACATAATTATAGTACTCATTGCTTTACCGGCTGGTCTAATGCTTGGTTTACAAATTAGTACGGTAGAAAAACAATATCAGAAGAACAAAGAGAATTTTAAAAATGAAGTAGAGCAAGCTATAAGAGAAGTAGGAGGTGTATATGGTTTATGGAATAGCCATACCTCAAATGCAGAAGATAAGGAAAGTTACAATTCTATGTACACAAATATAGACAGTACCTTTAGTGTCCTTATCGCTCAAAGTGCACAACCTTATCCTTTATT